>JAFWZG010000034.1 GCA_017517385.1 Akkermansia sp.
AGTCGGGATTTCCCCTCGAACTTCCTTTCCCACGGTTCGTTACCTCCCCGCAGTTGTTCTTCAGGTCTGGGATTCCGCATCATCGCGGCTCCACGCGGACTTTCACCGCAGTGCGCATATCGCGTCGGTCGTACAACGAACATCCCCCCGGTTACAGCAACCGGGGGGATGTTCTGATAATATGTTCAGGTACAATTAGTACTTATAGTCCACATAGAACTGGAACTGGCCACTGCGGTCAATGGCCTCACCGGTCTTCACCGGAATAGCATAGTCCACAGCAATGGGACCCATCGGCAAGTTCAAACGCAGGCCAACACCTACGTCCGCTGAATATGTGGAGGTGGAGAAGTCACAGCTGTCAGCATTCACGAAACCGGCATCCGCAAACACAGCAAAGCGCAGAGAATCCACCAGCGGGAACGTAGCCTCCAACTGCACATAAGCGGAGGTCTTACCACCCATCGTTTCATCACCGGCGATAGCCTCATCCACAAGGCCTACGTCGCGATAGCGGAAGCCGCGCAGGTTGTTCGGGCCACCAAGGTAGCAACGCTCGAAGAGCGGTACTTCCTCATCACTATTCACGGTGTCAATCGTCTGCACACCGAAGTTCACGCTGAAGATGGAATCCCAGAAGGAATTGTAGTAGTAGGAGCCGTTGATACCACCGCTAATGGTTTCCACCGTACTACCGGGGCCGGACCAAGCACCAAACACCTCCAAATGCCCACCCTTACGCGGTGTAATCTGAGCATCACGGGAATCATACTCATATGCCACGCGGATGTTACTACGGGTAAAATCACCACTGTTCTTCTCAAAGAAGACAGGCGCACCCGGCTCCGGGTCCAGATTAAACTGCTCAATGCGGTACTCCACCTTAATGCTGGTCAAATCACTGAGAGCGCGGCGAAGGTTCACGGCGTATCCGTAATTCGTCTGCTCATAGTAATCACTCATGTAAGTAGAGCGGGAGTAGAAGAGCTCATTACCCAATGAAATCTTGCGGTCCAAGAACCAGGGCTCCAGCAGGTGAACAGAGGCGCTCTGTGTTTCCGTACCCAAGCGAGCCGAGATGGAAAGGCGCTGGCCGCCACCCACGAAGGTACCGTTGGTAAAGCCGCGGATATCAAAGTTGGACTGAGTAATGGTGGTGTACAGATACACACTTTCAATGGAGGAGAATGCCACACCCACACTGAAGCTGCCGGTCAGCTTCTCCTGCACGTTCACGTTAATATCGCGATATCCGGAAGTACCGGAGGCAGACTGAGACACCTCCACATTACTGAAATAGTTCAAGTTCTGAAGGCGGCGACGGGCAGTCTCCAAATCCACAGAGTTCAGGGGCTGGCCGGGTTTCAGCGGAAGCTCACGAAGGATAACGTGCGCCTGAGTCTTGGTATTGCCCAGCACATTGATACGGCCAACAGCATAGCGCTGCCCCTCTTCCACCACATAGTTGATATCCACTAGGCGGTTACCCTCAGCATCCACGCCGACTTCGTTAATGTCAGGGCGCACATCAGCATCCGCATATCCCTTAGCACCATAGTAGCGGCGAATCATGGTGGAGTCATCCGCCACCTTTTCCAAGGAGTAAATGTCACCGCCAATCATGCTCATACCGGGCATAAGCTCAGAGGAGTTATACACGCTAATGCCGGAGAAAGCCACGTTACGCACACGGTAACGGGGGCCTTCCTCCATCGTGATACGCATGGTGAGCTTCTGCGGGCCATCCGCACGGCCACGGTCAAAGTACTCCACCTTGGCCACACGGGCACGGAGATAGCCGTAGTTGCGGTACAGGCGCACAATCTTAGCAAGGTCATCTTCCACCTGCTCGCGATCCACTCGACCGGAATGGGTAATCCATGTGAAGAGACCACGCTCGCGGGTCTTCATCACCTGGCGCAGCTGCTCGCTGTCGAAGGCGGTATTACCCACGAACTCGATATTCTGCATGCGCACCTCGCGGCCCTCCTGAATATCAAACACCACATCATGGTACCCTTCACGGGCAGTATTCGTGTGGCGCCATGAAACTTTCGTATCCGGATAGCCGGCTTCCTGATACATCTGAATAATACGAGCGCGGGCAGCTGCCAAGCTCTGATCATTAAACGCGGTACCGGAGCGGAGAACCTCCGTGCTTGTATGGGGCTTCACCACACCTTCCGTGTTCTCCATCAGCCCTTCACGCAATTCATTATCATCAAAACGGGTATTGCCGGTGAAGCCAACACCGCCCATCACGCTGGCAGGACGCACTTCAAAAATCACGCGCACACCACTGCCGGAAGGTTCCACCGCCACGCGGGCGTCACCATCCACTAAGCCATTACGAATCAAACGCTCCAAATCTTCATTGATACGAGTAGCATTGTAACGGGAACCGGCACGTGTCTGCACCACGTCCAGAAGGCGATTATCCGGCAGCACGCGACGCCCGGAAATATAACGAATGCCCACAGAACGAACAGGCTTCCCATCATACACATGCTCATTGGCAAATACGGCTGTATTCTCACCGAACTCACGCTCCATTTCCTCATTGCTCACACCTACCATATCAGCACCGGGGCGAGTAAGACGAGCAGCAGAAGTCTGAGCAGCAGCCTCAGTAGCAGCAGTTGCACTTTCTTCCGCCTGCTGATTAGCAGCAGGCCCACGCAGGCTGGCAGAAGCAGCAGATCGCTGTGCTTCTGATTCTTCAGCGGCCTGCTGATCACTCAGCATAGCATCAAGGAAAGGATCACCCGTGGACTCCTGCGCCATGACAGGGGCCGACACGGACATAGCTACCGCCATCAGAGAAGCGGTCCAGCAGAGAGTGCGTGCATTCATACCCCCGTATTCTATCTTATCCATGAGAGGCGAGTCAAGCATTTATTCGGGCATTTATTTAGTAACACAGCATATGTATGCATGACAATCACGATAAATGTTCACACAGCACGCAAATTTGGCTTGCCTGCAAAGAGAAAATAAGGTATGCTTACCCCAGCAGGGCAGCATGACACACCCCCTGTACCATACGTTATGGCAAGTGACAATCTCCAGGAACTCGAGCAGAATTACATGTGCGACCCCGATGCCGACGGCGGCTTCCTTTACACGACCGCTGAGGCTGCTATTAACTGGGTGCAGCAGCACTCCCTGTGGCCCATGCCGATGGGCACCTCCTGCTGCGCCATTGAATACATGGCCTCCTCCTGCTCGCGCTATGACATCTCCCGCTTTGGCTCTGAGGTGAACCGCTATACTCCCCACCAGGCAGACTTCATGTTCATCTGCGGTACCATCACCTACAAGATGGCCATGCTGGTGCGCCGCATTTGGGACCAGATGCCTGAGCCCAAGTGGTGCATCGCCTGCGGCGCTTGCGCTTGCTCCGGCGGCATGTTCCGCTCCTACTCTGTGCTGCAGGGTGTAGACAAAATTGTACCCGTGGATGTGTACATCTCCGGCTGTCCTCCCCGCCCCGAAGCACTCCTGCAGGGCCTCATGACCCTCAAGGAGAAGATTATGGACACTGAGCACCCGCTCAAGGGCTTCTTCAAGACGCATGAGCCGCGCGTGGCCCAGAACGCTGGCACCATCACAGCCAAGATGCCCATAACAGACTGATTTCCAGAAAGAGATAACAAAAGGACACCTAAGTACCATGGCAGATCTCACCACTCTTCAGAATGATGCCGCAGCCCGCATCTGCGAGCGTTACCCTCAGGTAAGCCGCAAGGAGTTCCGCGGCGACATCACCCTCACCATCGCCGCCGAGGATTTGGTGGAAGTCATGACCTACGCCAAGGAAGGCTGTGGTTTTGACATGCTCACCTGCGTATCTTCCGTAGATAATCTGGGCGAAGAGCCCCGCTTTGAAGTGAACTACACCATCACACAGGCAGAAACCGGCGCCAACCTGCTGGTGCGCTGCCCCGTAAGCGAGTCCGAATGCTCCGTACCGAGCCTCGTACCGATTTGGCGCTCAGCTAACTGGCTGGAGCGCGAGCAGTATGACCTGATGGGCATCGAGTTCGCAGGGCACCCGGATTTACGCCGCATCATGATGTGGGATGGCTATCCGTACCACCCACTTCGCAAGGATTTCCCCGTGGCCGGCAAGCCCACCGAGCTGCCCGGCGTGGCCTTCACCGAGAAAGCCCCCACAGCTGGTGGCCCCTTCACCACCCGCCCGGGCGTGTTGACCGCCAGCGAGCGCGAGCCCCGCGCCCGCGGCTGATAGTGCGCCCGTGAAATCACGCACCCACAGATACCTTCTTCAGGCGGCAGCCGTTCTGACGGCAGCCGCCGCTTTCTCTTCATGCCACTCCCTTGGCCCAAAGATACTGGAGGATGTGGATGTAGCGCGCAACAGAATCGCGCCGAACCTCCTGCAGCTGGGTGCTAAGAACTGGGTCGTAATAGCCGAGCCAGCCTATCCGTTACCCGCTGGAGCCAGCGTAGTATGCGTCAACGTGCCGACCAGCACGATTGATACTTTCCGAGAGGTACTTGATTTACTGGAAAGGCAAGGAGCCTGCGTGCCCCGCATATGGGTAAGCCATGAGCTTTCCGCGGTACCTGAAAGCCGAGCACCGGGCATCACCAAGCACCGAGACACCTTGGAAAACCTCTTACTGAGCCGCTTTCACTATGCTGTAAACAGCAGAGTAATCGATATGCAGCTTGCTCAGGCCGCTAAGGACTACCGCCTCCTCTTCATCCGCACAAACACCCGCCTGCCCTACTCCAGCATTGCCATCGAGCTGGACACCGGCTACTGGAACTCTGATGCCGAAGCCGAAGTACAGCAGCGCGTGGAGGAAATGTTCCCCAGTGCCGCCCCTGCAGCCTCACCGGCTACAGACAGCACTCCTGTTATCACGACCGATGGCATTGACACGCCCGGCCTTCTTTCCGCCTAATCCTTCCCGCCCATACAACTCACCATGTCCACACTTCCCCCGGATTTAGACCCCAAAACACGCGCCCAAGCTTGGGTGGGAGACGCCATACTAGCACTGTATGTGCGTGAGTGGATTCTTTCCTTCCGCGGCCAAATAGATGGAAAACTCTTCATTGAGTTCACCAGCAATGATTTCCTGCGCCTCACAGGCAATGCCACAGGCGTAGAGGCACAGATAGGCCGCATATTCAAATCCAATGGATTGGAGGCCGCTTATGCATGGATTGAACAGAACCTCCGCCCCAAAATGGAGCAGCGCTTACACACACTGCGCAAGCGCCACTAATAATTGATTTCACCATAACTAAGGGCAGCTTATCAGCTGTCCTTCTCTGATGAGCGGAAGCTGTGTTCAGCATGCCATCATGGCCTCAATATCCGCGACTGCCAGAGGAGCATCCGGAATGAGGTCTTCCGTATAGTCTGCATGGATGAGCACATCCGTCTCAATACGGATACCGATATTCTCCGCCGGAATGTAAATGCCCGGCTCGATGGTCCATACCTGCCCTTCTGCAAAGACGGGGTCAGCAGGGCCGACATCATGCACATCAATACCAAGCGGGTGTGACGTACCATGCATGAAGTACTTACGCACGCAGAGCGGATTCTCAGGCGCAGCGTCCACTTCCTCCTGCGTAAGCAACCCCAGCTTTACCAGCTCCTCCGCCATACGCACACGCACAAGGCGCTCATACTCACTCTTCTTCAGGCCCGGGCGCATGATTTCGCGGGCGTAGTAATGCACAGCAAGACATGCCTCATACACAGCCTTCTGACGGGGGGTATACTTACCATTAGCCGGCACGGTGCGGGTCATATCCCCGGCGTAACCACCATACTCAGCGCCGATATCAAAGAGGATGAGGTCCCCATCCTCACAGCACTTATGATTGCTGATATAGTGAAGCACGCACGTATCCTTACCGCTGGCGATAATAGGCAGGAAGGAGAACTTACGGGCACGGCGGCGAATGTAAGCAGAGCTAAGCATGCCTTCCATTTCCCACTCCCCCATACCGGGACGAATGCTGCAAAGCACTTCCACAAAACCCTCGCCGGTAATACGGCAAGCCTCGCGCAGCTGCACTATCTCTTCCGGAGTCTTCACCATACGCATGGAAGCAAGGACATCGTAAAGGCACTTCACTTTTACATCCGGATAAGCGGCAAGCAGAGCGGCCTCCATACGGGCATTACGGGTCTGCACGTAGGTGTTACGGCGGGGGTGATTATCCTGCTCCAGCCAAATTTCCCCGGCGAAGGGCACCCACTCAGCCAGCAGAGCGTTATACTCATCCGTCCAGCGCACGTCCTCCACGCCACTCAGCTGAGTGGCCATTTCACGGCTCAAGCGAGCCCCTTCCCAAATAACAATATGTTCATTCGTCTCACGCAGAAGAAGAGTATCCTCATGGCTACCATCCTCCATCACTCGCATGAGTAGTACCGTCTCCTCTTGGTCTATGCCGGTCAGGTAGAAAAGATTTGCATTCTGATGGTGGGCCAGAGTTCCATCCGCATTCGTGGGATAAATGTCATTCGCATGAATAATAACCAGACTTCCGGCAGGAAGCTGAGCAGCCAATTTATCACGGCGGTCCGCATAAAAAGCGGCGGGAATGGGCGTATATCTAAGCGTATGCATAGTCGTAAACTTCTCTTGTATGCGGGCATTATACCCTACCCCATCCTCCTTTGCAACGCCAAATTGCATCTTCCCCCATGAAAGAAAAAAACGCCGAGCAATCTACCCGGCGTTCTGTAAATACTGTATAAGAATAGCTTATCGGAGAAGGCGCACACACTCCGCATGCCCCTTCATCTGAGCACAGTGAAGAGCCGTCTCTCCGGCACGATCCATGGCAGCCTTATCTGCGCCGGCAGCCAACAGCAGGCGCACACAGTTCGCATGGCCGTTCGAGGCTGCCCAGATAAGCGGCGTTTCACCATACTCATCAGCGGCATTCACATCAGCGCCTACAGAAATAAGATACTGCACACAATCAGCATGACCGGCTGAAGCCGCACGGCTGATAGGAGTGGTACCATATGCACCACGGGCATTCACATCAGCGCCTCTATCACGCAAAGCAGTCACACAATCCAAGTGCCCACCCGCGGCGGCTTCATGAATCGGCGTGGAGCCCAGCCTGTTTTTCGCAAGAATCCAAGCGCCAGCATCCATCAGGGCCTTCAGGCAGTCCACATGGCCAAACTCCGCTGCAAAGTGCAGAGGCGTTTCACCCATATCCGTACGGGCATTCACCTTCACCCCGGCCGTAATAAAGTAGTTCAGCACATACATATCACCCACCATGGCGGCGGCGGCAAGGTTATTCACCGCTCCGGCGGCAACCAACGCATTCACACACTCGTTGTTCCCCACACGCAGGGATGCCATGAGCGGGGTCAATCCTTCGTAGCTGGCAAGCTTCACATCAGCTCCCGCAGCCACCAGCGCCAGCACGTTCTCCGTGCGGCCCAGCTTAATGGCGCGGTGAAGCGGAGTCTCGCCGGCCACGTCCTGAGCATCCGGGTCTGCATCCTCCGTCAACAGCAGACGCAGGCATTCAGGCCGCTCATTCCAAGCAGCAAGATGAAGCGCAGTGGCGCGGGTGCGGGGATTGCGGACATCAATATCAGCCCCGGCCTCCAGCAGCAAATCCACGAAGTGGGGCTGAGAGGTCTTCACCGCCCAGTGCAGAGCGTATTCACCATTGGAATCACGCACATCCGGACTGACTCCGGCACTCAGCAAAAGCTCCAGCAATTCCTCATCAGCAGAATTAATAGCCTGAAGCAGTGCAGCAGGATACTGAGACGAGCGTATATTGCGCGCCGTCAAATCCTGAATGGCGGCAGCACGCTCAGCAGCTCGCTCAGCTGCGGCAGCGCGAGCAGCAGCACGAGCAGCAGCACGGGCAGCACGGCGCTGCTGACGAGGCGTAAGTACCTGCTGCACAGCGGGTGCAGCAGCAGGCTGTGTGGAAACAGCCGTCTGAGGCGTAGCAGGAGCCTGAGCATACAGCACACCGCATCCGGCGGCGGCTATCAGACTCGTTAACAGGACTCGTGATATCTTCTTCATAACATCAAAAAGGTTCGGGACTCAGATTAAACATACATACATTGGCAGAAATGCCATTCCTCTCATGTAAAGTATAACGTAATAACGAGCAGAGTCAAGAAAAATCGATTTTCTCCTTAGTCCTGAGCTGGCAGCAACTGCACATCATAGCCGAAAATCTCCGTAAAGAGCCCGGCCTTGCTACGCAGCGCAAGGTTCTCAATGGTGAGGTCATGCACACCATGCACCAACAACTCCAGCTTGCGAGCCGAGAAGCGCACCGTAAAGGTAGAAATACGGTGAGAGTGAGCACGCTCCATGGCATCCGCCACGCGGAGAAGTGCAGCAAGCTTCTGCACGCGCAGGCGCGTGGGCTGCTCCAAGTCCGCATAGGTGTGTTCATCCATAGTCGGGGCGCCATGGCGGTGATAGCGGGCCAGCAGACCGATGATTTCCACATCCTCACGCGAGAGGCCGAAGATTTCAGAGTTCAAGATGATGTACTGCCCGTGCCTATGGTGATTCTTGGGACTGATGAAGGTACCGATTTCATGCAAAATGGAGGCTACCGTGAGCAGCAAGCGGTCATGGTGGGAAAGCCCGTGCAGACTCTGCAGCTGATCAAAGAGCGAGGTACAGAGCTTGCGCACCTGCTGGCTGTGCCCGCGGTCCACCTTGTAACGATTAGCCAGTAGCACGGCGAAATGAATCACCTCATGCTCGAGAGTCTGATCATCTCGGCGAGAGGGAAGAAGGTTTCTCAGGAAGGCATAAGCATACTCCTCGCGAGGCATAAGAATACGCCCGGGTTCGAACTCACGCGCCAAACTCAGATAGGTTACAGCCGCCGGAAGCAATGCCTGTACCGTGGCATAATCCTCATTAAACTTCTCGCAGCGCTGCTGCAGAGGAATGGCGGCAATTTCATCCACAAGCGTGGCGAGCTCGTCCAGCGTGAGCGCCTCCCCTTCCGTAAGCGGGGAGGAAATATGGTGAAAATCAGGCCCAAAGATAACGAAAGCATCAGGTTCACCCGGGAGTGCAGTTTCAGAATCATGCAGAATCTGCTCCACCACACCACGGATATGCTCACGAATGAGGGAACACTCAATCCCGGAGGCCGCTCCCAGCTCCGTACCGCCCACAGCCATTGCCGTGCGATGAGCCCCCATGCGATAACTAGCATAGTAGGTAATTCGGCCGCGGTCAAAAAGCAAAAGGCGCGTGTTACCGGGCCCCACATGCACCACCAGCACACGCTTCTTCTCCAGCTCGGCATGGTGCGTGAGCATTTCCTGCATACTCACGTACAGCAAACGCGTCATTTCACCATCGTCCATCACTTCCAACTGCAGCCCGCAAATGGTAAGCAGACGGTTCGTAATGCTATCCATGTTATGCACATTCAACAGCACATTAGTGGCAAGTAAACGCACCTGCACCACACCGCCGAGGCGGTACTCATCCAGCAGGCTATTGTAACCACGTATGATATTCACACAGCGATCCATCGTTTCACGAGACACATTACCGAGGCGGAAAATATCCTCAGCCAGAGCCATGGGCTGAGTGAGCACATCCAGCACACGGAGCCCTCTCTCATCCTCTTCCGCCACAAGCATGGAAACCGAGCTAGCCCCCAGAAATATAACAGCCTGCACGGCGCTGCTCCTCTTCTCGCTTTTCCTGCTAAGCATATCATTCATAGCTACTGCCATTCTAGCATTTAAGCTCAGCCATGGCAAGCAACAAAATTCCGCTTCGCTTTTTTCTTGCAAACCCTTATTCTATATGGTAAATATAGACTATGCTTAAACACACCATTCTTTCGCTGATGTTGTGTGGCTTGGCTGCAGCCACAGAAAGCTTTGATTCGCTTAGCACCGGTGGTATCACCAACGGCTCACTCTCCGTTGGCACTCTGACGGCCGAACGCGGCCATGCAGAAATTACCGGCGGCAAAGGCCGTAGCGGTCGCAATGCCCTTCGCCTGATGGGTGGACAGGATCGCCGTGCCACCATTACCTTTGACTCTCCCCTCACCCGTGAAACGCTGTGCGAGTTCTGGGCCGAGCGCTGGACGCGCCGTGGGCCGTATGAGTTCACCGTCATTGCCATCACTCCCGAGGGTGAGATAAAACTCCTGACGGACACGAACCGTGGCGTGGGCAGCTACAGCAAAGCCCGCGTAAAACTGCCTGCCGGTACAACGGGCCTGCGCTTTGAGGCGGATACAGCTGAGGGCGGCGGCATTCTTATTGATGATTTGGACGTCCACATGGGCCCGATGGTCATCCGCGAGGCCGGTGTAGTGAACCCGGGTGTATACCCCATCATGAAGCGCGCTCCGTTCAACCCCGTATTCGCAGTGCGCGTACAGGCCACCGGCACGGAATCCCCCAAGAAGGTAACACGCCTCACCTTCCGCGTGGATAACCCCTCCAGCATTGCCGAGGTTACCCTGCGCACCGGCAATGACAGAGGCATGGAATTCTTTAACAGTGAAGTTTACGGCACGGCCCGCCCGAATGCTGACGGCACCGTCACCATCACCTGCAATAAGCCCCTCCCCGGCGGCACCACTTGGCTCTGGGCAGACGTGACCCCCAGCGATAGCTCCCTCGTGGGCAGCACCATCAGCTTCAGCAATATCAAGGCCACTATCGGCGGCCAGACGTACAGCTCTGATAATACCGTAACTCAGCGCATCGGCTACATGCTCGGCATGCCCGGCGAATCCGTCAGTAACCAGCCCGATGGCGGCAATAGAGACTGCGTATCCTTCCGTATTCCCGGCATGATTCAGACGGCTGACGGCACACTCGTCGCCTGCTTTGACGCTCGTTACAACCACGAAGGCGACCTCTGCGCTGATATTGACGTAGCCGTGGTACGCTCCACAGACGGCGGTCAGACTTGGACCACTCCCACCGTAGCAATGGACGCAGGCCCCGGCGTAAACAACGGCTGTGGTGACCCCTGCATCCTTCAGGACCAGACGGGCCGCATCTGGATTCAGTCCCTCGTCTGCCACTGGAGCGGAGGCGCCTCCCTCTGGACCTCCAGCACCGGCTTTGACGAAAAGACCACCGGCCAATGGGAAATGACCTACAGTGATGACGGCGGCCGCACTTGGTCCCGCAACTTCGTGAACCCGACCCGCCAGATTAAGAAAGATGAGTGGACCACCATTCTCGCCGGCCCCGGCAATGGTATCACCATGCGCAACGGCACCATCGTATTCCCCGCCCAGATTTGGCAGCGCGGCGCTAATCCTCAGTGCATGAGCACCATCTGCTACTCCGAGGATGGGGGCAAGAACTGGACATACGGCAACGGCGTACCCCACAGCACCTCTGAGTGCCAAGTGGTAGAGCTGGAGGACGGTTCCATCATGATTAACGCCCGTAACGAAGCACGTCAGGGCAGCCGAATCGTCTACGTCACGCGTGACATGGGCCGCACATGGCAGCCGCACTCCACGAATCTGGGCGCCCTTCGTGAGCCCACCTGTCAGGCCTCACTCGTAGCCGTTAACACGGAGCGCTACGGCCGCCTCCTCCTTTTCTCTAACCCCAAGAGCGGCGGCCGTAACAACATGACCATCCGCACCTCTCACGATGATGGCACCACTTGGAACGAGGGTTACCTCTATGATTCCCGCCAGTGCATGGGTTACTCCTGCATCGCCCTCACGGATGACAACCACGTGGGCATCATCTACGAGACCTGCCACAACAACGGCAAAAACGGCAACCGCGGCATCGGCTTCATCCGCATCCCGCTGGAAACCGTAGTCACCGGCCGTGAGGTACCTGCCCAACCGGCAAACTAAAGATAAAACACTGTAATTTTTGTTACACATCAGGCGGCATTACTCCCTGCGAGTGGTGCCGCTTTTGCTAACCATGACAGAAGGCGAAAAGTCTTCGTTTATTTTTTTACATCCAGCTGATATTCAGCTTGCCAAATAGGGTTATACTGTGATACAATCCGCGCGCGGAATGTGCACCCCGCATGGTGAACAATGAAGAAACACACTCTCCTCATAGCAGCCATACTGTCCATGGTGGCGGCGCTCTGGGCTCCTGCAGTGCATGCAGAGGCCACGGAAAGCACCTCCTCCACCGGCCAGTCCGAGACTGCAGCGCAGCCTGCGGTCACTCCCTCAGCCGAAGCTGAGGTGACTACTACTGACGAAGAGGTCCCCACCGTGGGCACCATCTCCGTGCGTTGCCTTGCAGGTAAACCGCTAGGTGTACCTCAGGGTACCGTGCAGGATATCTACCTGATGGAACGTTACCCAGAACTGGAACTCCAGCGCCACAATTTTGAAGCGGATATGATGCTTGCGCTGGAAAAGGGCAACTGCGATGCCGCCATCATGGATGATGTCATCTGCTTTGCACTGGCCCGCAAAAAGCCGAATATCCTCCTGTATGAAGACCCCCAGCTGCCCAAGAACTTCATGGGCATGGCATTCAACCGCTCCGAGGAAGGTAAGACCCTCTGCCGCCAGTTCAATGAGTTCCTGATGGTACTGCGCGATAGCGGCGAGCTAGAAGAAATCTGTGAAAAGTGGATTCTCCATACGGATACAGCTGAAATGCCCAAGCTGAACATCCCCACTGAAGGTGAGCCCATCATCGTAGGCATGGAGCCCTGCACCGAGCCCATCGTCTTCATGCGCGGTGAGGAAATTGTGGGCATGGATGCCGAGCTAATCTACCGCTTTGCCGCCCACATCGGCCGCCCGGTACAGATTAAGAACATTGATTACTACGGCCTGCTCACTGCTGTGGCCGCGGGGCAGATTAACATTGCCTCCTCCGGGTTCCTTATCACAGCTGAGCGCGGGCAGAGCGTTCTCTTCTCCGACCCCTATTATGTAAGCCGTTCCATCATTGCCACACGGAATGACGGCAGCGTAGATCCTCAGACAGTACCCGCCACAGAGGCGGAAGAAACAGCCACGGAAGATTTCCCGCAGCTCGGCACCATTGCTGTACAGAGCCTGACCGGCCGCAAACTGGGTGTACCTCAGGGCACCGTGCAGGACATCTACCTGATGGAGCATTTCCCTGAGCTGGAACTTCAGCGCCACAACTTTGAAGCGGACATGATGCTCGCGCTGGAAAGAGGCATCTGCGATGCCGCCATCATGGATGACGTCATCTGCTACGCGCTGGCCCGCAAAAAGCCGAATATTCTTCTTTACGTGGATCCAGCCCTTCCCAAAAACTTCATGGGCATGGCCTTCAATCACACGGAGCGCGGCAAGCAACTCTGCCGCCAGTTTAACGAGTTCCTTTCCGAACTCAAAGAAAGCGGAGAGCTGGAGGCCATCTGCGAGAAGTGGATTCGCCATACGGACACCGCTGAGATGCCCAAGCTGAACATCCCCACCGAGGGTGAGCCCATTATCGTGGGCATGGAGCCCTGCACCGAGCCCATCGTCTTCATGCGCGGCGAGGAAATAGTAGGCATGGACGCCGAGCTTATCTACCGCTTCGCCGCCCACATTGGCCGCCCGATTCAGATTAAGAACATTGATTACTACGGCCTCCTCACCGCCGTGGCCGCCGGGCAGATTGATATCGCATCCTCCGGTTTCCTCATCACCTCAGAGCGAGCAGAAAGCGTGCTCTTCTCCGACCCCTACTACACCAGTAGCTCAGTTATTGCCATGCGCCGCGAGGGCGCCGGAGCGCCGGCCTCCGCTGTAACCAAAGCAGCTGAAGGTATCCTCGGCAGCATTGTTGACAGCTTCTACCGCAACATCATCGTAGAAAAGCGCTACATGCTCATCTGGGATGGCCTGAAGGCCACCTTCGCCATTGCCTTCTTCTCCACCCTGTTTGGCACGATGGTGGGTGCAGCCGTGTGCTACCTGCGCATGAGCCGCAACCGCTTCTGGCAGTGGGTAGCCTACCTATACATCGACATCATGCGCGGCACCCCCATCCTCATTCTACTCATGCTGATGTACTATGTGGCCTTTGCCGGCACGCAAGTGGAGGCCCTGTATGTGGCCATCATCACCTTCAGCCTGAACTTCGGTGCCTATGTGAGTGAGATGTTCCGCTCCGCCATCACCAGCATTGATCGTGGGCAGAGCGAAGCTGGTATCGCCATGGGCTTCACGCCATTCCACTCATTCTACTACATCGTGCTGCCTCAGGCCATCAAGCGTGTGCTCCCCGTCTTCAAAGGTGAGGTTATCTCCCTCATTAAGAACACCTCCGTGGTGGGTTACATCGCCATCGCGGACCTCACCAAGATGACGGATATTATCCGCGCCCGCACCTTTGATCCCTTCTTCCCCCTGCTCATGGTGGCACTGCTGTACTTCCTCATTGCTTGGCTGTTCACCTTCACGCTGGACTGCCTGAGCCGCAAAGTTAAATAACCTTCACCGCACCACACAGTCATGATTCAGATCCGTAACCTCAAGAAAACTTTCGGTAACCTGACCGTGCTGCATGATGTCAATATTGACATCAAACGCGGTGAGGTCATCTCCATCATCGGCCCTTCCGGCACGGGTAAGAGCACCTTCCTGCGCTGCCTGAACCTGCTGGAGGAACCCACTAGCGGCAGCATCGTGGTGGACGGCGAGGAGCTTCTCTCCGATGAAAAGGTAGACGCCCCTAAACTGCGCCGCAAGATGGGCATGGTGTTCCAGTCCTTTAATCTTTTTGATCACCTCAGCGTGCTGGAGAACGTGTGCATAGGCCCCATCAAACTGCTGGGCAAGAGCAAATTAGAGGCTGCACAGCGCGGGCTCAAACTGCTGAAGATAGTGGGCATGAAAGAGAAAGCCCGTTCCATGCCCTCAGAACTTTCCGGCGGTCAGAAGCAGCGCGCAGCCATCGCCCGCTGCCTCTCCATGAACCCGGAGATTATCCTCTTTGACGAGCCAACCTCCGCGTTAGACCCCACCATGGTGAGCGAGGTGCTCTCCGTTATCCGCACCTTGGCCAAGCAAGGCATGACCATGGTCATCGTGACGCACGAAATGTCCTTCGCCCGCAACGTCAGCACCCGCGTGCTGTACATGGACCAAGGCGTTATCTACGAGCAGGGCACACCGGAAGAAATCTTCGATAACCCCCAGCGTGAGCGCACCCGCGTGTTCGTCAACCGCATCCGTGACTTCCAATACACCATCCGTACGGAAGACTTCGATATGTACGCCATTGAGGCCGAATTCCAGCAGTTCTGCAACAAGTACTTCCTCTCCGAGCAAACCGTACAGCACGCCATGACCCTCGCGGAGGAGATGCTCCAGCACATCCCGCTGGGCCATGGAGACGTGAACCTTTACTACCGTTACTCCGAGAAGAACGGCACATTGGACATGGAAATCATCATGCCCACCGCCACCGGCCCCGTACTGGACAAAATGCCCGCTGAAGTTAAGGCCAAGATATACTCCTTCTGCACCTGCGTGGAAGAATATGAGGATGTGGACGTGCGAGATGGCGTGCACGTGAACCGCATCTGTCTGGAGCTCCACAGCGCACAGTACTAACGCGTACACACTGCGGCCCATTTTTACGCGCGCGCAGCCCGTCCTCCGGGAAGGCTGCGCGCGCTTTCTCATGCCTCACTTCTGCTCACAAGAGCCGTGGCAGTGGTGGCCGCAGCGGGCCTTGCGCAGCTCTAGCAGGCACAGCATAGCCATGCCGGCCGTAAGCCCCAACAGCATCACCCCATTGGCGATGCCTAATGCCATTTTGCAGCACTTACGATGACGGCTGTCAGCCAGCCACTGCTTCACCGCATCCTCCGTTTGTTGTATCTTTTCCGGGTCCATGCAGGTATGATGCAGCTTCACCCCTCGTAAGCTCAAAAACTTTTATTCTTGCATTTGAAGAACAATATGGTTAAATGGGGGCAGTCAATCCGTAATTCTTTTATATGCAAGCCAGTCCCGCTCCCAACACTCACCGGAAATGGTGGCGTATCGCCGCTTGGTTCATGAGCAGCGTATTCACCCTTCTATTGCTCTCGCTGGGAGGAATTTCATGGTGGATATGGGGATGGCAATGGCAGGGAGAACCTAAATACCATGAAGGCTGGAGCCAGGAAGAACGCGCAGCCCTTACAGAGTTCGGGGCTTACCTGCGGAGACAGGCCGCTCCGAATGAAAATAACCAAGGCCTCGCCGACACCATCTCCACAGCTATCACAGCCAAGCTCACGGTGGCACCCCTCATCTCTGAGCTCAACAAAGTGGCGACCAGCGGCCATGGAGAACCTGCTGCTCTCGTGATTCTGGCAGCTCAGAGCGGCCACTTGGATGCTCTGAAAGCCCTTGCAGCCCATGGTGCAGTCATGAGCACAGAAGTCATCATCCCCCTGCTGGGCAGCGATTTTACCGATCCAGAAAAGCAAATCCCTTGGGAGACACGCCGTACGCTGGCAGATGCCCTCATTCCCGAAGGGACAGATTTGAACCAGTATGCCGACCAAGTGGAGAGCGCCTGCAATAAAGAGCTCACACGCGGCAATCCCGGCCCTTGGATTTGGGCTATTGAGCATGGCAAAAATGTGACGCAGAAAGAACTCGTCAAAGCCCTTAGCACTCGCACGCTGCATCTGCCACTCATCAAAGCCATACTCAGCAGCAACCCGGAGCTTGCCAACGACAACACCGGCCGGGCCACTCCGCTCCAAGTACTTGCCGGAAGGATACGTGATGCAGAAGCCGCGGAAATGCCCGCACTCGAGCAAGTGCTTGCCCTCCTGTTGGAGCACGGCGCTAATCCCCGCTTACGCCCGGAAGCAGGAAGCGGAGCCGAGCGCAGCTTTCCGCTGGATATTCTTCAGGAAAAACAAAACTTCGCCCGCTGTGATATGACCGGTGATAACTGTGATAGCACTCAGGACACCGCCCTCACCATCTGGCAGCGCATGTGCCAAATGCTACAGCAATAAACGGATATGAAAGCAAAAGATACTCAAACTCCTCGCCGCAAGTGGTGGCGCATCGCCGCTTGGTTCATGAGCTGCACCTTCACTCTCCTCCTCCTAGCCATCGGCGGAGCTGCGTGGTGGCTGTGGGGGCAGTGGAACAATGAACCGGATTTCCACGAAAGCTGGACTCCGCAAGAACGCGCAGCCCTCACCGAGCTGAACACATTCATCAGCCAAGAACTCCCACGCCTCATCTACCGTAAAGCAGCTTGGGAGAACCTTGAACACAGCCCCGGCATAGCACTGGAAATCGCCATCGCGCTGAAAACCCTCCAGCATGCGCACCCCATTCTTATGCGCCTGCACGACATTACTCAAAGTGGCAATGCGGCACCTAACGGCCACCCTGTCACCTGCGGAGACGGCTTCAGCAATTATGAGCCCTCCATCTTTGCCGCACAAATCGGACACCTCGACGCGTTGAAAGCACTCATCAACCACGGTGCGGACCCGAATGCCGTCCTTACCCGCCACGGCACCCCGTGTGAAACGCCCTTTACGCCCCTGCTCTGCGGCATATACCCCGCTGCCTCCAGCCCCTCCTTAGAAGAGAGGCTGCAAGTACTCCGCTTCCTTGTGGAAAAAGGGGCAAATTTAAATACAGCCCCGGAACCAACCCGCGCAGCACTAAAGTATCCACTCGAAATGAGGGATGACCCGGAGCCTTGGCTCCGAGCTCTGGATTTAGGAAAAACGGTCAGTGTGGATGAGTTTTGCGATATACTGGATGCCCCTGCCGGCATGCCCCTTGTAGAACGCATACTTAGGGAAAAACTCGTGGATGTGAATGACACCACCGGAGAAAGAACTCCCCTTCAGGCACTGGCTGAGGCATTAGTCATCTCTGATAGTGATGAGCTGGATTCCGCGCAATACGATAAACGCTTGGACATGCTGCTTGCCGCCGGCGCTGACCCCACCCTCCTGCCGGATGCAGCGCCGGATTCAGAACTCCCGCTCAGTATCATGCTCAGCCGCACGGATTTCGAGCGCGCTGATGGCATGCCCGAAAACGCCTGCTGCCTGAATGGAAATGACATCCGTACCCGCTGGCAAATCATGTGTGACCGCCTCCGCGCCACACCTCTCCCCACCACCTCATCAGAGCAAGATGATGAGACTCATGAAGCAGATGAGGAGCAGGAGTCTGATGAAGCGCCCCTCATTGAAATAAACTGAATCAACCATTATGGCTAGTTCTGCTCCCGGATTTCCCTTTTCGGGGAGGAAGCTCCCTGATATTCCAATTTATTGACTTAGCAAAGAAACATAATTGTGCTATAATAACCGCACATAGAACCGATACAGCAAAAACAAAACCTCAAACACCTATCGATTGAAGCAAGACATCAAACTAAACTTCAATTCTTCCGCTTGTATGAAAAATATGGCAACGTTGCAAAGTGTGCCAGAGATTTGGGCATTGCCTCCAGTACCGCTACTGTTTGGGTTCGCGAATATAAAGCAAATGGGAAGAAAGTTGTAAAGGAAAAACGACACGGGCGCAAAAAAGGCGATGGGCGAACTTTGACAGAACAACAAGAGAAAGAATTACTTAGGATGATTGTAGATAAAACACCTCTGCAATATAAGTCCAAGTTTGCCCTTTGGAATGCAAATGCCATCAAACAGCTAATCCAATACAAGTTCGGCATAGATATGCCCGCCCGCACAGTTCGCTACTATATGCAGAGGAATGGCTTTACGCCTCAACGTCCGGAAAAACGAGCGCGAGAACAAAAGCCGGAAAAAGTCAATAAGTGGCTGAATCGCAATTATCCACGTATACGCGAAGCTGCAAAAAAAGAAAAAGCAGAAATATATTGGTGCGACGAGACCGGAGTGAGCACACGAGAAAATTTTCAACGAGGTTATGCGCCTAAAGGCAAGACTCCCATTCTCGAGGTTACATCAGTAGTATCATGTCGAGTTAGTATGATATCTGCCGTGAATAACCAGAGACGCCTCTGTTTCCACGCATATAGCGGAGGACTTACGATACTCAAGTTTTTACGCTTTGCAAAAGCCGTAATACATGATAGTCCAAGTAAAAAGGTGGTTTTGATAGTTGACAATCTAAGGATTCACCATGCGAAAATAGTCAGAGCGTGGGCTGCTCGCCATCGAGATGAGATAAAGATTTTCTACTTGCCTGCATATTCTCCGAAACTCAACCCTGATGAGATGGTAAATGGCATGCATATTTTCAGCACACACAAAAATATGCCATAAAATAATATAGAATACAGGAGTTTTAACTTGACAGGTAACTCACAGAGTTTTAGTATTAAGAATATGCGATTTTATTATACTGATGGTGAGATTACGGATGGCCCATTAACCGAAGATGAGCTGGTTACCGATTACGTAAACGGAGCACTTGGAGATCATGTGAAAGTACGCAGGGAAAATTCCGAGACCTGGCTTCCCATCCGCAGTGTTCTGATGCAGATAAAGATGAAGTCATCTGCAAACAAAAAACGTCAAGATGATGAGGAAGTGATACCTGATGATGGAGAACCCGAGGCAGTGGCACCGCCGGCAGGAAGTATCATACAGGCCATCAGCTGCATCATTCTTGCCTTCATCGCAGCGGTAGTGCTGGTACAGTTCAATCAGATTGAGAAACCCAAGCCACCGGCAGAATACGAATACGCCAGTATTAAGGTGAACGCAGAAGATTTATTCCGCAGTGACATTGTGCGCGGGCAGGAAGACTTGGGCATGGTGCAATGTGAAGCGCTTCTGGGAATTCCGGAAGGTTGGGAATACGTGAGCACCCTTTGCCCGGATGGCGACAAGGCCGCTTGGGTACTCGTGCGCCGCCTCCGCCCCGAAAAACCGGAAAATGATAAAATAAATTCTTGACAATCAGGCCAAAATCGTGTAGAAAAGCCGCTCACCAAACCAAAATTACTGAGTTATGGCTAACATGAAAGTTATTCTCGCTACGAAGATCGATGGTCTGGGCTGTGAAGCCGACCTCGTTACCGTGAAGGCTGGTTACGGCCGCAACTACCTGATTCCTCAGGGCCTTGCGTTCGAGGCAACTCCCGCCAACCAGCGTTTCATCAACATGCTCCAGAAGAAGCGCGCTGAGCGCGAGGCCGCCGAGCTGGCCAACTTCCAGGAGATTGCTGCCAAGATTGCTGCCGTCACGGTGAACCTCACCCTCGAGGCCGGCGAGAATGGCAAGGTGTTCGGCGCCATCACCAACCAGCAGATCACCGATGGTCTGGCTGCTCTGGGTATCGAAATCGATCGCCACAGCATCGAGCTCGAGAAGCCCCTCAAGAAGTCCGGCACCTACGAGGTGGCCGCCAAGCTTCACGCTCAGGTAACCGCCAACGTAAAGGTGGTGCTCGTAGTGAAGGGCGAGAAGGTAGAGGAGGAAGCTCCCGCCACTACCGAGGCATAATTTACCGGCTAACCAAGCTTTTAACAGAAAAGCCGCTCTGCAAAGAGCGGCTTTTCTGTTCCTTGAAATCGTAGAGATTTTTCAAACGCTGCGCAAGATAGCGCAAATATTCCCAGCAAAGGTTTCTTGTGTAAACTTTTCCGCATAAAGCTCTCTGCCACAATTTCCCATCTGAGTAGCAAGAGCCGGCTCTGCGACGAACTTCTGCATAGCGTCAGCCAAAGCCTCTGCATTACACCTTTCCACAAGCCAACCGTTTTTAGCTTCCGACACCATATCTGGTATAGCCCCCTCCTCTGTAGAGATAACAGGCAAACCTGCTTTCATGGCCTCCAAAATCACAAAGGGAAAGCACTCATTGTGGTAGAAAGTAGGAAACACCAGAGCACCGACCTGCTGCAGCATGTTCTCTTTATCCTCACCATAAAGAGGACCGTGAACACGCACGACATTCTGCAACTGCCGTTCTACCACATACTCCTCCATCTGAGCCATGCTAATATCCTTACTAGCGGCCCCAACAAAGTGACACACAAAATCGGCCTCACGGCGCCGAAGTTCGGCACAGGCCTCCAACAGCACCAGCACGCCCTTTTCCATCATCAGGTTTCCCAGAAACAAAAACTCAAACATACCTTTCAAATACCATTAGGACAAATTACCACCTGCTCCTTCTTCACTACGGCCGAAACATCCTCATATAGACGTTCAGATAGCAGAATAACCGTGACATTCCGGTAAACCATAGGCATAAGCCAATTGTAAGGAAAACGTCCTACACAACCGGACGCACCCTTGTTATGCTGATGCAGGACAATGCGGCAGCCAAACATCTTACTTAGTAACACAAACGGAGCATCCTTCAAAAAAGGTATACCATGGCACGTCAGCGTGATATAACACACGTCAGGCCTAAACACTATCAAATTCAACAGCGTGCTACCCAGCGAAGAAAAAAATCGGCCGAGCTTCGTTACTACCCGAAGCGGAGAGTAATTAGTCACCTCGTCCGCACGACGCGAGGCGGACAGGTTGACATAGCGGCACGAAAACTCATCATTGATAAGCGAGTTCTTTCGAATCATGTCACTTGCCAAGCTGGAGCCATGCACAGGTGGCGGCAATTGCATGATAAACAATATTTTTTTCTTCTTCATAATGCTCACATATTCGGTTCGCCTCATACTTCACCTTCCTCCCGGCACCCCCAGTGGCTCGTAGGGCGCTTAATAGTACGGGATTCACGCACGCTGCTATCCAGCATATAAACAGAATACTCACGCGGAGCAGCATACCAGAGGTCACACGAACGGCGCTTAACATTCGCCACAAAGCCCGCAAGATTGCTAAGCTTCCGCGCATAACCGGGCACCGTAGTCCGGCTGCGGCGGCTTTCTTCTTCCACTGCCTTTGACCAGCCCAAATTATTACCGGTTACAGTGAATGATGAGGTGAAAAGTTTGGGCATCACGGCTATACGGGGACAAGTTGCTAAAATATCACGATAATGAACCAAATCCCCAATAATTTTCCACTGTGTATCAAAGCGCTTACCATGCGCCCGGAACTCCGGCACACTATGAAACGCCGCACAGGTAACAATCTCACACACGGTCTGGCTTATCCAGTTATAGGGCATAATGGGACGCCTGTGGCAAATATAGCGAGAGTTCATATCCAGCACAAAATACGAACTCAGCAGAATATGCGCGCCCTTGTGAAGAGCAAACCCATCAGCCACGCCTCTGAGAGCGTGAGGCAAATACTGTTCATCAGAATTAAGATGGGCTGTCACATCCGCGTCCTCAGGCATTTTTTCCCAGGCCTTATTAATCGCATCATACATGCCGGCATCTTTAGTACTTTCCCAAGTAAAAGTGTAACCAGCCACGCCATCATGCTCAGCCTGCCAACTCTTCAGATACTCGACGGTTTCATCAGAGGAGCCACCATCCTGAACATGATGATGCACCTCCACGCCTTCCTCAACTTGGTCAGCCACGGAAAGCATACACCTCTGTACCCACGAAAGGGAATTATAAGTAGGAGTTACTATGTAAAACTTCATATCCGTTACCTTCTGCGTTCATTATACACATGCGTACGCGACAATACAAGCTTTTCTCTGGTCTGTATAAGCAGAGGCTCGCCCTCCACCCAAAAGTAATACTCCCCATCAAACACCCCAAAATCGCAATTTTGGGCCGCCCTTGGCACAAAAAAATCACTTTTTTTGCATTTTCTGCAAAAAAAGCTTGCAATGCATCGCAAGTTCATGTATAATGCCCTCGCACCCCGCCGAAAGGAGGGAGCAACCAAAGGCAAGGAGCGGTAGCTCAGTTTGGTTAGAGCGCAGCCCTGTCACGGCTGAGGTCGCGGGTTCGAGCCCCGTCCGCTTCGTCCCTTGCAAAAAGCGATTCCTGAAAAGGAATCGCTTTTTTTCGTATCCGATAAAGAGCGTGTCAACGGTATACTTTGAGCTTGTAAGAGAGAGCTGTGCATGATAGGATGCAAGGCATGAAAACGATTTATACTCTACTGACAGCCGCCGTGTGCGTGATGACAGCTGAGGCAGCCCGTATCAGCGACGCCGCTCGGGAAGCGCAGGCTGAGGCAAATTCCTACCGCGGTGCTATCATGAACTGTGATATGGGCTGGGCAGTGGATTCCATGTACCCGCTGCTGAAGTGGACACTGGCAGACCGCCTAGCAGGGCGCACCCCCGGCAGTGAGAGTGATAACGCTGCCCGAATCATGGGTGTGGGAGCAGCGCGAGAAAGCTCTGAAGTAGCCCGCCGCCGCATGGAGCGCAATATCCGTGCTCTGCGGGATCACTATGTACGCATGGGCCTTCGCCTGAAACAGGCAGGCTTCCAAGTAGAGCGTTACGCCGTTGGCACCCCTGTGGCTGAATACGTTTTACCCCACTCCTCCACGGCCACACGTGCTGTAAGAGCAGATGGTGCACGCCTGACGAGCGCTGAAAACATCAGCTGGGAGGGTGGTCGCAGCCGCTTGGTAGTGCTTCCCACCACGCTCTGGTACAGCGTACCGACAGAAAGCGGGCGCCGCATGCGCATTGAGCGTAAGGATTTCATATATGCTGTGCGAGACGAAGTCGTCCAGACGGTAAACAACCGCAACTACCGCGGCACCGTTATCAACCGCTGGTACTTTATCGATGGCAACACGGACGTCAACACCCTGCGTTCCTACTTCCCCACCCTGCCGCTGAACATCGCCAGGCCTGATACCGGCGAACGCCCGCTGCAATAACTTCAGCACCGCCCCGTGGGTTGGCTCACAGAACAGACCGAGCAGGATTTTTCTGCCACCGGCATACTCTCCGGTGGGCGTGGCTTTGAGTACCGCCCACAGCAGCAGCTCATGGCCACAGCCGTGGCTGCTGCTCTTGAAAACCGAGGGGCCCTGCTGGCAGAGGCCGGCACCGGCGTAGGCAAATCCCTTGCCTACCTCATACCGTCCATCCGCCATGCGCTGGAGCTCGGAAGAAAGGCCGTCATCTCCACCCACACCATTAACCTGCAGGAGCAACTCTTTCACAAGGATATCCCCACCGTGGCAAAAGCCCTTGGGCTTCAGTTCCGTGCAGCACTACTGAAAGGACGCGCCAACTACCTTTGCCGCACACGCCTGAAACGCGCTCTCGAGCAAGCTACGGATCTCTTCAACCAAGCTGAGACCAAACAGCTGCATGATTTGCTCGCTTGGTCTCGTGACTGCGGGGAAGGCTCCCTTGCAGATTTGCCACAAGAGCTGGACATCTCCCCCAAAGTATGGGCTCAGGTGTGCAGCGAAAACCACGTCTGCACACCGCGCAACTGCGGGCCGGAATGCCCGTACCAAGCAGCACGCAGGAGGGTGGATGAAGCAGAAGTCGTTGTACTGAATCACACTCTCTTCTTTGGTTTGCTCTCCCTAGCAGATGAACTCCGGCAGGAAACGCCGCTGCTGGATGATGAAGAAATGGTGCCCAGCTTCATCTTTCCCAATGATTTTGTCATTCTGGATGAGGCCCACACTATCGAAACTGTAGCCGCGCACCAATTCGGCACCAGCCTGCCGGAAGCTGAGCTGAAGTACGACCTCCTGCGCCTCTATAACCCCCACACTCGCAAAGGCCGTCTGCGCCAACTCGCCACCCCGAAACTCATCCAGTACATCGAGGATGCCCAAACCGCCACGGATGAGTTCTTCCGCTGCGCACGCTTGGACTGCCGGGTGGATGAGCACCAAGGCACCGTACGCCTGCGCCAGCCGGAATGGACGGAGGATATCCTCTCACCCTCCCTCATCACTCTCGAAAACGAGATTAAAGAGATGGCTGCCGTGCAAGAAAATGACCTCACGCGAGCAGAACTCCAAGATATACAGGCACGCCTGTGCGCCTACCGGGCTGCGGCTGCTGAGCTTGTGCAGCTCACGAATGCAGACTCCGCCGTGTACTGGGCGGAAACCGGCGGCCAAGAGCGCCAGTTCACTACACTACGCTCCGCGCTCATTAACGTCTCCGACTTACTGCGAGAAAAACTCTTTGAGACGGGTAACACCTGCATTTGCACCAGCGCCACCCTCTCCACCGGTGAGCACGGCATGGGCTACTTTGCAGGCCGTGTGGGCGCAGAAAGCGCTGAGACTCTCCAGATAGGCAGCCCCTTCAACTTCGCAGAGCAAATGAGAGTCATAGTAGCGCGCAGCATGCCACCGCCCCCACCCGCTAGTGAGGATGAGGCATACACCCCTGCCCTCTTTGACTGGATTACCCGCGCACTGGAAGAAAGTGACGGGCGCGCCTTCGTGCTCTTCACCAGTTACAACCTCATGCGCCGCATGGCCGGGCTGCTCCGCCCATACTGCACAGAACGCGGCTGGCCTCTGCTTGTGCAAGGAGACGGCCAGGACCGCTCCCGCATGCTGAGGGACTTCAAACAGAACATCGGCAGCGTACTACTGGGTACGGATAGCTTCTGGACAGGCGTGGATGTTCCCGGAGAAGCGCTCTCCAACGTCATCGTCACTAAAATACCCTTTGAATCCCCCTCCAACCCGCTGACAGAGGCTCGCATGGAGGACATCACCGCCCGCGGTGGCAATGCCTTCCGTGACTACTCCCTGCCGGAAGCCCTGTTGAAGTTTCGCCAGGGTATCGGCCGCCTCATCCGCAGCAAGACGGACCATGGTATCATCACCCTGCTGGATTCCCGCGTCACCTCCAAATATTACGGCGCACGCTTCATGTATGCCATACCCGCCGCCGCGCCGCGAGAATTCCTATAACAGCTCCGCAAAAAAACGGCCGCTCAAGGCGGCCGGAAAAAAACTCACATTAAGCTGCAATACACAGTTTAATCAATGGCGGGAGCGCCCATCATCCCAACCGCTCTGGCGGTGGCGGCGCTGCGTTTCCTGACGTCTGCGAGCCGCCTCCGCCTCACGCTGAGCATTCATGGCGGCTTCTTCCTCAGCGGCGGCGCGTTCCTCGTCAGTCATCTCTGCTTCACCCGTTTCCAAAGCACGCCCGGGAGCACGCAGAGCCTGCTCCATGCTCGGGCGGATAGACTCAAAGAAACTCTTCACGATAGCGGCAGCCATACGGCCACCGGAAATGCGCTGGTGCGGTTTACCCTCATACAACGCAGCATAAGCATAGCGCGGATTATCCGCCGGCAGGAACCCGGCAAACCAAGCCAGACGGCAATCATCCGAGGGGCGCCCCCACTGAGCCGTACCGGTCTTACCGGCATTATCCACATAACTGAGAGCAGCACGGCGACCGGAGCCATTGTACACCACCGCGCGCATACCACGGCGCACCACGGCGAGAGAATCAGACAAATCCCTCAGGTTATTCTCCACCGTGGGATTGAACTGATACACCACATTGCCATCCACATCCAGCATCTGGCGCACCAGATGGAGCTTGGGCAGATAATTTCCGTTCGCTATACCGGCCATGGCATGAGCCACCTGCAGCGGAGTGGCCAGCAGCGGCCCCTGACCGATGGATATATTCGCAGCATCACCCTGCATGAAACCACGCGAATAGTTGCGGAACATCCAGGACTCATCAGGCACATTACCCGCCTTGTCCGCAATAGGCAACCCAGTGGTGGCACCATACCCAAAGCGACGGGCAAACTCACAAAGGCGCTCCGCACCAATGCGGGGCTCACGAGTGGCCGCCACCTGATACATGAAGGGGTTATTAGAAACGGAAAGCGCCGTGATACAGTTAATATTACCGGAAAAATGGCTGTGATTCTTGAACGTATGGCCACCGATTCTGATACTGTACGGGCAATTGACGTAAGTATCCTCCCGAATGATGCCATAGTGAAGAGCAGCAGCCACCGTAATCGTCTTAAAAGTGGAAGCAGGCGGATACACACCGGCAAAAGCTCGGGAAACAAGAGGATTATTATCATCGTTTCTCAGGGCATCATAATCAGCCTGAGAGATAGAGGGAATAAAGGTGTTCGGGTCAAAATTCGGCACAGAAGCCATGACCACCACCTCACCGGTATGCACATCCACCATCACGAAAGCGCCACGCCCCAAGGTATTGCGACGGAGCGATTCCTCTGCCGCGCGCTGCCACTCTAAGTTCAGCGTGGTTACCAAAGTACCACCCGGGCGGGGTTTCACCTGGTGCTCATCCAGAATCTTCCGCCCGGTCTCATCAAACATGAGGCGCCACAACCCGGGGCGTCCGATAAGCTGCTGATTGAACTGCAGCTCTAAGCCGGAGCGGCCCTCCTGACGTTCGAAAATAGGGTCATTATGATTAATAGGACCGGTGGGCAGCTTAGCCTGTACACCGGTATAGCCCAGAATGTGCCCGGCCGTTTCCCCCTGCGGATAAAGGCGGATGTAAAGAGGCATCAGCCAGCCATGTTCAATCTGCTCAGCTTTTTCTCTGAGGGGGGCCACGGCACTAGCCCGAACCACAGGGCCAACGCTCAGGGGCATCCAGCGGCGGTGGCGGTAATGCTCCAGCAGCTGCTCATCTGTTCGCTCGCCAATGCGGAAGCCCGCGGCCTCATACTCAGCCATCACCTTGCGAGCCAACGCCAGCACCGTAGCATCGTCATCCTGCTCCAGCTGTCCAAAATTAATTGTGGGCTGATATGCCACCTCCGAGCAAGCCAGCACCTCACCGTTGCGATCTGTAATCAACCCGCGGGGACCGGGTACCGTAAGAGACATCGTACGCGCATTGCGGCGCGTGCGCGCGTATGCCACACGAGAGGGGTCATGCTCCGCTACATTGTTCCCGGAATCCGGTACAGGGCGAATACCGGGGGCCGGAATATCCGGAGTCCCGACAGCTTCATTACCGGTATCCACATGCACAGGTGAATCCGGCGCAACTGTCTGTTCATACTCCCCTGCGGGGCCCACACCTTCCCCCATGCCATCGTTAAGCTCCTCGCCACCCAGATGTACAGTCTCAACCACCTCTTCCTGGTCATCCCCACCTACCTCTACCACGGCTTCCTGTGCCGCTACTCCCTGAGCCTCTGATGCAGGTATCATTACCAAAGGCATAAGAAATAATGCGTAAAATAGCTTCATCCTGAGCATAGCAGCGATATTCTAACCTATTTTTCACCCACTTGCAACCTTTCTTTTCATACCCTTTCTCTCATTTTTTCTCACGTGCATTCCCACACTTCCCTCAGCTGTAAAAATTAGGTCAGTGAACACACTTTTTTCTGTATTTTGAAAAATTTGGATTGACTTTTTAGGTGTATTAGAGTGTACTAGGTGTAGAGGTAAGTGTACGAAGATGTTCGAATCTGCACCCAAAGTCATGTTTATGGGCAATTATGCCCACAAGCTGGATCCCAAGAATAGAGTGGCGATTCCGGCCGGCTGGCGTGTAGTGTTCGGGCAGGAAGTGGTCATGCTGGCAAGCACATACCACGAGTACAACATACTAAAGTGTTTCACACACGAAAGCTTTGCACAGAAGCTCAGTGAGATACGCGAACGCGCACTGGCAGACGGCCATGAGCTGGGAGACGTGGATGAATACATCGGCAGCATAGCGGGAAACAGCTTTGTGGCCGAGGTAAACACCCAAGGCAAACTGCTCATTCCCAAGCAGCAGAGAGACCGCCTCCGCTTGGCGGAATACGCTCAGCTGGTAGGCCGCACAGCTCACTTCGAAATCTGGAACACTGAAGACTTCACCGCCGAAAACGCTCCGAAACCGAACAAAGAAAATCCGCTCAACAAGAAATTCCGCATGCTCTGATGACACCGTCCGAATCCATAACTTCTGCAGCAGCTCACCCCCCAATGGGCACCTGTTACCGGGTGCTTATGTGGGAGAAATGTGCACTGCCGGAAAACCAGCTGGAGGACTGGGCGGCACAGCGTCGCGAGCTACTCGCGCGCATGAGGGACGCCGGCATCAAGGGTTCCCGAGGTCTTCTCGGCCAGCTCGAAAAAGAACTTTACTCACTTACCGTCAAGAAAATAGAGCTTCCGCTCACACAGACACCCCGCGCAGCTTTTTCTTTCGCGCGCGCAGAGGCGCTGGCACAGGCGTTGAAGGCGGACTCCGCCGTGCTGGCGTACCGACTCGGCACAGCCAGTGCCGAAGTGCTGATGGAGCTTCAGGGTGATGACGACATGGCTTCCGCCCAGACCCGCTGGCAGGAAGCCACCCCCGGCATGGAATGGTGCAGCACCCCCATCGTACAGGCCATGAGCGCCGCAGAAGGTGCAGCATGGCAGGAAGCCTGCCGCTGCAGCGAAGAGGAGGCTGATACACCCGAGTACACTTCCGGTGATTTCCACCACGTAACCGTGCTGCTGAACGAAGCCGTGGAGGCGCTTCAGCCAGCTGAAGGCAAGGTGCTGGTGGATGCCACTCTGGGCGGCGGCGGCCACACAGAGCGTCTTCTTCAGGCCGGGGCCGAAGTATGGGGCATTGACCAAGACCCCGCAGCCCGTGCCGCGGCAAAGGCTCGCTTGGCCGCATACGGAGACCGTCTGCACGTCATTGCCGGCAACTTCCGCAACGCCGTGGAAATGCTCCGCAAGCGCGGTGTGCAACAGGTGGATGGACTGCTGGCAGACATCGGCATATCCTCCCCTCAGGTGGACTGCGCAGAGCGTGGCTTCTCCTTCCTGCATGAAGGGCCGCTGGACATGCGCATGAACCCCTCAGCCCCCCGCAGCGCGGCCGACATCGTAAACACTGCCCCGGAGGCAGAAATCGCCGACATTCTCTGGCAGTACGGAGAGGAGCGCGCCAGCCGCGCCATTGCACGCCGCATCGTTCAGGAGCGTGCTAAGGCCCCCATCACCACCACCACGCAGCTGGCATCCATCATCGCCGCAGTACTGCCGCGCAAGGGCAAGCAGCACCCTGCCACCCGAAGCTTCCAAGCACTGCGCATAGCCGTGAATGACGAGCTCGGAGCACTGGATGAGCTGCTGCAGAGTGGCCTGAGCCTTCTGAAGAGCGGAGGCCGCTTTGCCGTGATTACCTTCCACAGCCTCGAGGACCGCGCCGTAAAGCGCTATTTCGAACACGTCTGCAAGCCCGAGATAGACCGCCCGGAATGGCCGGCCCCTCGCCCGAACCCGGCATATGCTGCCCGTCAGGTATACCGCAAACCCCTTACCCCGGCGGAAGCTGAGCTCACCGCCAATCCGCGTTCCCGCAGCGCCAAGCTGCGAGTCATCGAAAAGCTCTGAATCCTTTCCACTTCTCCACACGCACATGTCTCAGAACCACACCCCTTCCTCCCGCTTCGCCGGCCGCATCAGTATCGCCTTCCTTCTGTGGATGGTGGTATTCGCCGTTGTCACCGCCGGTTGCGGCGTAACCTATGCTTACTTTAAGAATGAGCAGGTTGCCGTTAAGACAGAGATTGACAAGCTGCAGCGCAGAATCTCCGTATGCCGCATGAGCGCCAACCATTATCGTGCCAAAATCAACGCGCAGACGAACCGATGGGCCATGAGAAGCCGCCTGCAAGCAGAGAACTCCCCTCTGCGCGAGATTTCTCGTAATCAGATTGAGCTTGCCCGCAGCGAGCGAGATTTTAACCGCACCGCCGCTACAGCCAGCCGTTAAGCCGCACTGCTCCAAGATTACTTAAGCATGAAAACCAAAATACCATTTGCCGGACGCTGTCTATGGCTCTGCACCGCTGTGATGGGCATCTCCATCACTGTGGCTTTCCGGCTGGTAGAACTGCAGGTAATCGATAGTCAGAAGCGCGGCAACATTGCCAGAGAGCAGCTTATCGAGCGAGAAACGATACCTGCCGAGCGCGGTATCATCATGGATCGCAATGAGGAAATCCTCACGAACAATCTCCAATCAGCCGAGCTTATCGGTGACCGCTATCACCTCCGCGAAGTCACACTCGTAGTAGATGGCCTCGCCTACAACCAAGTCAGCAACAGCGAAGATTGGAAAAACACAACGGATCCCGCAGTACGCCGCAGATTATTCAGCCGTGCACGAGCCAAGCTCCTCGAGTCCGTGGAGGAGGAACTCACCCTCGAAGAGCGCGCCGCACGCCGCCGCGAAATCATGGCGGATCCCAACCGCTCCGCTCGCATACAAAACTATGACCCCGTAAAGGTGGCCGAACTCTTCCGCGCGCATGATGAACTTATAGCGGAAATCATTCATCCCTTCCTCCGCCATATAGAAATTAAGGAACGTGTGGAGATTGAGCCGGAGCGCATCATCACCCGCCGGGGCAGAACCATTACCATCCCCGCTAAGTACGAGGAACGCGTGCACTACACCACGCGGGAGGATATCATTAACCTCATCGCCCAGCCTGAGGTGGATGCCTTCAACCGAGAAGCTGAGGCCAACGGCTCCGAGGAACGCCGCCGCTACCGCATGGAAATCCTTCTGGCACGAGGGCTCCCCGTGGAAACCGCTGATCAGATACGCGAGGCACTCCGGAGTGCTCACGTGCGCGGTGTTCAAATAAAAACGGAGCTGCGCCGCAGCTATGTGATGCCTGAAATGCTCAGCCATGTGCTCGGCTATGTGGATGGGCGCAATGAAGGCACCTGCGGCGTGGAAGGCATCTTCAACAGCTACCTTGCCGGCACGGACGGCCTGAGAGAATACCGCCACAACGCCCGCGGCCAAGTGCTGCCGAATGAGGATGACCGCTACCTGCCCCCCAAACACGGACTGAACCTCAGGCTCACCATTGATATGCGCCTGCAGGCCATCTGCGAACAGGAGCTGGACCGCGGCATGAGACACTACCGCGCCCGCAGAGGCTGCATGATTGTGGTGGATCCCCGCACCGGTGATATTCTGGCCATGGTGAGCCGCCCTGCCATCAACCTTAACACCAAAAACCTCATCACGCACGAAGGCACTTTCACGCGTGGTTCTGTGCGTGATGATGATGGCGCCGTCGTCACCGGTGACTTCAATTTCGCCTGCCAGACCCGCTATGAACCCGGTTCCACCTTCAAGGTGGTGGCCGTTACAACCGCTGTGGATAACAGAATCATGGGCATTAACACCCCCGTGAGCTGCCACCCCCTCCCCATTGCTAACAGCCGCCCCGTGACTGACAACCCATATAACTACGGCGTTCTCACCGTGGGGCAGACCCTGAAGAAATCCAGTAATCCGGGTGCGGCCCGTATCGCCATTGCATGTAAGTGGAGCAATTACCACGAGTATGTGCAGCGCTTCGGCCTGACGGAGAGCAGCGGAGTGGATCTGCCCAGTGGCGGTGCTTGTAAGCTGGCCAATGGTAACCACCTAGTGAATTTCTCACGTATCGCATACGGTTACTCCGTATCCGTCTCGCCGCTGCACATGGCTATGGTGTACGCCACCATCGCTAATGATGGCATACGCATGCGCCCCCGACTCATTGACAGCATCATCGCGGCAGATGGCTCCGTGTATGACCCCTGCCCCCCGCAGGAAGTTTGCCGAGTCATGTCTCCCAGCACGGCAAGAGCTATCCGAGGGGCACTTGAAACCGTCACGGAAAAGAGCGGCCCCGCCGGCCGTGGCACCGCCACCAGAGCAGCCATTCCCGGCTTCCGCATCGGCGGCAAAACCGGCACAGCTAAAAAGAACCGCCCCGGTGGCGGTTACTACGAGGGCTTGTACACCGTATCCTTCGCGGGCATCCTGCCCATCGATAATCCCCGCCTCGTGGTAATGACGGTGATAGACGAGCCGCACCCCCGCGATTGCGGCGCAGGTGGTGGCACCGTGGCAGCACCGATTTTCCGGGCAGCAGCCGAGCGCTTCATCAAGGTACTTAATCTTCAACCGAGTGATCCGGAAGCCTACGAGAAATATCTGGAAGAACAGGCCGCCGGAAACAATAGCAGAGAACAGTAATTTTAAACCCAGCACATACAGATATGAATAAGAAACAACTCTTCTCAGTGCTCCCCGGAGCTGTGGTGACAGGCAAGCTGCGCAAGCCGCTCACCCTGCTCACAGATGACAGCCGCCGCGTTGTACCGGGCTGCTGCTTTGTGGCCGTGAAGGGCACAAAGTTTGACGGTCACAGCGCTATAGACGCAGCCATTCAGGCCGGAGCTGTGGCTATTGTAGCGGAAACGCCCTGCCCTACCGCAGCGGAACAAGCCGGTATCTGCTGGGTTCAGGTAGAAAACAGCCATCTGGCGGATGGACTTCTCATGAGTGCATGGAATGATTTACCCTCCCAGCAGCTTGTGCTGCTCGGTGTCACCGGCACAAACGGCAAAACCACCATCAGCTACCTCGCCAACGCCATCTTCCGCGCCACTTGGCAGAAGGCCGGCCTCATCGGCACCATCCTGTATGATGACGGCGCCCGCCGCGAGCCGTCCCATAATACCACCCCCGGTTGCGCTGAGCTCCAAAGCAAGCTGGCAGATATGGTACAGAACGGCTGCCGCGCCTGCGCCATGGAGGTATCCTCCCACGCCCTGCACCAGTACCGCACCGCCGGTTGTGAATTCCGCGTGGGCATCTTCACGAATCTCACTCAGGACCACCTGGATTATCACGGCTCCATGGAGGAGTACTACCAGTGCAAGAAAAAACTCTTCACGGATATGGCAGCCTTCGGTGCCCCCAAGGCTACAGCCGTCATTAATGTGGATGATGAATACGGCCGCCGCTTAGCAGAAGAACTGCGCCCCATCATGCGCGTGCGCACCTTCGGCACCACAGCTGAGGCAGACTTCCGTGCCGAGCCCCGCATCATCTCCCTGAAGGGCAGTCAGTATGAGCTGCACTATCAGAAGAAGACCTACCTTGTACGCACTCCCCTCATCGGTGAGTTCAACCTCAGCAACAGCTTGGCCGCCCTCGCCGGCGCCGTGGCTGCAGGCATCAACATCCGTGATGCTATCTCCTGCTTGGCTCAGTCTCCGCAGGTTCCGGGCCGCATGGAGCTAGTGAGCAGCGTGAACAATGTGCAGTGCTTTGTGGATTACGCCCACACGCCTGACGCCGTGGAAAACGTATGCCGCACCATGAAGCAGCTCTGCCGCCAAGGCCGCGTCTTCACCGTGTTCGGCTGCGGTGGCGATCGCGACACGACCAAGCGCCCCCTCATGGGTGAGGCCGCTGCTCGTTACAGTGATGTATGCATCGTCACCAGTGACAATCCCCGCTCTGAAGATCCGGAAAAGATTATAGATGACATCATGCCCGGCATTCCCAAGGAAAAGCAGCACCGCATCACGGACCGCGAGGAAGCCATCCGTGCTGCGCTGGAAAATGCCCGCCCGGGTGACTGCGTACTCATCGCCGGTAAGGGCCATGAGAACTATCAGGAATTCGCCACGGAAACCATCACCTTCTCGGATTCCGCCGTCGTTGCCAAATACTACGAAGAAAAGAATCCTGAAGGACGCAGCGTTCCCTCTCGCAAGCCCGAAGGTAAAAAATAAAGCCTCTCACCGCCACCATGCAAAGCATTGCCATCAGTGACCTCATCTCCGCCACCGCCGGCCAGGCCGTGGCGCAGGGCAGCCGTGCCATCACCGCAGGCCTCACCACCGACAGCCGCGCCGTGACACCGGGCTGCATCTTTCTCGCCCTCAGCGGTGAGCGCTTCGATGGCAACAACTTCGCTGCTGCCGCCTCGGCGGATGCAGCGGCTGTCATCGTCAGCCGCCTTTCCGGCACATATGACCCAGCCTGCACAGTGATACTTGTACCGGATACCCTGCAGGCGCTGCAGGAACTAGCGCTGTGGTGGCGAGGCCGACTGGCACCGCTGCACGTAGTGGGGCTCACCGGCTCCAGCGGCAAGACCAGCACGAAGGACATGTGCCTTTCCGTGCTCTCACAGCGCTTCCAAGCCATTGCCACTAAGGGTAATCTAAACAACCACATCGGCACACCCCTGAGCATTCTCAGTGCAGAGAAAGGCACCGAGGCCGCCATCTGGGAAATGGGTATGAACCATGCGGGCGAGCTTGCGCCGCTCTGCCGCATGACTCAGCCGCAAATTGGTATCATCACCACCATCGGCTCTGCTCACATGGAATTCCTTGGCTCCCGCGAGGCCATCGCTGAGGAAAAATGCACCGTCGCCCGCGCTCTGCCTGAGGATGGTTACATGATTTACCCGGCTACGGATGATTTTGCAGCCACTATCGCCGCCAGCACGAAGGCCACGCCCCTGCCCACAGGCGGGTGCGACAGCCTCGTACGTGCACTTAATGTGCGCTCAACCGCCACAGGCAGCAGCTATGACCTGCACATCGAAGGTGTGGGCGAGATACGCGTCAACCTGCCCGTGCCCGGAGCCCACATGGTAAGCAACAGCCTGCTGGCTGCAGCCGCCGGCTGGAAACTCGGCTGCACTCTGCAGCAGATAGCGGACGGCCTCTCAGCAGCCGCCCTCACAAAGGGCCGCTTGGGATGCAAAGAAGTGGATGGCTTCACCGTGGTGGACGACACCTATAATGCCAACCCGGAAAGCATGAAAGCCGCCCTTCACACAGTAGCCTCCCTGCGCGGCCCCAAGCGCTGCTTCGCCGTGCTCGGCAAAATGGGCGAGCTGGGCGAAGGCGGTATAGCCGCTCACGCCGAGGTGGGCATGTGCGCCGCCGGGCTGGGATACACAGCAGTCGTTGTTGTAGGCCCGGAATGCGCAGAGACACTTGCACTTTGTGAAGCTGCCGCTGAAAGCATCCCGGCCATGCTCGTCAGCACGCCGGATGAAGCCGCCACCGCCTTGCGCCGCATGATAGAGCCGGGAGACGCCATACTCTTCAAAGGCTCACGCTCCGCCGGCATGGAGCGCACCATGTACGAACTTTTCCCCACTCTCAACCCCACCAAATAAGTTATGCTCGAACTCTTTGACACTAACCCGATTATCTTGGCCATTCTGGCACTGGTAATTCCCTTTGTCGGCTCCCTCATTATCGGCCCGAAGCTTATCGCCATCCTTCGCGCCATGAAGGCAGGCCAGCCCATCCGCACCAGCTGCAGGGGCGTGTTAGCACCTGAGCACAGCAGCAAGGTAGGCACTCCCACCATGGGTGGCCTCATGCTCATCGGCCTCGTGCTGCTCACCAGCCTTCTCGTGTGTGACCTGACGGATCCGCGCGTGCAGAGCTGCCTGATAGTCACCTCTATTACAGCCTTCCTTGGTTTCTTGGATGATTACGCCAAAATCACCAAGAAGAGCACGGATGGTGTGAGCGGCTGGTTCAAGATTGCGCTGCAATTCGTAGCAGCTGTCGGTTGCAGCTTCTACCTGTACTTTGCCTGCCCGCAGGTATGTAACATTCTTGTTCCCTTCTACGGCCCGCTGAACATCGGCTGGCTCTTCATTCCCCTTGCCATCCTCGTCATCATCGGCACTTCCAACGCCGTAAACCTGACGGACGGCCTCGATGGCCTGGCAAGCGGCTGTATGATTATCGCCGCCATCACCTTCGCACACATTGCCGGTGACCTCAGCTTGTTCGCGCTGACTATTGTCTCCGCCTGTGCCGGCTTCCTGTGGTTCAACTGCAATCCGGCCCGTGTCTTCATGGGTGATACCGGTTCCCTTTCCCTCGGCGGCGCGCTGGGCACCATCGCAGTGTGTACCTGCAGTGAGCTGCTGTTGGTTATCATCGGCGGTGTGTTCGTAGCGGAAGCACTTTCCGTGATGATTCAGGTAGCATGGTTTAAGTACACTCGCCGCAAATACGGCGAGGGCCGCCGCTTCTTCCGCATGGCACCCATTCACCACCATTTTGAGAAAGCCGGCCTGAGCGAAACACAGGTATGCATCCGCTTCTGGATTGTGGCAGGCATTCTGGCATTCGTCGGTTTGGGGCTATTTTTCTCTTGCCTGTATCACTAAAATATAGTAGAATCCCCACCCCCCATGGCCATGAATCTCTCCGGTAAAAAAGTAGCAGTTCTCGGTTGCGGCCGCAGTGGCGTAGCCGCCGCTCGTCTGGCACTTGCCAAAGGTGCCGGTGAAGTGTGCATATTCGACAGCAACCCGAAAGCCACCTGCGCTGATGCCGCCATCCGCTTCGTAGCAGGCGCCGGCGAACAGGAAGCGCAAGCCTTTGCAGCTGAAATCGTGGTACTCTCTCCGGGTATTGAGGCTGATATTCCGTGGACATTGGCCTTCACCTGCGCCGGTGCACCCATTATCGGTGAAATTGAACTGGGCTATCATTTCTACACAGGCCGCATCATCGCCATCACCGGCACCAACGGCAAGACCACCACCACAGCCCTGCTCGAACACGTACTGCTGCAGGCCGGCCGCACAGCTAAAGCATGCGGTAACTATGGCTATCCCCTCTGCGAGCTGGCTCTGCTCCCCGAGCAACCTGAATTCGCCGTGCTGGAGGTATCATCCTTCCAAATGGAGACCATCATTGATTTCCGCCCGGAGGTAGCCATTTGGCTGAACTTCGCCCCGGATCACATGGACCGCTACACGAAGGTGGAGGACTACTTCAACGCTAAACTGCGCGTCTTTGAAAACATGAGCGAGGAGCAACTCGCCATCGTACGCGTGGGTGAAAAACTCCCCGGCATAAAACCCCGCGTGGCAGAGTTCTCCTCCGTGGCGGACTCCGGCCAGCTCTGCTACAAAGACGGCTACATCATGGAGGGCCCCGCTCAGCGCACCAAGCTTCGCGGCACCGCGCTGGAGCAAGCTCATAATGCCGAGAACGCCATGGCCGCCACTCTGGCATGCCGTGCCGTAGGCCTGAGTGATGAGCAGATTTCCGCCGGCCTGTGCAGTTTCTGCCCGCCCGGCCACCGCTGTGAAACCGTAGCGGAGATGGACGGCATTCTCTGGCTGAACGACTCCAAGAGCACGAACCTGCATTCCACGGAAGCCGCTGTTCGCTCCCAGACCCGCCCCATCATCCTGCTGGCCGGCGGTAAGGACAAAGGCTTGGATTACACCGCCATCAACCCCATGCTGGCTGAGAAGGCTCGCTGTTGCATCGTCTTCGGCCAGATAGCGTCCCAGCTGATGAACACCTTCTCCCCCGTGTGCCGTACCATTCAGGTTGAAACCGTGCAGGAAGCCGTGGTGGCAGCCGCACAGGAAGCCAAGCAGGGTGACGTGGTGCTCTTCTCCCCCGGCACATCTTCCTTCGACCAGTTTACCGGCTATGTGCAGCGTGGCGAATGCTTCCGCGCTGCCGTGCATAAAACTCTTAATCTCTAATCCCACTTCTTATTATCCCCTGTCCCCATATGAAGCGTCAAAATCAATCTTCCTTCCGTAATTCCGACCTAGCGCGGGCGAAAACCCATAAACATGTTTTCCGCGCTTTAATCAATAACAAACTCAAGCGCCACCGCAGCGATACCGGACTCGTGGAGGATCGCACCAACAGCGTCACAGTAGTTCGCCTCATCATCGGCCTACTGCTCATCCACCTCATCGTCATCGGTGGCGTCATTCTGCGCGGCAAGATTAAATCCGGCGAGGCAGCCCCCATCGCCGCCAGTACGATTACCCCGCCCCCTGCCCCGCCTGCGCCGGTGCAGCAGCAGGTGAATAACGATGTACTGCCTCAGCCCGTGGAAGGGCCCGTGGCTAATCCCGTACGCCAGCCTCAGCCAGCGGCTCCCAGCCACATCACCCAGGCTCCCGTTGAATCCGCTCCCGTAGTCGCCGCTACCGAGCCGGAGATTGTTGCCCCCGTTGTAGCAGCCGAGCCTGCCCCCGTGGCTGATCCGGCCCCAGCTGCTGCCCCCACCCCGGCAACAACTATCGTGAAACACCACGTTACCTCCGGCGACACCCTTTACGGCATCTCTCAGAAGTACAATGTCAGCGTAGCTGCTATCCGCTCCGCTAACCCTCAGCTTCGCGGTAACAACATCATCAGTGGCACATACCTGAACATCCCCGTAGCGGCGGATTCTGCCGAAGGGCGCCAAGTAGCTGTGCAGCAAGCCACGGAGACGGCTAACGAGGAGGCTAAGTACCACACCATACGCCGCGGTGAAAATCTGGGCGCCATCGCCCGCCGCCACAGAATCTCCCTGAACAAGCTTCTGCAACTTAACAACATCCCGGCTTCCCGCGCCGGCAACATCCGCGCGGGCGATCGTATTCGCATCGCCGAATAATCACTTTTCCAGCATCGGCCCATGTCTACGCGTCTCAGCATCATCTGTATCTGGTTTTGCTTCATCACCCTGCTCATTCTGGGCATCATGATGGTGGCAAGCACTGGGTTGTGCGCTCACGTGGGGGCTGATGAGGACCCTGAAACCTTCGTGATTAAGCAGTGTAGCTTCGCGGCTCTGGGGCTGGTCGCAGCACTAGTTATCAGCACGATTGACTACCATATTCTGCGCAACTGGGTGCGCACTTTCTGGTGGGTTCTGACTATACTGCTCATCTTCTGCTTCCTGCCCTTTGTGGGCATGAACATCAATGGTGAAAACCGCTGGGTAAACCTTGGCATCATCACCTTCCAGCCCAGTGAGCTGGCCAAGAGCGTACTGATGATATGCCTTGCCCACTGGTACACCACTCACCGAGAGATGGCCGGCACCTTCTGGAAGGGCTTCGTGATGCCCGGCGCAATCTTCGGCATCCCTCTGCTGCTCATTCTCGTGGAAAAGGACATGGGAACGGCTGCAGCCCTGGGCATGTCCGGGTTCTGCGTCATGTATGTAGCAGGTGTCCGCGGATGGGTACTGGCTCTGGTAGTGGCTCTCGGCTTCCTTGTGCTTTTTGACCAAGCCACCGGAAGCCCGAACCGCTTGGAACGTATATACGCTTGGTTTGACCCGGAGCGCTACAAGCATGAGGCCGGCTGCCAGCAGTGGATATCCATGCTGGCTTTTGCCCGAGGGGGTGCATTCGGCGTGGGGCTGGGAGACGGCATCGAGAAATTCGGCAACCTTCCCTTTGCGCACACGGACTTCATCTTTGCGGAAATCGGTGAAGAATGGGGGCTTGTAGGCACCGCAGGTGTGCTGTTACTCTTCACGATGCTGACGCTCTCAGGCATTGTTCTGGCGCTGCAGACGAATGACACCTTCGGGCGTTTGCTTGCCGTGGGGCTAGTATGCACCATCTTCTGGCCTGCAGCTCTGAACATGATGGTGGTTACCTCACTTTTGCCAAACTCCGGCCTGCCACTTCCCTTCATCAGTTACGGCGGCACTAACCTCGTTTTCACCATTGCAGCCATAGGACTTCTAACTAGCATCCAACGCCATACACCAAACAAGAAGGAGACCTACTGGCCCGCTCGCAGACTCCAAGACAAATCATAAAATCATGAGCACACCACTTCACGTCATCATCGCCTGCGGCGGTACAGGCGGCCACCTTTTCCCGGGCATTGCCGTTGCACAGCAGTTGCGCAGTATGGGCCATCATCCTGTGCTGCTCATCTCTCAGAAAGAAGTGGATGCCGAAGCCTCACGCAAATATGGCGACCTCGAGTTTCACACGGTGCAGGCCATTGCAAAGCCGCCCACACTCTCCCTGCGCATGCCCGGTTTCCTCTGGAAAATGCTGCGCACCTATCTAACCTGCCGCGGCATCATCCGCCGAGAGAAAGCAGATATCGTCATTGGCATGGGTGGTTTTACCTCCCTGCCACCGGTTCTCGCCGGGCACAAACTCGGGCTGCGCACCTATGTGCATGACAGCAACGCCATGCCCGGCAAGTCCAACCGCCTGACAGCCCGTTGGTGCACCGCCGTGCTGCTGGGGCTGAAGGAAGCAGCCGCACATTTCAGTGGCCGGCAGTGCATCGTTACCGGCACCCCGGTGCGCGAAGAGCTCCGCCACCTGCCCACCACTGAGGAAGCCCGAGAACGCCTCGGCCTGCCCAAGAACAAAACCGTCATCCTTGTCACCGGTGGCTCACAAGGAGCAAAGAACCTCAACAGCCTGCTGATAGAAGCCGCTAAGGCGGATTCAGACGTGCATTACTTCGTTATCGCCGGCAGGCAGGATTACGAGCGAGTAAACGGCTTGGCTGCCGGGGCTAAGAACATAACCGTAACCGGCTTCTGCTCAGACATGCCGGCGGCCTACGCTGCAGCAGATGGCGTCATCACCCGCTCAGGCGCCTCCACGCTCACAGAGCTGTCCTTCTTGGGCAAGGCTAGTCTGCTCATCCCCTTCCCCTTCGCGGCTGACGATCATCAAACCTGTAATGCCCGCGTGTTCGCGGATACCGGTGCTGCAATCATGTGCGCACAGTCTGAACTCACCTCGGAGCTTGTTCATGACTTCGTTCATAACACCATTATGAATCCCACCGCTCGTGCCGCTATGGAACAGGCCATGCTCGCACAGGCCTGCCCGGATGCTGCAGAGCGAATCTCCAAGGCTATCTCAGCTACTCTCTGATACCGGAAATGAGATTTCGTTCTACTAGAATCACGCTGAATATCATTTTCATTGGTATTTTCTCTGTTGCTCTGGTGGGTGTCAGCTTCATATATTCACCGCCTGAGAAAGCACCGGAAAATGACTCCGCGCCATCACCCACCGGCAAGCCTCAGGAGCAGCAGCAAAATACCGCAGCAGCTTCGCGCCTGCACGACCTCCCCTCCGTGGTAAATACGGATAGCGAGAGCATTGCAGCACCAAACACCGCAAAAGGCCCCATGGACACCGCACTCCTTCATGCAGTAAGGAGCGGCAATATAGAACTCTTGCGGGAGAGAATTGCCAACGGCGCGTCTGTAAACGCGGTTGGTGACTATAACCGCACACCACTCCATGTGGCAGCTCAGCACGGGCAAGTGGAATGCGTGAAAGCCCTACTGGAGAACGGCGCTGAGGTGAATGCCGAGAACTACGGCGGAAACACGCCCCTTCACGAGGCCATTCAAGCCCGAAATCTCGCTATTGTGGAACTACTGATGGCCCATAACGCGGAGGTGGACGCCAGCGGTCCCGGAGTAACGCCTCTTTACGAAGCCGTGCGCCAGAACTTCCATGAGATAGTTTCCAAGCTACTTGCAGCCGGGGCGGATTTCCAAGCTAAGGATCCCAGCGGGCGCCCCCTTGTTCTTACAGCCGTTCGTGAACAAGCGGAGGAAAGCCTCGGGCTTCTCATTGCGGCAGGAGCCTCCGTAGTAGAAGAATGCAATGGCCTCAGTCCCATCATGGAGGCAGCAAGAATCGGTAACCTTTCCTGCATGCAGCAGCTCATTGCGGCAGGAGCCCCGGTGAATACACCTGACCGTGCCGGAGAAACTCCGCTCCTCCGAGCTGCTGAACATGGCCACAGCGAGTGTGTACAATGCCTGCTGGAAAACGGCGCTGCTACGGAAGCACGCGATAATGTCGGCCTCACGCCTCTTCTGGCTGCAGCCAAAGCGCACAATGCCGAGTGCATTAAGCTGCTGCTAGCCGGCGGAGCGGACTCGGATTCTCTTACCCCGGAGGGCTGGACAGCCCTACACATTGCTGCTCATGATGGACAGGCCGCCTGCGTGAACGAGCTACTGAGAGCGAATGCTACTCTGAACATCCCTCTTCCGGATGGTAGAACGGCCCTTCACCTTGCGGCGGCAGGCATGCATGGTGAGGTTATCCAGTTGTTGCTGGCCAAAGGTGCGGATCCCACTATTGAGGACTCCCATGGTGAAACAGCCCTCCAAAAGCTGGGTGACGTCCCCCAAAGCGAAAGTCTTGCCGCTCTGTCGCGCAGCATTTTACGGCGTCAGGGGATTGCAGATGGCCTGGAAACCCACCTGTACATCGCTATCAACGAAAACGACAAAGAGAAACTTCAGCTACTCATTCAGGCAGGCGTGGATTTGAATTACCTCAATGAGGAACAACTCACCCCTGCGGGAGTAGCAGCTGCTCGCGGTCGGGATGAAGCACTTGGGTTGCTCCTTGCAGCCGGGGCGCGCCCCTCTGACAAGCAGATGGACAATAATACCCCCCTTCATATGGCAGCAGCCGGAGGGCATAGTAATTGCCTGCGCCGTCTGCTGAGAGCCGGCGCTGATTTCACCGTCAGAAATGCCCAGAATGCCACCGCACTGGATCTCGCCCAAGCCAATAATCACTCCAAGTGTGTGGACATTCTCACCGCCGTCAATGAGCTGGCAGAAAAAAGAATCTCGCCACTCAATTACCAAGAGCACCTTATTGCAGCCATTCGGTCAAATGATAAGGATTTGTTCAACCGCCTCGTCAGAGCCGGTACGGATTTAACAGCCATCATTCAGGCGGATGCATTTAATAGCCCGCTGAAGGAAGCGGTATCCCTCGGAAGACAGGATATGCTTATTACCCTGCTCGAGGCCGGCGCCAATCCGAATGAAATCGCACCGGATGGCACCACGCTGCTGCACATAGCAGCAGAACAGGGCGCCACCCATACCCTGCGCATTCTGGTGAACAACGGCGCCAAGTACCAGCCGTCAGACACCCTCCCCTCCCCGCTCTACAGAGCTTGTTATAACGGGCACACGGAAAGCGTGCGTTTCTTGCTGGATAACGGGTTATCCCCCAACGAAAAAGACGCCGCAGGCCGTACCCTTCTCTACTGGGTTATCGCGAATAATCACACGCAGTGCCTGCGGGCTCTTCTGCAGCGAGGGGCCAATCCCAATGATTACAATGAGGAAGAAACCCTCATGCACTTTGCCGCCAGAAAGGGAGCTTTTGATAGCCTCAGGCAACTCATCGGCGCTCGTATGGATGTGAATGCGATTGACCGCCTTCAGAACACTCCCTTAATTGTAGCCGCGGAGGCAAACCAGACCTACTGTGTGGAGCTTCTGCTGAAAGCAAGAGCCTATGTTCACCATAAGAATCACGCTGGCCAAACAGCCCTGCATATCGCCGCTACAAGGGGGCATCTGGATACCATTAAGATTCTACTCATGGCAGGTGCCGGCCCGTTGGACCGAGATACCGCCGGCCGTACGGCCCGCCATTACGCGGAGGCTGCAGGCCACAGCGAGTGCGCCCAGCTGCTGCTGAGAGCAGAAAACTCAGGCTTCCGCTAATCATTCATTTTCATCATTACCACATGTCCACTGTTTTCGATATAGCCGTCATCGGCGGAGGCCACGCCGGAATCGAGGCCGCGCTCGCAGCCGCTCGTATGGGGGGAACAGTCGCATTCATCACGCATGATTTGGACGCCATCGGCCAAATGAGCTGCAACCCCGCCATCGGCGGCTTGGCAAAGGGGCATATCGTACGTGAGATTGATGCCCTCGGCGGTGCTATGGGGCTGAATACGGATGCTACCGCCATTCAGTTCCGCATGCTGAATGCCAGCAAGGGCCCCAGCGTGCGTGCCCCCCGTGCCCAGTGTGACAAGCTCGCCTACCGCGCCCGTATGAAGTGGGTCATGGAAACGGCGGAGGGCGTGCAGCTCGTGCAGGGAGATGCCGCCGAAATCGTGGTGGATAATGGCCGCGTAACGGGCGTGACTACTACTTGGGGCCAGAAGATTGCCGCCCGCGCTGTGGTGCTCTGCAGCGGCACCTTCATGCGCGGCCTGCTTCATGTGGGCATGGACCACCTGCCCGGCGGCAGGCTGGGTGCGGCACCCTCCGGCATATCTGCCTGCTTAGAAAAGCTCGGCTTCCCGCTCGCACGCTTCAAAACCGGCACCTCCCCACGCATCAAAGGCAGCACCATCGACTTCAGCTCGCTGGAAGTCCAGCCCGGGGATGAGCCCCCGCCCCTCTTCAGCAATATCTCGCGCGAGGTGCTCCACCGCGCCACCGAGCCCCACTGCACGCTCAATTACTTGGCAGATGCCGATTTCGAGCTCCATCAGCTCCCCTGCGCTGCCACGTACACCAATGAACGCACGCATGACATCATCCGCCAGAACCTGCAGTACAGCCCGCTCTTTGGCGGCGTGATTGAGGGCACGGGCCCGCGCTACTGCCCAAGCATCGAGGACAAGGTGGTGCGCTTCGCGGAAAAAGAGCGCCATCAGATATTCATTGAGCCGGAGGGCCGCAGCACGGATGAGTACTACCTGAACGGCCTCTCCTCCAGCCTCCCCTTCTTCGTGCAGCAGGACATCGTGCACAGCATCCCCGGCTTGGAACGCGCGGAACTTATCCGCCCCGGTTATGCCGTGGAGTACGATTATGTGCCGCCCACGGAGCTCCTGCCCACCCTGGAAACCAAGCGCGTGCGCGGCCTGTACTTCGCCGGCCAAATTAACGGCACCAGCGGTTATGAAGAGGCCGCCGGGCAGGGACTGCTGGCAGGCGCTAATGCCATGCTTGCCCTGCAAGGCCGCGAGCCCCTCATCCTGCGCCGAGATCAGGCGTATCTCGGCGTGATGATTGATGACCTCGTGACCCGCGGCACGGATGAGCCCTACCGCATGTTCACCAGCCGCGCGGAAATGCGCCTTCTGCTGCGTCAGGATAACGCAGATTTGCGCCTTTCACCTCTCGCGGCAGAACTAGGCCTGCTCTCAGCAGAACGCGGCAGAAGGGCCTCTGAGCGCCTTGCAGCCATACGCCGGGGAGTGGAGCACACGAACCACGTGAAAGTAGCGCCCGGGGTGAACCTGAACCTCTGGCTGCGCCGTCCGGAGAATGACTGGCACCGGCTCCCACCGGAACTGCTGGCCACCTTCCCCACCGAGCTGTGGGAACCCATCGCCATTGAGGTCGTCTTTGCGGCTCACATTGAGCGCATGCGAGTGGCAGCGGAGCGAATGCAGCGTCAGGAGGACAAGCGCATACCGGCGGACATTGATTATGATGCCATCCCCGCCATGAAAACGGAGGCCCGCCAGCGCCTGAGCCGCGTGCGCCCCGGCACCATCGGCCAAGCCTCACGCATACCGGGCATCACCCCGGCGGATATTGCGCTGCTGCTCGTGTGGTTGAAGAAGTAAGGCGGCTGCGGCGCCTCAGCTTAATTTGTCATCCAGTGCATGAAACAGCGCTGAAGGACACACCGGAACCAAGCTCAGCAGCAGCGCCAAAACAAACAGCAGCCCCTGCCCCAGCAGTGAGGCCAGCAGCAAAGCGCCACAAAGGGGTACGCCCAGCTCTGCGTATACCCACTCACCTATCCATGGGTTTAGCAGGTAAAGCACAGTGTAAAGCAAGGCAGGTACCAGCACCAGAACGGGAGAAATTAACTTCATCGCCCGCAGAGCCGAGCGCTCCTGCGCGGTCTCTTTCCGGTGAAAGAATGTGACGATTAAAACCGGCAGGGCTGAGCTATACAACCACAGCTCATTCATCAGCATCTGTACCACCAGCTGAAACCAGAACACAGCCCAACAATCCTCCGCCGGCACACCAAACAAACGGCTCCCGCCGACAACTGCGCCCAGCACAAGGACATTCGCCACCAATGATCGTTTAACCGCATTCTTCATCGCACCACCATATTATACTCCCCGGCCTGACAGGTCAAGGATTTTCACTTTTGTGCATGCAAGCACATGTGTCCCAAAGTTTGGGGGAATATAGCCATTGTGTACTCAAAATCAGCGTGTTTTGCCGAATTCTCCTTGGCCGGGTATCATACAGCCCGTTCATTGGCACAATTTTTCTTTTATCCCAATATCGGCGTAAGCCGCTTACTTTTAATTCGTAAATCGTAAATTGTAATTCGTAAATCAA
>JAFWZG010000105.1 GCA_017517385.1 Akkermansia sp.
TCCCTCCACATGCGGCATCACGTAGTAAGCCGTTCCGAGAGCCTTAAAGGCTGTTAGGACGTTTACGATGTTCGGGTGGCTGAGGCGAGCGAGCGTTTTAGCTTCATCCAGAAAGCGCTTGAGAGCCCACTCATAAGCCTCATTTCTGGATTCTCCAGATGGGCCTACAGTCAGAGAAGCCATATCCCGGAAGGAAACTTCAGCGGGATAATTCTCCTTTATAACCACAAGTTTCTTCGTAATCTCTTCCTGAGCAAGGTACGTTATGCCGAATCCACCATTTCCGATAACCTTGAGGATGATGTAATTACCCAGTATAGTTCCTACCGGCAGAGCCGGAAAAAAGTTTGAATCTGTTTGGTTATCAGCCATAGCGGAGAGAATATCTTACGGATTGCGCAGAATTTTACCAGATATGAAGTGTGGAGAAAAGCAGAAAAAACTAGCAAATGATATAATGATAAAGCGTTCAGCTCGCCGTAAAAGAGAGCGTCGGCGAGCTGGTGAGGGAATACGTTCCCGGCTTATCTTCTCCCCCCCGCCGCGCGGATGAGGCTCGCGCATTCCGTATGGTTATTGGTGGTAGCCGCACCGAGAGGTGTTATGTTAACATTATTCGCTTTGTTGACGTTAATTCTGGGCGTTGCAAGCAGAAGCCGAACACATTCTGTATGGCCTCTGCCGGCAGCCAAGATGAGGGGAGTGTCGCCGTCCTGATTTGCCTTGTTGACGTCGAGCTTAGGCACGTTGAGCAGGAGTCGCACACATTCCGTATGGTTCATGGCGGCAGCGAGGAGAAGGGGAGTGAGGCCTTGTTGATTTATCTTGTTGATCTCAATATCGGGGGCCGCGAGCAGGAGGCGCAGGCATTCTGTGTGGCCATTGGTAGCAGCCCAGAGGAGGGGAGTGTCGCCGTTCAGATTGCCCTTGTTGACGTCAATTCCGGGCGTGTTGAGCAGAAGGCTCACGCATTCCGTGCGGTCAGAGACGGTAGCGAGGATGAGGGCAGTGTTGCCTCTCTGGTTTGTCTGGTTGACGTCAATTCCCGGCATAGCAAGCAGGAGGCGTACACATTCCGTATGGCCATTTCCGGCAGCGCAGATGAAGGGTGTTAAGCCGGTCATATCTGCTAGATTGATATCAATCCCCGGTGTGTTGAGCAGAAGGCGTACGCATTCCGTATGGCCCCAACTAGCAGTGTTGAGGAGGGGAGTGACGCCCTTCGAATCTACTTGATTGATATTAATCCCCGGTCGTTGAGCAGAAGGCGTACGCATTCCGTATGGCCCTTTTCGGCAGCCCAAGCTAGGGGTGTTGAGCCGTCTTTATTCGCTTTGTTGACGTCAATTCCCGGTGCGGCGAGTAGAAGGCGTACGCATTCCGTAATGCCCTTTTCGGCAGCAAAGGATAGTGGTGTCCTGTCGTCACTATTTGCTTTGTTGACGTCAATTTCCGGTGTGTTGAGCAGAAGGCGTACGCATTCCGGATGGCCCTTTTGTGCAGCCAAGACGAGGGGGGTGGTACTACTTTCTTCCTCGTTTGCCCAATTGACATCGGCCCCTGCTGCTAGAAGAAGACTAATTTTTTCAGTCTCTCTATTACGTACAGCAGCATAGAGTGAGGAGTTATATTGTTCCGGGCTTATGCTCATTTGCTCGAGTAGAATAGCTGCCCTTCTTGACTTGCCACCAGCCGCGCGGATGAGGTCTGCGCATTCGGTGTGATTGTTATTTTCAGCCCGGTGGAGGGGTGTTTGGCTATCCTTATCTTCCGAGTTGACCTCAATCCCCGGCGCGGCGAGCAGGAGGTTCACGCATTCTGCATGGCCCTCTTTGGCAGCGCAGCTGAGGGGCGTTTCACCGTTTGCATTCGCTTTGTTGACGTCAGAGCCCGTCGCGGCGAGCAGAAGGCGCACACAATCTGCGTGGCCATTGGTGGCAGCCATGTGGAGCGGAGTATTTTTGCTTTCTGCCTCGTTTGTCCAATTGACATCTGCCCCGGCGTTCAGACAAAGGTGTACTTTTTCAGCATCTCCA
>JAFWZG010000106.1 GCA_017517385.1 Akkermansia sp.
AGCCCACTCGTAAGCTTCTTTTCTGGATTCTCCAGCCGGGCCTACCGTTAGAGAATTCATGTCCCGGAAGGAAACTTCAGCAGGATAATTCTCTTTTATGACCACGAGTTTATCCGTAATATCTTCCTGAGCGAGGTAGGTGATACCGAATCCACCATTCCCGATAACCTTGCGGATTGTGTAATTACCTAGCTTAATGCCTACTGGCAGAGCAGGGGAAAAGGAAGCAGCTTTAGGAGTATCGTGCATGGCGGAGAGAATGTCTTATGGATTCGGAGAGATTGTATGGGATATTATGTGAGTATGAAAGCAGGTAAATATCTGATTTTGATGGATGAAAGCGCTGCTGCTCGGTAATATAGACGCAGATTCTAGCTGTATTGTTTAAGTGGAACTTGTAAAAGGTGAAAATAGCACTGCTAAAACCGGCTAGCTGAAATGGGAATACGTAACCGGCTTATCTTCTGCCGCCCGCTGCGCGGATGAGGTTTGCGCATTCCGTATGGCCATTGGCGGTAGCCGCAGAGAGGGGAGTTGTGTTATTCTTATTTGCTTTGTTGACGTTAATTCTGGGCGCGGCGAGCAAGGTACGAACGCATTCGGTATGGCCTCTGGAGGCAGCCCAGAAGAGGGGCGTGTCGCCGTCCCGATTTGCCTTGTTGACGTCGAGCTTGGGCTCGTTGAGCAGAATGCGTACGCATTCCGTTTGGTTCATGGCAGCAGCGCAGATGAGGGGAGTGATGCCGTTTTTCTCCGCTTTGTTAACGTCAATCCCGGGGGCGGAGAGCAGGAGGCGCAGGCATTCCGTGTGGCCATTACAGGCAGCTATCATGAGGGGTGTGTCGCCGTTTGGAATTCCCATGTTGACGTCAATTCCGGGCGTGTTGAGCAGAAGGTTCACGCATTCTGTGCGGTTATAGTAGGTAGCTAGGCAGAGGGCAGTATTGCCTTTCTGGCTTGTCTGGTTGACGTCAATTCCCGGTGCGTTGAGCAGAAGGCTCACGCATTCCGTATGGCCATGTCCGGCAGCGCAGATGAAGGGTGTTAAGCCGGTCGTATCTGCTAGATTGATATCAATCCCCGGTGCGGCAAGCAGAAGGCGTACGCATTCCGTATGGTTCCAACTAGCAGCCCAGAAGAGGGGGGTGATGCCCTTCGAATCTACTTGATTGATATTAATCCCCGGTGCGGCGAGCAGAAGGTTTACGTTTTCCGTATGGCCTTTTTGGGCAGCCCAGGATAAGGGGGTTGTGCCATCTTTATTCGCTTTGTTAACGTCAATTCCCGGCGCGGCGAGTAGAAGGCGTACGCATTCCGTATGACCCTTTTGGGCAGCCAAGACGAGGGGGGTGGTACCATTTTCATCCTCGTTTGCCCAATTGGCATCGGCCCCGGCTGCTAGAAGAAGACTAATTTTTTCAGTCTCTCTATCACGTACTGCAGCATAGAGTGAGGAGTTATATTGTTCCGGGCTTATGCCCATTTGCTCGAGTAGAATAGCTGCCCTTCTTGACTTGCCACCAGCCGCGCGGATGAGGTCTGCGCATTCGGTGTGGTTGTTATTTTCAGCCCAGTGGAGGGGTGTTTGGCTATCCTTATCTTCAGAATTAACCTCAATTCCCGGAGCGGCGAGCAAGGTACGAACGCATTCCGTGTGGCCATTGGTAGCGGCCAAGGCTAGGGGCGTGTTTCCGCTCATATTTGCCTTGTTGACGTCAATCCCCGGCGCCGTGAGCAAGGTGCGAACGCATTCGGTATGGCCTTGTTTGGAGGCGATGATGAGGGGCGTTTCGCCGTTTTCGTTTGCTTTGTTGACGTCTGAGCCTGGTGCGGCGAGCAGGAGGTTCACGCATTCTTCATGGCCTCTGGCAGCTGCCATATTAAGGGGCGTTTCGCCGTTTTCATTCGCTCTGTTGACGTCTGAGCCTGGTGCGGCGAGCAGAAGGCGCACACAATCTGCGTGGCCATTGGTGGCAGCCATGTGGAGCGGAGTATTTTTGCTTTCTGCCTCGTTTGTCCAATTGACATCTGCCCCGGCGTTCAGACAAAGGTGTACTTTTTCAGCATCTCCA
>JAFWZG010000035.1 GCA_017517385.1 Akkermansia sp.
AGGGTATCCGGCGAGGAGAGATAAAAGAGTTGCGGCAGGAACATTAGCTCCGGGACCAATCACACGCCGAGAAACCGCCGTATGCCATAAATGGCACGTACGGTGGTGTGAGAGGGGGACGAAAGTCCCCCTACTCAATTTCTTCCTATGACTCCCGAGAAAATCATGAAGCATCCGGCCACCATAGCGGCGATTCTCTATGTACTGACGAATCTGGTGTATTGGAGCTGGTTGTCCGATTCCGGGATTATGCCGGTTATCGGCGAGATTTTTGCCTTGTTTTTTACCGGTGGGGTGAATGCTACCCTCATCGTGCTGTGCAGTTGTTGCCCTGAGTTCCGTACGTGGGGTGGCGGTACGCTGCTGACGCTGTTGGCGCTGGGGCTTTTTGCTTTTTTGCCGCTGTGTGTCGAGATTAATCGGGTGTTGCCGACGGATGCACAGGCCGGTTTGGCCATGGTATTCTGGGGCGGTGCTGCCACGGTTGCTTATGCTGCGCTGACCGGAGTGATTGTCATAATCGCCCGCTTGCTTTTCTGCAAGCGCTGATGGAGCGTTTTCCCTGACATTCAGATTGACTTTGCAGGGCTTGTGTGCTAATATGCCGCGACTTTAAAACCTCAAACCGCTTATGACTTTTTACGAAGAACTCGAATGGCGTGGGCTTGTGAACCAGATTTCCAGCCCCGATCTGATTGAAAAGCTCAACAAAGGCGGGCTGACCTTCTACATCGGCACAGATCCGACGGCGGACAGCCTGCATCTGGGCCATTATTCCAGCTTCCTCATTACCAAGCGCCTGCGCAATGCTGGTCATACCCCCATCCTGCTGGTGGGTCTGGCAACCGGTCTTATTGGTGACCCCCGCGGTACCGTGGAGCGTGAGCTGAAGCAGAAGGAAGAGGTGTTCCGTAACTATGAGGCACTGAAGGCTCAGGTAGAGAAGATTTTCGGTTTCGAGGTCGTGAATAACTACGACTGGATTAACCAGCTGAATGTCATTGACTTCTTCCGTGATTACGGTAAGTACATCAACGTGGGTTACATGCTCACGAAGGATCATGTGCGCCGCCAGATGGAAAGCGGTATTTCCTATGCGGAGTTCTCTTACATGCTCATTCAGGCTATTGACTTTAAGTACCTGCACGAGAACCGTGGCGTGGATCTTCAGGTGGCCGGCAGTGACCAGTGGGGCAATATCACCACCGGCATCGAGCTTATCCGCAAGACCACCGGTGATGAAGTATACGCTCTTACCATGCCGCTGGTGACGGATTCTCAGGGCAACAAGTTCGGTAAGAGTGAGGGTAATGCCCTCTGGCTGGACAAGAATAAGACATCCCCCTACCAGCTCTATCAGTTCCTTATCAATGCTGAGGACTCTCAGGTTATCACCTACCTGAAGCGCTTGACCTTCCTGACTCCGGAGCAGATTATGGAGATTGAGGCCGAGCACATGGCTCACCCCGAGCAGCGCCTCGCTCAGCAGGCTCTCGCCCGCGAAATCATCTCCGACCTGCACGGCATCGAGGAGTTTGAGAAGGCTGTGGATATTTCTAAAAAGCTTTTCGCCGGTGATTTTAAGAGCCTGAGTCTGGCCGATGTGAAGGCCGGTATGAGCAATGTACCCCACGTGAAGCTTGCTCCCGGTGCACTTGTGGATGTGCTTGTGAATAGCAAGGTCTGCGCTTCCAAGCGTGAGGCTCGCGAGTTCATCGGTAACGGTGCTATTTCCCTGAACGGTGAGGTGGTGAAGGACCCCGCCTTTGAGGTGACTCAGGAGCTGGCTATTGGTGGTGAATTGCTTGTCATCCGCCGTGGTAAGAAGAAGTTCTATCTCGGGGAGTTCTGATGAAAGCCCTCCGGCCGTTTATTTCCGCCGTACTGGCTCTGCTCTGTGTGCTTCCTGCATACGGGGCTGAGCCTCAGCATGCCATGCCTCCTGCGCTGCTGGAGGCCATGACCGGTAATGAGCCGTATGCCTCGCTAGTGGAGTACGGCCTGCCGCTGCTGACCACGGCAGAGGAAGTAGCCGCGCTGCCGGAGGAGATGCGCCGCAGCCAAGCTGTGGCCACCAAGCGGGTGCTGCTGGAGCAGATGATTCAGGCCCGGGCTGATAGGCACCGTATCACTGCAGAAAATTATGCCCACAGCGCTCAGCGAGCTCAGGAGCTGGGGGCTCCCGCAGTATTTGTACTGTATCAGAAGCTACTGGCTGAAGATGAGCTTTCAGCACGCGAATGTTACATTGTGCGCTCCGCGCTCAATAAGCTGTATGAAAACTACGGCATTAATTATCTCGCTCTGCGCTTCTTTGTGGAGGGGGCTGAATTGAGTACAGAGGCGGCTCTGGAAATTGCCGGGTGGATTCCTCTGGAGGGGCTGTTTAATCATATCCGTGAGGAGGATTTGACACTGCCTTTGCTGGAGAATCAGCTGCACGAGCTGGCTGCTGTGAATGCGGAGATGGTGAGAGTATTCTCCGGTATTCAATCCGCGGAGCAGGCGGAGGCCGCTTTGCCGGAGTTGCTCCCGCTTTTGGTTCGTTTTGAATCCACTGCAGGTTTGAGAAAGTTTGCTACTCCACAACAGTTTCAGGTATTGAGTTTACGCCATGGTGCTCTTATCAGGAGTATAGGGTCCTCCCTGCCTGCGGAGCGTATACGCCTGCGTGAAGCTGATTATTATGGCAATGAACGCCTGAGGGTGCTGAATATGCTGCTCAACTGAGTTCCTCGGCTGAGGTGTCTCTGGGCAGAGAGTCGCTTTTTGTTTGACATTTGTCGCTTCATGTGGTAGTAATCATACCATGTTTAAGCGTATTTTCTTAGTGACAGCGTGCCTGTTAGGAGCCCTTTATCCAGTGGCTTCCGTTGCGAATGCAGGTGATGCTCGCCAAGATGAATCTTGGACTTCGCCTCATCCCTTGTCTTTGGAAGAATCCGCTCGGGTAGCTCTGCTTCCGTTTCCTCAACAAGTTGAATGGCTTGATGGGGCTCTGAATGTGAGAGGGAAGGAGCCTTCGCTGCAAGGTGATGTGAATGATATGCTGCGTACGGCTCTGCACGATTATCAGGCCGGAAGAAGGCAAGGGAATGGTACTTTCCCCGTCACCTTTAGTCTTAATGCGGATGCTCTGCCTGCGGATAAGTCTGTTGAGGGGTATCGCTTGAGTGTGGGGCAGGGCGGTGTGACTATTTGTGCTGTTACGGAGGCTGGTCTTTTGAATGGTTTCCAGACCCTGCGCCAGATGCTTCTTACTGGCGGTGATCGCCTTCCGTACTGTGAAATCACAGACTGGCCTGCCTTCTGCTATCGCGGTTACATGCAGGATTGCGGTCGTAACTTCCGCAGTGTGGAGCGCCTGAAGCATGAGCTTTCTCTGGCGGCTCAGCTGAAGGTGAACCTTTTCCACTGGCACCTCACCGATTATCCGGCTTGGCACATAGAGTGCCGCTGCTATCCCGCTTTGAATGCGCCGCAGCACCGTACCCGTGATAAGAATGATACTTATACCTACGAGCAGATCCGTGAGGTTTTTGCTTATGCAGCGGCCCGTAATATCACCATCATTCCTGAGCTGGATATGCCTGGCCACAGCGCATACTTTGAGCGCGCATTCGGCTTCCGCATGAATACTCCTCAGGGCATGAAGATTGTTGGTGAGCTTCTGGATGAGTTCTGTAATGAAATCCCTGCAGATATCTGCCCGATTGTGCACTTCGGTGCTGATGAGGTGCGCATTCCAAATGCTGCGGAGTTCGTGGGTTTTGTGACTCAGAAGCTCCAGAGCCATGGCCGCACTCCTATGCAGTGGGCAAGTTCTCGTGATTTGCCGGTGGGTGAGCATTCTATTGAGCAGCGTTGGGGTGAAGGAGCGGACATGGTAGCCCGCTCCATCCGCCCGGAGCGTATTACCCGCCGCGCGTTTGACTCCACCATGGGTTATACAAACCTTCTGGATCCCGCACTGCTGGTGCGCCGTTACTTCTTTATGCGCCCGTGTGGTGTGGCCGCCGGTGATGAGCAGAAGCTTGGTACCATTATGTGCATCTGGCCCGATGGCCGTGTGGATAATAAGGAATACATTCCCGGTATGGCTAATATGTGGCCCGGTATGATGGCCATGGCTGAGCGTGCCTGGAAGGGCGGTGGGGCAGATGGTGATCACCTGCCGCTGGATATGCCCGCAGCTGACACGGTGCCGGGCCGCGCTTATGCCCACTTTGAGCGCCGTATGCAGGCTATCCGCCGCGTGCAGTTCTCCGGCGAGGCTTTCCCCATGTGGACTGAGTCCGGTGTGGCATGGACTGTGATAGGTCCGGTAAAGAGCTCTGAGGCTGCTTCTCGCCGTGATGCTGTGAGGGCCGGCCGATATGAAGGTCTGTCTACTCGTAAGGCTAACTGTGCGAACCTGTACTTCCGCACGAGACCGGATACCGGTTACCTTGGTATGTTCCCGCAAGTTCGCCCCGGCCAGACTGTCTGGGCTATTACCACCATTCAGGCAGACCGTGCTGGCCGCCACAAGTTTATGGTGGGCTTTGATGCTCCCGCCCGTTCAAACCGTCGTTGGACCGGCATTCCCCGCAATGGTACGTGGTCTCAGACGGGGGCTCGTATCTGGCTGAATGGAAATGAAATTACTAATCCCCGTACATACCGCCTCGCAGGGCAGAACGCCCATCCCGGTAATGCTTGGAACTTTGAGAAGCCGCTGGATCCTGAAGAAATCTGGTGGGTACAGGAGCCTATTGAAATTGAGCTTAAGCGCGGGGAGAATACCTTCGTGATTGAGCTGCCCTATGTGGGAGAGCATCACTCTTGGGGCGTATCACTCATTCCCTTAGAGGACTAATTCAGGCCTGTTTCAATTTACAAGCCGCCGTTCTGTAATGGAACTGCGGCTCGATTTGTTTATTTGACGCTGGGAAGGCTTACGAGAGCGTACGCTCCACGCAGGCGTATGCGCTGTGGTTGTGGATGGACTCGAAGTTCTCGGCCTCGATACGGTACCAAGAGAAGGCGTTATAGTGCTCTGTTGCAACGGCTACATTACGCACGAGATCTTCCACGAAAACCGGATTATCATAGGCCTTATCGGTCACGTATTTTTCATCCGGACGCTTGAGAAGGCTGTAAAGCTGGCAGCTGGCACAGTTCTCCACGAGGTCAATCAGGTCTTCAATCCAGACTGCGGAACCGGAGAATCGCACGGAGTAGGTCACAATGCCGCGCTGGTTGTGGGCCCCGCGTTCGCTCATAGCTTTGGAGCAGGGGCAGAGGGTGGTTACCGGCACCTTAATCGTGAGCGTAAAGGTGCCTGGCTGGTTGCGCTCTGCATCAATGACGAAGCGCACGTCATAATCCATCATGCCTTCCATGCCCGTGACCGGGGCTTTTTTCAGGCGGAAGAAGGGAAATTCAATCTCCACGCGTGCTCTTTGGGCGGGAAGCTTGCGCAGCAGGCGTGCAGGAAGGCGCACTGCAGAGTGCACATCCAAGTAGCGGCGGTGCTCATGCAGCGCCTCCACAAAGCGGCTCATATGTGTGCCTTTATACTGCTCAGGAAGGTCTACCATGAGAGCCAGAGTGGCCACAGTGGACTGTGTGCGCTCTTCTTTGTCACTCACGACGATAGGGTAGCGTACCCCACGCACACCCACGCGATCGATGGAAATCTGGCGGGTGTCCCGTTCGTTCTGAGTGTCTTTAAGCTCCTTCATGCTGCAGCCTCTGAGTAAAAAATAAAAGTAGAGGGAGCTTGAAGGCGCTTTCGCGGCTTACAAGCTCCCTTTAATCAACGACAATCTGCCGTCGAGAACTCCTCCATAGCGGAGATTAAAATCAGGGGAGCAGGTTCACGGCACGAGCACGACGAATCTCGCGCGTGATTTTGCGGTGCATCTTAGCGGACACACCTGTCACACGGCGGGGAAGAATCTTGCCGGTCTCAGAGGTGAACTTGGAAAGGAACTCGGGGTTGCACATATCAACAGCACCGGCGGGGATGTCAATGCGACGACGGGGCATTGTCTTGTTGCAGGTGCGGAAACGGATACGACGCTGAACGCTCTTGAATTCGGTAATCATAATGCTTAAATCTTACTGGTGGACGGCGGTTTAGCGCATCTCGCGGTGCAGAGTACGACGCTTCAGGAAGGGGTTGAACTTAACCTTCTCCAGACGACCGGGGGTACGCTGGCTCTTCTTGTTGCGGGTGGTAACGTAGCGAGAGGGGGTCTTACCCTCGGCCTTGGCCTCCGTGCATTCCAGGATGATGATATCTCTAGGCATATTCGGTGATTAATGTTGACTTGCGGGCGCCTATGATACACTATTCTTCGGATTCGTCAAGCGTAAAAACGTTTTCCGTGTCATTTTGCAGGCCGGAATAGCCCACATGGTCGGAATTTTTCGCTTTATAGGTAGCATATGAGCCATATTTCTTCTCGAATTCCTCCTGACATTTCACGGTAAGGCGGCAGAAGGGGCGAACCTGAAGTCGCTTCTTGGGAATGGGCTCCAAGGAGATTTCGCAGATGCCGTAGTTCCCGAGGCGGATACGCTCGAGAGCGGCGTCAATCTCAAAGAGCTGCTCGCGGTCCTTACCGAGCAGGCGGATTGTGAGGTCGCGCACCTCTGCCTCACTGCCGGCGTCTCCGATATGCTGACCGGAAGAGGAAGAGACATTGGAGGCACCGCTGCGCAGGTGGTCTCGCGTTACGTCCTGCATGTTCGGCAGAAGCTGGTCACGCAGCTCAAGGAGAGCTTGCTTCTGAGCTTCCAAGAATGCAGGCCACTCCGGGTCAGCCTTCAGCAGAGCGAGTGTCTCTTTCAGCTTGGCCTTGCGGGCCTTCTCTTCCGGAGTCAGCACTTCTTTGCCTGTGACTTTGGGCACGGTCTTGCTCTTTTCTGTTTTTTTCTCAGTGCTAGCAGCCGCAGTTTTCGTTTTAGCGGTCTTGGTCTTATCTGAGGAAGACGTGGATTTCTTACTGGTTGCCATTGTCGTGACTGATTGTAATGAGAGTATCTTTCGGTGTGTGAACGATGACGCGCGGTTTGGCAGTACGCGCATGTTTGTCTGCTAATATCACAAACGTGCACTCAATGCAAGAAAAATCTGCGCTTACTAGCCATCACACCACTATATTTATGACAGCACTACATCTAGCCGCTTAAAATGAAAAAAGGGCAGGCTTTTTTATTGCCTCAGTGCGCTGCCTGTGCTAGACTGGCAGAGTTATGCTAATGCGACGAATGACAGGCGTGCTTATGCCCGTATTTTCACTGCGCCGTGAAGGGGATGCCGGGATTGGGGATTTGATTGCACTGGAGGAGTGGATACGCTGGGCCGGTTCGCATGGAGTTGGTTTTCTACAGCTGCTACCCGTCAATGCCCTGAGTGAGGATGACGCGCCTTCGCCGTACTCTGCTATAAGTTCCGTGGCTCTGGAACCTCTGTATTTGAGCCTTGAGCGTGTGCCGGGTATAGAGAGTGAGCGCGCTGCCTATGATGATGGCTTGCCACCGCTGCAGATGCCGGGTGGGCCTCAGCTGGTGGATTATGCGCGTGTACGCAATTACAAGCGCTATTACCTGAACCGCGCCTTCAATCGTTTTGAGGAGGATGCAGAGTTTGCGGCACTGCGTGAGGAGTTTGCCGGTTGGGTGACGGAGCAGGGAGCTTGGCTGGAGGACTTTGCGGATTTCTGCGTGCTGAGCCTCACCTATGGTTCTACTGCGTGGTGGCTATGGCCCGTGCAGGAGCCTGTCGCCGCACGGGCACTGCTGAATGCCTCAGCCTCAGCCATGCGTCAGAAGCGGTACCGTAAGTGGCTCCAGTGGCTTTGTGCCCGGGAGTGGGCGCTGGTGCGCCGCGTGGCGGATGAATGCGGTGTCTTGCTGATGGGAGACGTGCCTATCGGCGTCTCCGTGGCGAGTGCGGATGTCTATTTCGAGCGTCATCTCTTTGATATGAGCTGGAGCGGCGGTGCTCCTGCTGAGGGTAATTTTGCGGAGGACCCGTTCACAGCTAAGTGGGGGCAAAATTGGGGTATTCCCTTGTACCGCTGGGACGTGATGGAGCGTGATGGCTTTGCTTGGTGGAACCGCCGTGTGCGGAAACTTGCGGAGATTTTCGGCATGTACCGCATTGATCATGTGCTGGGCTTCTACCGCATTTATGCCTTCCCTTGGATGCCGGACCGTAACCCCGAGTTCCTTCCGCTCAGTGAGGATGAAGCCGCAGAACGCTGCGGAGGTCGCCGCCCGGGCTTCCGTCCTCGCCCGGACTGGACCCCCGAGGACCGCCGCGCCAATCTTATGCAGGGAGATTATCTGCTGCGGAAGCTTCTGCAGGCGGCCCCCGGCATGAAGGTGATAGGTGAGGACCTTGGCTGTGTGCCGGATTATGTGCGGCCTGATTTATCGCGCCTGCGCATCGCTGGCTTCAAGATTCCTCACTGGGAGATAGATTCTCAGCAAAAAATTGTGAAAGGTAACACCTACAACCCTTGTTCCTTCGCTACTTACGCCACCCATGATTTCCCGCCTATCTGCAATGATTGGAATGAGTGGTATGCCCATGTGCAGGCTGCTAAAGCCGCGGCTACGGATTCCTCTCTGCTGCCGGCCAAACGCCGCGAGCTGCTCCGCACCGGGCAAGATTGTGCACGCGTGCTTACTTGGCTGGGAGATTACGCCGGTCTCAGCCCGGAGCAAAGTATCGTTCCTTGGGGCGAGGACATCAAGAATGCCCTTTTCCGGGCCCTTCTCGAGTGTCGCTCGGCTTATGCTGCGCTCATGTGGACCGAGCTCTTTGATGTTCCTGTGCGCCTGAACATTCCCGGTACTGAAGGCGGAGAAAACTGGCGCCCCCGTATGTCATTTACTGCTGCTGAGGCTGCTGATATGCCCCAAAGCCGCTGGCTGTATGAGCTTAGCTCCGCCGCAGGGCGTTTGTAGATTCGAGAACATGGCAATCAGAATGATTACACAAAGGAATTTTTCTTGCAAAAAAGCCTTTGTGCGTGTATTCTTTAACCCGTAACAACACTTATTTATCATCATGCAGCTTAATACTGAAGTACTCGAAAAGAAGGGCCTGAAGCTTAATCCTGCTCCGGCCCCCGTGGGCTCCTATGTACAGTGCATCCGCACGGGTAATTACCTGCACCTTTCCGGCGGTATCTCCGTGAATGGTGATGTGGCCGTGTATGGCAAGCTGGGCGCTGATGTGAGCATTGAGGATGGCCAGAAGGCTGCACAGGCCGCCATTCTCAACCGCTTGGCCGTGATTCAGGCTGAGCTGGGTGGCTTTGAGAAGATGACTAAGATTGTGGCGGTGAATGGTTTCGTGAACTGCACTCCGGATTTCACGGATCAGGCCAAGGTGCTCAATGGTGCCTCCGATTTGCTGGTGGAGCTCTTTGGGCCGGAGGCTGCCCACAGCCGCTCTGCTGTGGGTGTGGTGAGCCTGCCCCTTGGCGTGGCGGTGGAAATCAACATGATTGTTGAAATCGCCTGATTCTGAAAATCATAATAGAGAGAGGGTCATGGCTACCATCGTTTTGGGGGTGTGTGGTTCCATCGCGGCGTATAAAGCGGCGGAGGTGGCATCTCGCTTGGTGAAACTCGGCCATGAGGTTCACTGTGTGTGCACACCCACGGCGCTGCAGTTTGTCACCCCGCTGACGCTCATGACTCTCTCCCGCAATCCCGTCATTAGCTCCTTTGCTGATGAGACCGGCTCATGGGTGCCGGTGCATATCGAGCTGGCTCAGAAGGCTGATGTGCTGGCTATTGTGCCGGCCAGTGCGAACACCATGGCCTGCATGGCTCAGGGGCTCGCTCCGAATGCCCTCACCAGCCTCTATTTGGCAAATCGCGCACCCGTGCTTATTTTCCCTGCCATGAATGGCAACATGTGGAATCATCCCGCCACGCAGCATAATGCCTCCATCCTGCTGGGGCGTGAAGGCCACCGCATCATCGGGCCTGATGATGCCGGCATGCTGGCCTGTGGAGTAGAGGGGCAGGGGCGCCTCGTGTCTGTCGATAGGATTGTGGACGAGATTCTCGCGGTGCTGTAATTTTTTCCTACAGCCGCTATTCTTTCATTCAAAAGGGCGCCGGAGCATTCCGCTCCGACGCCCTGCGTGTTACATACACGTTTACAGCACAGAATTTTTATCAGAAGGAGAATACACCCTGTACACCCATGATTACGGCATCGCTGTTATCGGCATCGTAAGCGGGATTGGCGATGTACTGGATGTGGGGGACTACTTTGAAGTAATCGTTCACCTGATAGCTGTACATGGCTTCTGCCACGAACTCTCGGTTGTTATCAGCGGGGGTACAGCCTTTGAACACGCCCATGGCTAGGCCGAGAAAGTCATCCTCGCGGGAGGGGATGAGCTTGATGTTGGCGCCGCAGGAGAAGTCAAAGGCGTTACCGTATTCCTGATTAGCGCCGAAACCGGCGCGGGCGAAAAGGGTAACTTCATCACGGAGCGCGTATTCGATGCTGGCCGCGAGGCCAAAGTTGCTGTGATTACCGGTTTCAGTTTCAACTTGGCGGAAGAAGGGATTAAAGCGGATGGTGGCGTCGCCTCCCAGAATGGTGCGGCCATATTCACCCACGAGCAAGTAGCTGTTGCTGTTACCGCTGAAGGGATTATCGCCGTAAGTAGTAGCCTCGCGGGTGAAGCCAAGCATGGCGTAGCTCTGGCGGTCAAGCTCCACTTGCAGGATGGCGCCTAGGTTCGCATCCGGCAGGCTGAGGACGGTGGAGTTCACGAAGCCGGAGTTGACGAAGTAGGAGAAGCTGTCATTCGCGGGCCATACGCAGTCAAAGTAGTTCGTCATGTTTACCATACCGGCGATGACGGCAGCGCGCTTTCCGGCAAAGTAATGCATGATAGCCAGCTCAGGGATAACGCCATCGTGTGCGCCGTAAATATCCGTATGCGGATAGGTAGCTGAGCCGAAGGCGTCCGAAAAGAGAGTATCACTCTGGGCGGATTCACGGTCCAGCCCCCAAGAGCCGGAGAACTCGAAGCGTAGCCATGTGCCGCCGTTTACGCTGTCGCGGATGAGGCGCTGGTTAAGCAGCGCGTGGATGAGGGCCACGTTTGCATTATTGTTGTAGCCGGGCTGGGCGTTGGAGGTGTGCCAGAAGCCGTATGCCATATCAACGTACCACTGGGTTCCCAGTAGCTCGTTGGCCTTTACTTTGTAGGCGGGATCTCCCTCCTCAGGGGTGTACATGTTAATGGCTTCCAGCAGGTCGCCGGGGGTCGAATCCTGAGCGATGGTGGGGGTGGCAGTAAGGGCGGTAAGAGCCAGTGCGAGGATGGGTTTGATTTTCATGTATGTGTGTTGTTGTTAAACTTTAGTATGCTGATGAGCTCAGTGCTTATTTTTCTCATCGTGCTGGCTGCAGCCGCCGCAGCAGGAGCAGTTGCCATGGCAGCCACCCTTTTTGCGGTTCTTGAGGATGGAGCAGATAATGAGCGCGCTGATTCCCAGCAGGATAAGGATGATGATGATGTCAGCCATAGTTTGTATGTCGGTTTGGGATTACTGCTGTGCTGTGTGAGGGTTGCGGCGCAGTAGCATGTAAAAAATCGCGGCAAGGATGGCGCAGGCCATGAGCTGTGATGAGCCGAAGACGCCTTCCGTGGCCCAAGTGCCAAGCTGATAGACGATGAAGGACATAGCGTAGGCCCAGAGCGTCATGAAACCGATGGCAAACCAGGTCCAGCGGCCGCTGTTCATCTCACGCCGGATGGCACCACAAGCAGCGAAGCAGGGGGCACACAGGATGTTGAAAAGCATGAACGAAAGCGCAGCAAAGGGGGTGAAGGCACCGGAGGCTTTCACGTGGTCGGCCACGCCGCTTGTTTCGGCATCCTCCTCAACCTCAGGGAAGATGAAGGCCACGGCAGAATTCAGCCAGCCCATCAGGCCGGGCTCTGCTTGTGCGGGGTCCGGGACTTCTTCAGCCTCATCTTCAGCCGCTAAGGGTTGAGCCGGGGCAGATTGGCGTGCGCCGGGGTCGCACTGCCATGCGAGCATGGTGAGGGCGGTGAGCGCATTGCTCTTGCGCAGGTCGGAGCTGCGGGGCAGTGCGTCTTCTTCGGCTTCTTCCGGTGTTTCCGCTTCATCTGCCGCGGGGTACAGTACGCCGAAGGTGCCTACCACATTCTCCTTGGCGATGAGGCCGGTCACAGTAGCCACTGCCGGCTTCCAGTCGCCCCAGCCAAGGGGACTGAAGAGAGGCGCGAAGGTGTTACCTGTATCAGCGAGCATACTTTGGTTAATGGGGGCCTCCTGTTGGTTCTCGAGGTCAGGAAGGTAGGTAAAGCTCCAGTTGTAGTTCGAGAATGTCCAGATGATGGCAGATGCCAAGAAGATAACGGTACCTGCCTTTTGCACGAACGCTTTACAGCGCTCCATGGCGCGCAGATTAATGTTTGCCGCATGCGGTATGTGGTAGGCGGGCAGCTCCATCACGAAGGGGGTGTAGCTGCCGGCAAACATGTGTGTCTTTCTCAGCATGAGGCCGCCAAGAATAACGGAGGCAAAGCCGGCGAAGTAGGCGATGGTAGCAATGGTGGCCGTCTGCCCCAGCATGGCTCCGATGAGAGCAAGGATGGGGAGCTTGGCGCCACAGGGTACGAAGGTGGTGAGCATGACCGTCATGCGGCGGTCCTTTTCATTCTCAATCGTTCGCGTGGCCATGATGCCCGGCACGCCGCAGCCCATGGAGACCATGAGCGGAATGACGGATTTACCGGAGAGCCCAATGCTGCGGAAGATACGATCCAGCATGAAAGCCACGCGGGCCATGTAGCCACAGTCCTCCAGCAAGGCCATCAGGAAGAAGAGTACGGCCATCTGCGGCAGGAAGCCCAGCACGGCACCCACACCGGCTACAATGCCATCCGTAATGATGCTCTGAAGCTGTGGGCTGCAATCCAGCGTGAGGCGGCCCAACAGGCTTACACCGAAAGCTATGAGGCTCATGGTGACGAACCAGAACCAGAACTCCGTGCGGCTGCCACGCCCCGTTGTTTTCATGGGATTCCGGGCAAACTCGCGGGTGCGGCTGCCGTAATCATTCGCCTTGCGCTGTCCCCGCCGGGCCATGCAAAGCCCCAGTAATACTATGTTCCCCGCCAGTAGGGTGTATATCAGGATTTGATGCAGAAGCTCCGGCAGGTGCGGGCACATGTACTCCAGCAGGAACGGCGCAATCACGATGTATAGCCACGCTCCGTTCATGCCTAAATCATGTAGGCGTCGCAGCATCGTGGGGAACACCAGCACCATGCCCAGCACTGTGCTGAACATCGTCAGCGCTTCGATGCCCGCGGCCTCATTCCCGATGAAGCCGGCCAGCCATCCACCTACCACGGGTCCGAAGAGGACGTCATTCGCCCAGCTGGTTCCCCAGTTTCCCACCGTGTTAATGGAGATGTAGTAAATGGCGTACATGATGGCCACAAAAATGATGGGGCCGAAAATGCGGTGTGTGAGCACGCGATCCGCCTTTTGGGTGTAGCTTTCTTTTGTGCTCTTCTGCGTATGAATGCTCGGGATGAACTCGCAGATGGCATCATATCGCTCACCTGCTATGATGGAGGCGATATCGTCATCCATTTCCGCTTCTACGGCCATGCGGAGGTCTTCCACAGCGTGCTGTTCCGTCTTCGTCAGGCCGCACAGTAAGCTTTCATCACCCTCCAGCATCTTTACTGCCTCAAAGCGGGAGACTTTGTGTTCGCTGATGATTTCTTCAAGGGCATCTTCCACTGCTGGCTTGTAGCTGAGTGGCTTGCCGGGGGCGGGGGGCTCGGCAAGCATGTGCCCCAGCAGCTCATTCATGCCCACATGCGTGATGGCGCTCACCTTCACCACTGGGCAGCCCAGTTTCGCACTTAATGCCTCGGCGTCTATCTTCTCACCGCGCTCTTCAACCAAATCTATCATGTTCAGTGCTACTACTACGGGCAGCCCCGTTTCCAGAATCTGGCTTGTCAGGTACAGATTACGCTCGGGGTTCGTGGCGTCCACCACGTTTACCACCATGTCCGGCTTCTCCTCCAGCAGGTAGTTACGGCTCACAACTTCCTCCGGTGAGTAGGGGGAAAGTGAGTAGATACCCGGTAAATCCTGAATCTCTACCTCTTCGTGTTCTTTTAGCTCGCCGCCTTTGCGGTCCACCGTTACGCCCGGCCAGTTCCCCACATATTGGTTCGAACCGGTCAGGTCATTAAACAACGACGTCTTGCCGCAGTTGGGATTTCCTACGAGTGCTATGCGTTTCTTCATGCTGTTCGTGTAAACTAACTCTTGAAGGATGAAAATTAATTCACAAGAATACAGGCTGCCTCTCGGCGGCGCAGGGAAAGCTCATATCCGCGCACGGTCACCTCCAGCGGGTCCCCCAGCGGCGCTACTTTGCTCACTGTTACCTCTGCTCCTTTCGTGAGGCCCATGTCCAGAATACGCTGTCTCAGCGCACCTTCGCCGCCTACTTTCGTCACGCGAACCGATTTGCCGGTTTTGATATCCGCCAAGGTTAGTTCTGTTTTGTCTGTGTTCATACTGTTAGAGGAAACTAATTGATGTGCGGGCATAGTTTAGTTTAAACTAACTTTTAAGTCAAGCATTTTTTGTGTGTAATTTGAAAAAAAGCAAAGGCTGAAGCTGCTGCGTGAGCGCATTTGTCACACACTCAGCAAGGACGCGTGTGCACGTTAAGGCGAATCATCCGAGCTGTGAGCCGGCTTCAGTGTGGTTATCGTATCAATGACGATGCGCGGAATTCTGCTGTAGATGGGGTGTTCTGTGGCGTTGAAGATGAGCATGCCCTGGTCCTCTTTCAGTGGAACATAGGTAAGGCCCGTTCTGCCATCATCCGAATCCGCAATCCAGATGCCACATATAGCGGAGTCGCCGTGGTCATTCGTCGTACACCTGACGCCCCAAACATTTAGCGAGTGCATAGCAGGGCGACCGGCTGGGGAGACGTAGGAAACGCCTATCCAGAAAGCTGCACCGGCTCGGGCGCCGCTGATGAAGGCTTCAGTGGCTGTTTCAGCGGTGACTTGGCTGCCGCGCATCGCATGCAAAAGGCTTCCTTTTACCTCGGTATCTGGGGGGAGCAGGGAGCGGAGGTAGCCGCCGGGGTGGCCTTCTTGCAAGGCGGCGCAGTCCGAGCGGCCGGGGGTATAACCTCCGGTGAACCACCAGCGGAGGCCTTCATCCGGGTCGCTGCCGGCATTGGAGAAGCTTGCCACGAAGGTGGGCATGATGTCGGCCCCCTGAGGGGTGTTCGGGGGGAGTTTATCAGCCATTTGCGCTTGCCACCAGTCGATGAGGTTGGTGGCCGTGATGGCCCAGCAGAGCTCGTCATCCCTGCCATCAAAGTTTTTGTTGTAATCCCGCCAGCCGTGTTCGCGGGAGACTCCGGCGGCCCAGAGGTCTGTCTGTTCAGCGAGGGCGGAGCCGAGGAGTGCTGCTCCTGTGGTTGTGAGGTAAAGGAGGTGTTTAAGCATTAGTTTCTGCGGGGTTGGCGTATGACTCTGTACATGGCGCGACCGAGGGACGCGCGGTGGGTAAGGGGGACGTCTGTATCATAGGCCCATATCATGACGCCGCCGAACCCTTCCTGCTTAATCCAGCGGCATTTTTCTGTGATGAGGGCGGGGCCGTTAAAGGTGTGCACAGGGCCATTGCTGCCATCTTGATTTCGGGAGACGTATTCGTTCTCATTTGGTCTAATGCGCGGGTGCCAGCCGAGTATCTGTGAGTAGCCGTACTGCTGGGTGAGCTTGCCTCTCTCGTTGCTGTAAAAGGGCAGGCCTACCACGATGCGGGGCTTGGGCATGTGGAATTTATTCAGGCAGACGTTGGCATCACCCTGGAAACGGCGCATGGAGGCATGGTTGTCAGGCGTGAGGTCATCGTAGGACATGGTCATGAGGAAGTCCAGCTGGTCTGTCACCCAGTATGTGGGCACTTTGTAGGTGACAGAAGCGGCGATGCTGATGGAGAGGGACGAGCCGGCCAGCTCTTCGCGCAAATCCGCGATGAAGTAACCGAAGTTTCTCCACTGATCCTCAGAGTCTGGGTATTCCCAGTCAATATCGATACCGTCATACCCGCGGCTGATGGCCCAGTGTGCCATGTTGCGTGCAAGCCTGCGGCGGGTGTCGGGATTGGCTACGGCTTCGGTCATCGGGCCATCCATGTGCCCGAAGCCGGCTATAAGGCGTGAGCGGGCCTGCGCTTCTCTGTGGAGACGCTTGATTTCTCGCAAGGCCTCATCTGCCACCTGAGAGCCCGGCATGCCGCCACCGGCCCATTGGTAAGTGACGTCGCCGGACGCTGTCACGGAATAGGCAAAGTGAATAAGTTCCGTGAAGAGGTTGAAGTGCGCGGGGGTGAGGTGTACGGCTCGTTCTGCATTGCCCCAGCCTTTCACCCATCGGGGGCGATAATAGGGCACTACATGGTAAGGGAAGGGGAATACGCGGCCGATTCGGCGCTCTTCCAGCCCCACGGCATTCACAATCTCAGGCTCGATGGTACCGGTGGTGGTTTGGATGGAGGTGCAGACGGCGTCAATTTTGCCATTGCGCCTAGCGTTATTGGCGAGGTCGTAGCTCAGCCAGATGTAGAGCGGCTGATGGCTCAGCTCGTACTGGTGGCGGAAGGTGATGCTGCCGGTGCCGGAGAATCTTCCCTTGGCGTTTTCGTAGATGTACCTGTTGGTATTAAAGGTGTAGCCGTTCCAGTCTGCTCGTGAACTGAGGCGTACTTGTCGAATGTCGGAAGGGCGGCTGGTGCTTCCTGCCGTGAACGTGATGGCGGTGATTTTTTCTCCCGGTTCGCCCGTGATTTTCAATTGTAGCACAGCTTGTCGCTGCAGGCCGGGGTAAAACAGGCCGTGTGTGTACCTCGCTTCAGCCGTGGCTGCAGAGGTCGTCATGCTCAGCGTGAGCAGTATAAGAAGGAATAGTACACGTGCCGGCGTTATCAACGTCTTCATTCTTTCATTATACGTGCCATACCTGATTTGACAAGAGTATTGTACCGCACTTGACGCATTTTTTGCTTTTACTCAGGGTGCTTTATGTGTTAGTATGGAAGAATCTGGTATGGGTATTGTTAATGTGCTGAGATCGTCATTCATGGCGGGCGTGTGCGTGGGGATAGCCGGTTTTGGGTATCTGGCCACGCGTGATATGGTGGGAAGTGTATTGTTTGCCTTTGCTCTTTTGGGCGTAGTGCATTATAAGTTAAAGTTGTATACCGGAACGGCGGGTTTTTTAGCTCCGCGAGAGTGGAAGGAGCTTGTGCTGATTCTGCTGGGGAATATCATCGGCTGTTTGGCGGTAGCTTTGCTGGCTCGTCTATCTGCCATGCCTCTGCAGGATGTCGCTCAGGGCGTGCTGGCGGCTCGGCTTGGGGTAGGCCCACTGCGTGGTGGATTGCTGGCTATTGGTTGCGGATTCATCATGACTACGGCAGTGACCTTTGCCCGCAAAGGGAGTTTTTTCCCGCTGCTTTTCGGTGTGCCTCTCTTTATTGTGTGCCAGTTCCCTCACTGCGTGGCGGATGCCTTCTATTACCTCTGTGTGCCGCTGGATTTCTGGTGGGCTAATCTTGACAAGATTCTGATTTTTTACATCAGCATTGTTGCCGGAAATTTCGTGGGTTGCAATTTTTACAGGTGGGTGATGGGCTCAAATCCTTGAGAAATGCGGCTAGACGACACAGAATGAGCTTGAAAAACGTAGCGGAAGTTGTTAACATCAGGCCGAGCGTATGAGTAGCGAGAACTTACCGATATACCAGCAGGAGAACCCGAGCAAGATTCAGCGGATGTTCGGGGACTACTATCTGGAGTACGCCTCGTACGTCATTCTGGAGCGCGCTGTGCCTCATATTATTGACGGCCTGAAGCCCGTGCAGCGCCGCATTCTGCACTCCATGGAGCGCATGGATGATGGCCGCTTTAACAAGGTGGCCAATATCGTGGGTGATACCATGAAGTACCACCCTCATGGTGACGCCTCTATCGGTAGTGCTCTGGTGACGCTCGGTCAGAAGGGGCTACTTATTGATACTCAGGGTAACTGGGGTAACATCCTTACCGGTGATAGTGCCGCTGCAGCCCGATATATTGAGGCCCGCCTCTCCGCTTTTGCTAAGGAGGTGGTGTACAGCCCTAAGGTGACGGACTGGAAGCTCAGCTATGATGGCCGAAACAAAGAGCCCGTTGCGCTGCCCATTAAGTTCCCGCTTCTGCTGGCTCAGGGGGCACTCGGCATTGCCGTGGGCATGAACTGCCTCATTCTGCCCCATAACTTCAATGAAATCATTGAGGCGGCCATTCATTACCTGCGTGGCGAGGAGTTCACTCTGTACCCGGATTTCCCCACCGGCGGCTTGCTGGATGTGAGCGGTTACAATGATGGCACCGGTAACAGCCGCATACGCTCCCGCGCGCGCCTTGATACTTCTTCAAAGAAGGTTATCCGTATTACGGAAGTGCCCTTTGGTACCACCACGGATTCCCTTATCGAGAGCATCGAGAAGGCCATGGAGAAGGGGAAGCTGAAGGTAGCACGTATAGAAGACAATACGGCGGCTACGGCTGATATTCTTGTGCATCTCGCACCCGGTGCGGATGTGGAGAAGACCTGCAATGCGCTGTATGCCTTCACTGATTGTCAGAAGAGCATTTCTCCCAAGGCGGTGGTCATCATGGATCGCAAGCCCGTGTTCATGGGCGTGAGCGAAATCCTCAAGCATAATGTGGACTTTACTCGTGAGACTCTCCGGCAGGAGCTGGAGGTGCACCTCGGTGAGCTGCAGGAGGCTTGGATGCTGGCTAGCTTGGAGAAAATCTTCATCGAAAATCGCATTTATAAGGTGCTGGAAGAAAGTGACAGCTGGGAGCAGTCCATCCGCGAGATTGATGAGCGCCTTGCCCCCTTCGTGGTGGATTTCCTGCGTCCCGTCACGCGTGATGATATCGTGCGCCTCACCGAGATTCGCATTAAGAAAATCGCCAAGTACGAAATCCACGAGGCTGAGCACCATATCGCCGGGCTGGAGGCTGAGATTGAGCAGACCCGCAAGCACCTCGCTCAGCTTACGCGCTACACCATCCGCTGGTTTGAGAACCTGCGTAAGAAGTATGGCGATGCTTGGCCGCGCCGTACGGAGATTACCACCTTTGATTCTCTCACCCGTGCTGAGGCCGCAGTGGAGAATGAAACGCTGTATGTGGATGAGGACGGCTTTGCCGGCTATGGCGTGCGAAAGGGTGAGGCCGTGGAGAAGTGCTCTACGCTCAGCGATGTGCTTACGATTGACAGCCAGGGTGTCATGATGGTGCGCCGCATTCAGGAGAAGTTCTATGTGGGTAAGAAGCTGCTGCTCATCCGTGTACTGCGCCCCGGTGATGACTGGGTGTTCAACCTCATATATCGTGATGGCAAGGACGGCGTGACCTATGCCAAGCGCTTCCACCTTGGTGGCTTTACGCGTGATAAGGAGTATCCTCTTACCCTCGGAACTCCGGGTAGCCGCATCTTCTTCTTCTCCGTGCATGCTAATGAGGAGGATAGCGCGGCGATGTCCGTGAATGTTTACCTTAAGAACCAGTTCAAGCGCCTCCGCCGTCCCATTCCCTTTGAGTTCGCCCGCTTGCGCGTGAAGAGCCGCACGGTGATGGGTAATATGGTGACCAAGAATCCCGTGGAGCGCATCGCTCGTATCGTGCCTCCCTCTCCGGAAGCTGAGGCCTCCGCTCCGCAGCAAGGCGCAGAGAATGCGCTGCCCACCTCCGTGGAGCCGCAGCTGCCGCCCACTCCGGTACCTTCTCCGGAAGCTCCGGCTGACGCTGTATCTCCCGCCACTTCTGAGGTGGGGACTCCGCCCGAGGACTTCACTCAGATGGATTTGAATCTGCCTGAGGGTTGAACCGACTGAAAATAATCCCTTTTTAACAACCTGCCGACCATGATGATGAACCTGAAAAAAATAGCACTTATGGCCGTTGCGGCTTCTATGCCGCTTTCTTACGCTCAGCAGCAACTGCCCGCTGCCGGGGATGACAATCATCCCGCCGTTAATGAGACTTTAGAACAGCGTGACCTGCGTATGGACTGGTGGCGTAAAGCCAAGTTCGGTATGTTCATTCACTACGGGCTATACTCCGGCTTGGGTGGTGAATTCCGCGGGGTACAGGGTGGTGCTGAGTGGATCCAGACGAACCTCGGGCTGGATACCGAGACCTACGCGGCCGAAGCTCTTCCTCTCTTTCAGCCGGCTCCCGGCTGCGCAGAGGCTTGGGCTGAGTTGGCAGAGCAGGCCGGTTGCCGCTATATGGTGCTTACCTCCAAGCATCACGAAGGCTTTGCCATGTTCGGCACGGATACCACGGATTATGACTCCGTGGATGCCGTGGGGCGTGACATCGTGAAGGAGTTCACGGAGGCTGCCCGCAGCCGCGGCATGCGCGTGGGGCTGTACCACAGCGTGATTGACTGGCACCATCCGGCCTATGATAACACTATCTGCCCGGATCTCTGTTATCCTAAGAATCAGGCTTCTATGCTCGCTGAGCGCGGTATCCCCAGAGACCACGCCACCTATCAGAATTACCTGCATACTCAGGTACGCGAGCTCATGACGAATTATGGAACGATTGACATCCTCTGGTGGGACTATTCACAGGGGGCTGCTGAGGGTGAGCGCGGTTGGCGTGCTCCTGCCCTCATCAATATGTGCCGCGAGCTGAACCCCGGCATCATCATGAATAACCGCCTGTATGCTTTCTCCGGCTTTGATACTTCGCAGGACGGCCTGCAACTGGATGTGCGCTGTGGTGATTATACCACGCCTGAGAAACGTATACCCGCTGCCGGTTATCCCGGTACGGACTGGGAATCCTGCATGACGGTGGGTGATAAGTGGGGGTATAACCGCTATGATCTTAACATTAAGACGCCCGCTATGGTCATTCGCCAGCTGGAGCAGTGTGCCGCTCGCGGTGGTAACCTGCTGCTGAACATCAATCCCCGTGGTGATGGCAGCGTACCCGAATATGTGAGCCGTGTGTTCCGTCGCGTCGGCGCATGGATGAAGGTGAACGGCGAAGCAATTTACGGCAGTTCCCCCATTGTGGACATGACTCTGCCTGAGGGCTGGATGTGCAGTATCGTGTACGAGGATCGCTATCTTTTCCCTCCGGAGATTGTCACTCAGAATGACGTGGAGCTGCTTATCCCCGCTCATCAGGTGGACACCGTAGAGCCCGAGGTGCTTGGGCAGCCCAACTGTAAGGTGACGGTGGAGCGTATCGAGCTGCCCGGTGAGGATGAGCCCCGCGCTTTCATGCGCTTCATCATTCCAGCTTCTGCTTGGCAGAATGCGGTGGAGGGGCTTCCTGTCATTAAGCTCATTAATGCGAACTGATTTTTAACTGCGGGGGCTTTCATGCAGACAATGTCCACATTCTCTCTTCCGGCGCTGGTGGGTGGCCAGTATGTGTTCACGGCTGTTCTCAGAGAGACCGCTGATACCGTGCTCTATGCTGCCACCCAGAAGAATATGCGCCGCGAAGTTGTGGTGGAAACTCTTCGCCCCCATGCCATGACGGACCCGCTGAAGGAGCAGGCGTTCCTAGAGAAAGCCAGGGCTCAGGCCCGCATGAGCGGGGGGATTATCGCCTCCTCGCTGGAGCTGTTTTTTGCTGTGGGTACTTGGCATCTCGCCAAGGAGCGCGTGGAGGGGACTCCGCTGGACGAGATGGTGGCTAATGGTCATCTGCTGCCCGCTGCTGACATCTGTGAGCTGATGCAGGCGCTCTGCCACATCTGCATCAGTATGGATATGGAGGGAATCGAGGGCGAGCCCTTCCGCTTGCAGAATCTTTACTACACCGCTCCGGGATTCCGCCTGCGTAATCCCGCCCTCGGTGGCGAGCGCTCTCGCACCACCAGCCGCCGTGTGCTTACCGCTGCCGCAGCGGATTTGCTGGAGCTGGTGGACCTCTGCTCGCCGTACGCCTCCGAGCTTTGTGATGTGCTCCACCGCATGCATTACCCGGCGAACTGGACGCCCCTCAGCCCTATCCATTATGATGAGGAGCTAGTTCGCCTCCTCCTGTGTTACTACCAACAGCACGGCCGTTCTTAAACGGCCGTCCGTCTTTTACGGGGAAGCTTGTTTTTTGAAAGCCTCCTATAGCTGCTCGTCTGCCTGATGTTGGGAGCTTGCGCTGTCATGGAGAGGTCGGTAGCTTGCAATTTTGCTTGCAATTCAGCGCGTTTTGGTGTACTCTGCCCGCGTTATGTGGACAGGACGTTTTTCACAGGCTACGGCCGACCTGGTGTTGCAGTACGGTGAATCCGTATCGTATGATTGGAAACTTTATCGCCATGATATTGCGGGCTCAGTCGCCCATGCGCGTGCGCAGCTGCGTGCCGGCATGCTGACGCAGGAGGAGTTTGACGCCATCGAGCAGGGGCTTAAGGGCATTCTGGCTGATATTGAGGCCGGGAAGTTTGAGTGGTCCATCAAGCTGGAGGACGTGCACATGAATATCGAGAGCGAGCTCACACGCCGCATCGGTGCTCCCGGTGCCAAGCTGCACACGGCACGCTCCCGTAATGACCAAGTGGCTACGGATACCCGCCTGTACTGCCGCGCGGAGATTGATACCACTCTGGAGCTGCTGCGCAACCTGCAGCGCGCACTCGTGGCTAAGGCTGAGGAGTACTCTGAAATTCGCATTCCCGGTTATACGCACCTGCAGCGTGCTCAGCCGGTTACCATTGGCCACCATCTGCTGGCTTATGTGGAGATGCTGGGGCGTGATGTGGAGCGCCTGAATGATTGCCGCCGCCGCGTGAATGTGAGCCCGCTGGGCTCCGGCGCTATTGCCGGTTCCACCATCAATCTGGACCGTGTGGGTATCGCGGAAGAACTTGGCTTTGATAGCGTAACGGAGAACTCTATGGACGCCATCGCTGACCGTGATTACATCATGGAGACCCTCTTCTGCCTCTCTGTCATCGGTACTCACCTGAGCCGTCTGAGTGAGGACCTCGTGCTGTGGAGCAGCTCGGAGTTCGGCTACTGCACCCTTTCGGACGCCCACACCACGGGCTCCAGCCTCATGCCCCAGAAGAAGAACCCGGATGTGTGCGAGCTTACCCGCGGTAAATCCGGCCGCTTGTATGGTAATCTTGTGAGCGTGATGGTGGCCGTGAAGGGGCTGCCGCTCACTTATAACCGTGACCTGCAGGAGGACAAGGAGCCGCTCTTTGATTCCTTCGCCACGGTGAGCTTGGCTCTGCGCGTGAACGCGGAGATGATTGCAGCCATGCGCATTAATCCTGAGCGCTGCGAGTCCGCCGTGAGCGACCCCCTGCTGCTGGCCACGGACTTGGCCGATTACCTCGTGCGCCGCGGCGTTCCTTTCCGCCAAGCTCATGAACTGGTGGGCAGGGCAGTAGCCGTAGCTGTGAGCAGTGGTACTCCGCTCAACTGCCTCAGTCTGGAGCAATTCCGTGAGATTTCTCCCGAGTACGGTGATGATGTACACAGTGTGTTTAATCTGGACCGCGCGTTCTCTCTGCGCACCAACCCCGGCGCACCCAACCCGGCTAATACCGAGCGCCGCCTCCAACACTGGAAGCAGCAGCTCGCCTGATTAAAAACAAAAATCAATATGCTTCCGGCCGCTTGGACAAAAGGTCTTTCCTGACTCTCATGTCCGGCGGCCGATGCTTTTTCTTACCCGGCAGAGTTAGGCCCGGTTGAATGTGGGGAAACGCGCGGCGTTTTTATTACGTCACGACCACATATTTTCCTTGCCTTTTGGCGCGTAAGAGAGTAACATACCCCCGACATGCCGTGCCGGCCTGTCTCCATACATATCAATTTTTAACACTTTTTCCTGCAATGGACTTTATTTCCCCCACAGTAGCTGCACTTTCGCCCTCTCTTACGCTGGCCGTGACAAACAAGGCTAAAGAGATGAAGGCCAATGGTGAGCAGGTATACGGCCTCGCCGGCGGTGAGCCCGATAAAGATACCCCGGAGAACATCAAGCAGGCTGCCATCAAGGCTCTGGAAGATGGCGCTACCAAGTACACCCCTTCCGTCGGTTTGCCCCAGCTGCGCCAGGCTATCTGCGACAAGCTGAAGCGTGATAATAACCTCGAGTACAGCATTGATCAGATTTGCGTCTGCTCCGGTGCTAAGCCCGCTGTGTACGCTGCCCTGCGCGCCACCGTGAGCGAGGGTGATGAAGTTATCATTCCCTCCCCGTACTGGGTGAGCTACCCCTCCATGGTGCAGCTCTGCGGTGCTACTCCCGTATTCGTGGAGACCAAGGCTGAGAACGGCTGGAAGATTACTGCTGAGGAGTTCGCTAATGCCATGACTCCCCGCACCAAGATGATTATCCTCACCACCCCGCACAACCCGACCGGCGCCGTTTACACCGAGGAGGAGCTCCGCGCTATCGGTGAAGTGGCTGTGGACGAGGACATCCTCATCATCGCTGATGAAATCTATGAGCACCTCATCTACGATGATCAGAAGCACGTTTCCATGGCTTCCCTCAGCCCTGAGCTGTATGACCTGACCATCACCATTAATGGCTTCTCCAAGGGTTATGCCATGACCGGCTGGCGCCTTGGTTACACCGCCGCCCCCGCCGGCATCGCCAAGTACATCAAGATGATTCAGGACCACTGCGCTTCCAACGCCACCACCTTCTGCCAGTACGGCGCCATCGAGGCTCTTACCGGTGACCAGTCCTTCATCTCTGACCTGCGTGAGGAGTACGATTTCCGCCGCCAGTACGTCTACAGCCGCCTCTCCACCATGCCCAAGATTAAGGTTGTGGAGCCCAAGGGCGCCTTCTACTTCTTCATTGATACCTCTGAGCTCAGTATGGGCTCTCTGGAGCTCTGCGAGAAGCTTCTGGAGCGCTACAAGGTGGCAGCTATCCCCGGCATCGCCTTCGGTAACGACAATGCCATCCGCATCTCCTACTGCACCTCTCTGGACGTGCTGAAGGAGGGCCTGGATCGCCTCGAAGCCTTCTTCAAGAAGGCCTAAGTCGCCCTGCTTTATTGATTTCTTTCCCACCGCTGCCTGCAACTCCTGCACGCAGCGGTGATTTTTTGTCATGCACACGAGGAAAATCTCCTTTCGTCTTGACTTTTATCTTTTCCTCTGTTTTAATCTCTGCACGCCACTTCCTAAACGCCGGCTTGGCGGAATGGTAGACGCGCTCGACTCAAAATCGAGTTCCACAAGAGTGTGGGTTCGAGTCCCACAGCCGGTATCCGCTAAAACGTGCACCTTTTTGTAAAAGGTGCGCGTTTTAGCATTTTAGCTTCCCTTGTTTGCCCTTGAAGATATTTTTTTTGTTATTTGGTGATATGTGTTGTATGTAGTTATTAATGTGTTAAAAAGTTAGGCGAAAGTATAACAAAAGCATCTTTTTGTTATACGTGTTTTCTATAAGGTAAGAATCTGAAATTTATGCATTTATAATTTTTTTTGTGCTGTACAACGCGCATCATACTGTGTAGAATAAGCTGCGCGAGTCGCACTAAGTTAAGTTAGATTGGCGCTCACCTCTTTTATTAGAACACATATATGAAACCTCATCTCCCAGTTCGCTTGTTCCGCGCGGTTGCACTTGTGCTGGCCGTTGCTCCTGCTGCTCTTTATGCAGACTACACCGCACCTACAGAAATCGTTGTGCCGGATAACTACACGAATTCTGTAAAATTAAGCGGCGCAGTTGATTTTGCTACCCAGACGGAAGCTACCGCATATCGCCTTACCGGTGATGTTAGCATGACCCCGAGCGGTGCCTCTTTCTCCGATGTTTCTTACTTGTACACGAGCGATTCTGCTGATAATCTGGCTTCTATTTCCTTTACGAAGCCGGGCGATTCAACCTCGCTGGGCTTAAAAGTATCCACACAGGTAACATTCGATTGTTTGAACGAAATAAGCGTCACTGGTTTCTACGCTAAGAACGGAGTGTGGGGTGGTGCTGTAAATGTGGGAACATCTGGTAATCTCCTTTACAGTAATAACGTAAGGGTTACCTATTCCAATAACAAGGTGGATCAGAATGTGCCTTATTTATCAGCTGATGGTGGCGCTCTTTGTGTTAATGGTACGGTGACATTCCAAGATAACAAAGAGGTTAGTATTTCTGGCAATCGCGCCTCAACGCAGGGTGGTGCCATCGCTGTGAGAGATACTGCAGCCACAGGAAAACATCTTGTATTCAACGGGAATAACGACGTAACCTTTACCGATAATGCTACGTCATTCAATTACACGCCTCAGGGCGGCTTTGGTGGCGCTTTGTTCATTTCGAATAGTGATGTCGAGCTTAATCACAATGGGAATCTGACTTTTAGCGATAATGTCTCCAAAGGAAGTTACATGGGGTTTGGTGGTGCCATTTATGCTGAAGGTGCCGCGGTTGATAATCGTTCAACAGTAGATATTAGCTATAACGAATCGTTGAGCTTTACGGATAATACTACCCAAGCGCTTGGTTATAATTATGTAGGTGGTGCCTGGGGCGGTGCGATTGTGGCATTCAAATTTACTGATGTGCGTTTAAATGGTAATACAAGCATAATTTTCAAGGGGAATACAGCGAGTGCGCCTGGTTCCAATTGGGCTGCTGAAGGTGGCGCTATTAGCGTTCAGCATTGCAGCTCTCTTTGCATTCAAAACAATGGCTCAGTTATTTTTGAAGATAACAGAGTAAAGCGTGGCAATTCTGAACAATACAATAGTATTTACGCCGATGATAACGCTTCCGAGGCTCTGAAAGTAACTATCTCTGCCCCTGAAGAAGGCTCGGTAGAGTTCCGTGACTGTGTATATATTGATGTTAAAGACCATAGTGATTCTCAGTTTAATTTGAACTCCAAGTTCACGGATGAGAATGGCAACAGCATCGCCCAGACCGGTGACATCATCTTCACCGGCTCTTACATGACCAGTGGTGACAAGACTTCCGTGTTCGGGGGCACAGCCACACTGAATGATGGCCGCCTGATTGTGAGGGATGGTGCTGTATTGAAGGCTGATAACCTCGTTATTGCGGAGTCTGCTTCCGGCGAGAGCACACCTACCTTGGTGGTGGATAATGGTACTATTCAGGGTAGCATCACGGTAAATGGTGGTACTGTGAAGGGCAGTGGTACCCTTGGTGCTCTTACCATGAATGGTGGTGATTTGGTAGTGGGTGACTCTCCCAGCGTACAGACTTATAATGGTGATGTTGTGCTGAACGAGGTGGCGGTTACCTTCTGTCTGGCTGATTTTGATGACGCCGCCTCGGCTGAAACGCAGGGCTGGGACTCCTCTGCATATTCTGTTATCGATATGAACGGTCATAACCTGACAATCGGTGAGGATGTGACTTTCACCTTTGAGATTGGTGGTGAGGCTTTGTCTCAGCTGATGTCTCCTTCCGGTGAGCCCATTAGATTTAGCTTGGAGCTTTTCCACAATATTGACACCCTGACTCTCAATGACGAGACAATTGCTGAATTGATTGCCGCCTCTGAGTTCATTATTACCTCTGATGAGGAAGGTTTGCAGGATGGTCTTTATGCCAAATACGCTGGTCGGAACATCACGGAGTATGTAACATCTGACATCTCCACCACAGAAGATGGCAAGGTGGTACTGAATGTGAGCATGACTACTGTCCCCGAGCCTACCACAGCCACTCTGAGCCTGCTGGCACTGGCTGCTCTGGCTGCACGCCGCCGCCGTCGCTAAAGCGACTTTGGCGTGGCAAGCGCCGCCGCTGCTGCTAAAGCGACTTTGGCGTGGCAAGCGCCGCCGCCGTCGCTAAAGCGACTTTGGCGTGGCAAGCGCCGCCGCTGCTGCAAGTAATACTTGCTAACATATTATCATGGGCCGTAGCTCTGAAAAAAAAAGAGCTACGGCCTTTTGCTGCCCTATCTTTTTGCTTTAGCCGCGGTGTTATTATTAAGAGCTGCTGCATCCTTGCCGGGCTTACTTTTGGCCCGAGGATTTGGCAGGCGATTCTGGCCGGAATGAAAGCCATTTAATCCGCAAAATAGAAATAGTGTATATTAAAGCGAGTTTTTTTCGTATATGCTGCTTGCTTTTGATTGTAGAATATGCTAACCTAGCACTAGGCAAAACTGGCCATGTATATCGAATCTCTTCAGGTTTCGGTGAACTTGCTTCTGGCAACCATTCTACATTTTCATGTAAGTGGAAAAGATATTTGCGGGGAGCTGGTACGCGTGGCGGTGAAAAGCAACGACTGAAAATATTCTCACAAAACGATTACCTTAAAATTACTATGGCCCAGATTAGTTCAAAATACATCCAAGATCCCTTTGGTGAAGTCAACGTATGGAAGCAGCCGGATGGCTCCCTTAGCGTGAAGGCAACAGTACGTATGAAGCCCAATGTCGAGAACGCGCAGACCGGCCTTGCCATTGATGCCTCTCGCTCTATGGCTGAAGCCTTTGGTGTGAATGCATCCGGGTTGAGCGGTCTTTTTGTTCCGAAACTGACAAACTATGTAGAGATTGTTGCTCGCAAGATTGCAGCCTACCTCGCTGACTTTGACAGTGATGGTGAAACGACGGCTCTTTATTATTCATGCGGCAAGTTGGGCATGGAGATTCAGCCCATCGGAGAGATTGATGCCAAGAAAAGTGAGACTCAGGAGTTCACTATGCCCTCCAACGCGGGAACCGGAACCAGACTGGTACCTGCCATCAACTATTTCCTCGATCGTTTCAAGGATGCGCCTTGGCTTATTTGCCTGTTCATCACGGATGGTCTGATTGATGACCTAGAAGAGACCAAGGCTCTGAGTCAGAAAATTTGTCTGGAGATGGCAAGCGGCGTTCGCCAGTTCACAAAGTTTGTGATTGTTGGCATAGGTAAAGATTTCAGCCCGGGGTCTCCTGCCTCTAAGGCACTTGAAGCGCTGGATGACTTGGATGAGGATGAAACCTATGGCGTGGATGGGCAGGATTTGTGGGATCATAAGATTACCGCAGACATGCAGAGCCTCGATGAGATTTTTGCCGAGGTTGTTTCCGAGAGCACCATTCTCTGTTCCGGTGCATCCATCGTGGATTCCAATGGCAAGGAGGTAAAATCGGAAAATGGCGAATCCTACAGTGATGGGCTTCCTGCCCTGCTGCGCTTCAGCATGTCCGCCGGTTCTACTTCCTTCACCCTGAAGCTCCCTTCCGGTGCGGAGATTATTCAGGACATCTCTTCTGTACTCTGATTCATTCTAGCCCTCATCCATCACCAACGCCATGTTACCGACCCTCTCTGAACTGGAAAACGGACGTAACGTCCAAATTAACAGCCGCGAAGTGCACCCGGCACTGGGCGAAATCAATGTTGCGCTGAATGAGAATAAGCTGCAAGTTAAGGCCACAGTTCTCATGTCCCCCTCGTCTACAGCCGAGGGGTGGCAAACGGGCGTGGCTATTGATTGCTCAGCATCCATGAAGCGCTCCTTTGGCGGCAGAAACCCATACTTCACCCGCTCTCTTACAGCTGAGGAAACGGAAAGCTATTCCAAGCAGAATCTCATTGAGATTTACGAGGAAGATGGGCGGCAGATGTGTAGAATGTTCGATGGCGCCTACGAGCAGATGCTGAAGGACGGCATTCTCCAAGTCATCGAAGAAGAGAATGAGGTGCAGGAAGTATGCCGCAAGGTTATCCCGATGCTTGCCGGTAAACTGGATGCCGATGGTGGCACGACCGTCATCTACTGGGCCATTGGCCCGGATGGTGGAGACATTCAGGTGATGGGGGATTTGACGGAGGAGTCCGCCGCTACCGCTGATTACACCGGTGTGGCTGAAGACCAGTGGGGCAACGGAACCAGACTGATGCCGGCCATTAAGTACTTCCTTTCCACTTTTGAGGAGGCCGACATGGGCTTCTATGTGTTTGTGACAGATGGGCGCTTGGATGACTTTGAGGAGGTCAAGCAGTTCACCATTCAGCTTTCTCATGATATTGATGAAAAGAAGGTGAAGCCGGTCAAGCTCGTTCTTATTGGCGTGGGTAACAACATAGATGAGACCCAGCTTGAAGATTTGGATGACCTTCCTGATACACATGATCTTCCGGTTGATGTGTGGGATCACAAGATAGCTAAGGAGATGCGTTCTCTTCTCGATATCTTCTCCGAGGTAGTGGATGATAACAAGGTTATTGCTCCCTCGGCTGAGATTCAGGATGATTCAGGAAATACCGTTAAGACTTATTCTGATGGTTTGACGGCCTCGATGAGCTTCAGTCTGCCGACCTCGGCCAAAGGATTCAAGCTCATTCTTCCCAATGGTGCCACAATCGAGCAGAAAATTATTGCCTGAACATTCCCAAACATCATCTGAAAGGGGTTGTTGGGTGAAGTCTCCAAGCTAAACTTGCAAACAAGATACTGGACAAAATTATGGCTGTAGAATTACCCATGGGGGCTGATTATGAGACGGCTGATTTCGATGACTTGGTGGAGACGGTGTGTCTGCGTGGAGATATTCTGGACATGCTGAGAAGGCAGCATGGACTCCCGGAGTTGGGATACGGCTACGATGATTATAGCGATATTCGTAAATCCTCGCTGGTTAAGAGGCTCCGCGAAATGGATGAGGAGATTATGCGGCTGAGCGGTAACGGAGCCGAGCTGGCGAAGATGGGCGAGGAATCGACACCTCAGGCCGCCCCGGTTGCTGATTCTCGGCAGGATGAAATCGACAGCATGGCACGTGCTGTCCAAGAACTGCAGGCCAGAGAAGTCGCATTGAAAGAACAACTCCTCGCCCGAGAAGGTGAGCTGGAGCAGGTGGGTTGTAAATGTTCTCAGCTTGAGGCTGAATTGCAGGTGCTTCGTGATGCTCTGGAACAGGCGCCGGATGCGGAGGAGCTCAGAAAGCTGCAGCAAGAAATCCAGTCTCTGAGAACTGAAAACGGTGAACTTACTAAAAAACTCAGCGTTAAGAAAGGCGCTCTCACTAAGGAGAAAAACAAAGTTTCTCAGCTTGAGGAAGAGCTGAATAGTCTGAAACAACAAGTGCATGATAGCCCATCCTCTGAGGAGTACGAAACGCTGAAGACGGAATGCCTTAGCCTCGGGGAGAAACTCGATGCCGCAGAAAAGGCTAAGTTGCAGCTGGAGGCTGACCTCGCAGAACAGAGACGCATAGTAGATGAGCTGAAACGTAAACAGACCGAGGTGATGGCTGTACCCAGCGGGCCCAAGGATGTTAAGAAGCCTGAGGCCAAAGCAAATTCCTACTCGACGATTACGGGCACCGCCCAAGCCCCGGAACCTAAGGTTACCGAAGTAAGCCGCCTGTTTAGCGAGACTCCGAAGCCGGCGCAACCGACCGCAAACCCGGCAGCAACAAAGCCTCAGAAGGGTTCCGGCTCAGGTATGCTGGGTGAAGCTTTCCAATAAAACTGCCTCATTTCCACTTTGATTGCAATCAAAGTAAACATTTCCAATAAATACATAACCAGATGAGTAAATACACAGACATAAGCAAGGGTCTCACCTCGGAAGAGGTAGAGGCCAGTAGAAAGCAACACGGTAGTAACCAGCTTACTCCCCCTGTACGCGACCCGTGGTGGGTGCAGCTGCTGGAGAAATTCACTGACCCGTTGATTGTTATTCTGATAGTAGCGGCAGTAATATCCTTCATTCCTGTCATCGTTGCTGACCATAGCCCCATTGAAAGTATCGGTATCATTACTGCGGTGCTTCTGGCTACACTTGTTGGCTTTGTGAATGAGTACAAGGCAAACAAGGAGTTCGATATCCTCAATCAGGTGAGCGATTCCGAACCCGTGCGAGTGGTGCGCGATGGTAAGCACTGCCAAGTGCCCAAGAATGAGCTGGTGGTGGGTGATATCGTAACCTTGGGCACTGGCGAGGAGGTGCCGGCAGACGGCGTGGTGCTCGAGGCTGTCTCGATGCGCATTAATCAGGCTTCCCTCACCGGCGAATCCGAACCCGTTCTCAAGACTAGCGAGGAGGGGGAGGAAACTCTGGCAGGTGCCTATCCGCGCAATGTTGTGTTGCGCAGTACTTTGGTATCTGAAGGTCATGGTATTATCTGCATTACCAAGGTGGGTGATGCAACGGAAATCGGTAAGGTGGCCGAGGCGGCATCCGAGGAGTCGGATGAGAAATCCCCCCTCAACCAGCAGCTGGACGGCCTCTCCAAGGGCATCAATGTGCTGGGTGCCAGCATCGCATTCTTCCTTTTCGTGTCCCTCATTGTGCATGACTCCATTAGCGGTGGCTTTGTTCTGAGCAAGGCTCAGTGGGGCTTCTTTGCAGGTGTCATCGTATCCCTGGCCATTGCGCTCCTGCGCGTGTGGTACCCCATCTTTCAGGATTTGCTCGGTTATATGAAGATAGAGCTTCCTGCGCCGTCCCTTGTGGAGAAGGAAGGCGGGCTTCCTTGGGTTCTCTGCTTGGTATACGGCGCCATCGTGTTTGGTCTTACCGTATTCGGCATGGATGCCTGCGGCCTCATTGACAAGGCCGACCCCTCCACTTGGATGAGCGGAGTGGCCGCAGACCACATGCTCACCTACTTCATGATTGCTATCACGCTTATCGTGGTGGCTGTACCTGAGGGCCTGCCCATGAGTGTGACGCTCAGCCTTGCTTACAGCATGCGCAAGATGGCTCAGCAGAATAACCTTGTGCGCCAGATGGATGCCTGCGAAACCATTGGTGCTGCCACTGTGGTATGTTCTGATAAGACCGGTACTCTCACTACTAACCGCATGACTGTGCGCGAGTGCCACTTCCCGGAGGTTGCTGATAAAGGTTCCGCTGCCCCCATTTATCCGATTCTGGCAGAAGCCGTATCCGTCAACTCCACTGCGGATTTAGACTCCAAGGGGGAGGTGCTCGGTAATGTGACCGAAGGCGCCATGCTCATGTTTATTCGTGATGCCGGCTCCGATTACGAGGCCCTGCGCGGTGCTGCTCCCGTGGTGGCCCAGCTTCCTTTCTCCACCATGAACAAATTCATGGCTACCTGTGTTACCTCCAAGGCTCTGGGGGGCCGTGACGTTATCTACGTGAAGGGTGCTCCTGAAATTGTGCTTTCCCGCTGCACCTCCGCTTACGGCGAGGAACTGACGGAGGAGAAGCGTAACGAGGTGCTGGCCTCCATCACCACCGCTCAGCGCAAGGCAATGCGTGTACTGGGTCTGGCCTATTGTGAAAAGCGCGCAGAGGATGCAGACGGCATCATGAGCGCCTGCAATGGTCTCACTTGGATGGGGTGCTTCGTCATTCAGGACCCCGTTCGTTCGGATGTGCCCGGCGCTATCGCTACCTGTCTGCACGCCGGCGTGGGTGTTAAGATTGTGACCGGCGATAACAAGGAAACCGCTTGCCAGATTGGCCGCGAAATCGGGCTGCTGCCGGAAGGCGACCTGCCTCCGCATGCCGTGATGACAGGTGAAGAATTCGCTGAGCTCACGGATGAGAAGCTGCTTGACTGTGTGAATGACCTTCGCGTTCTTTCCCGTGCTAAGCCGATGGATAAGCTGCGTCTTGTCAATGCCCTGCAGAAGAACAATCAGGTGGTGGCCGTGACCGGCGACGGCACCAATGACGCCCCCGCACTCAACCATGCGGATGTGGGGCTGTCCATGGGTATCACCGGTACTTCTGTGGCTAAGGAAGCCTCTGATATCATCATTCTGGATGACTCCTTCGCCAGTATTACCCGCGCTATTAAGTGGGGCCGTTCCTTGTACCGCAACATCCAGAAGTTCATCGTATTCCAGCTTACGGTTAACGTCGCAGCCTGTGGTATCGCGGCTCTGGGGCCGTTCATTGGTGTGGACCTGCCGCTTACTGTGACCCAGATGCTTTGGGTGAACCTCATCATGGATACTTTCGCCGCCCTGGCTTTGGCCACCGAGCCGCCCAGTGATGATGTGATGAACTGCAGCCCCCGCAACAAGCTGGCGTTCATCATCACGCCTGACATGTGGAAGTGGATTCTCGGCCTCGGTGTCGCTTTCATTGCGGCCCTCATTGCCTACGTGCTTCACATTACCCCGGAAGCAGGTGGCGCCCCCAGCCGTCATGATGTAACTATGCTGTTCTCCGGCTTCGTGCTGTTGCAGTTCTGGAACCTCTTCAACGCTCGCGTATACGGCTCAAACAAGAGCTTCCTGAGCGGGATTCTCAGCAATAAGAGTTTCCTCCTCATTGCTGCCGTCATCTTGTTTGGCCAAGTGCTCGCCGTTGAATTTGGCGGAAACGTATTCCGTACTGAATCCCTCAGTCTGCAGGAATGGCTTATTCTGGCTGCCGTAACGTGCCCCGTGCTCGTCGTTGGGGAAATCGTTCGCTTCATCGGCCGTATTCGCGCTAAATAATGACTAGTCGCTAGACTTTGGCTTTCAATCCGCGTTACCTTTTCCGGTAACGCGGATTTTTTGGGGGGACGACCGATGCGATAGGCACACTGCGGTGAAAGTCCGCAAGGCGGCGGAATCCTGTACCTGAAGAACAACGTAGCCGACGGCGGTAAGAATGATTTGCCAAACTCGATGGCGTTTGCCCTGCAAGGGGGGAGCGCCCGTGAGGCTGGCATGAGGCAACTGCGCGGAGCTAACAAACCGTGGGAGAGGTGGCAAAACATCCTTAACTCACATAACGATCATCTTCAATAATGCGGTGGGCGTTTTAGTATTTTACGTCAGGCTTACGTTTGTGACCGACCATGGTACCCTTTTGGAGTATTTTACGCTTGCTTGCTCAGTTGAATCAAGCTCGTACTTGACAACGATTTTATTCCTTGTACAATCGGACGCAGTGCTATTCATCGCAATATAATGAACATAAAAAAACTTTATACCGCAGAGCAAATTCAGGAGGCCGTGCAGAAGGTAGCCCGCCAGGTGGAGGATTTCTTCGGCAGTGAGGAACCGGTTGTGGCCCTGTGTCTGCTTAATGGTGCTATTTGGTACGCAGCTGATTTGCTGCGCTGCCTACCTGCTAATTTCGAACTGCAGACCATTCGAATCTCCAGCTATGAGGGGACGGATAGCACGGGCAAGCTCAAGTGGCATGATGCGTTGCCGGATTGCGCTGGTAAGCAGGTGCTGATTATTGATGATGTGCTAGATACCGGGCTGACGCTGAAATCAGTACGCGATGCTTTGCTGGAAGGCGCTGCCTCAAAGGTGGCTTCTACTGTGGCTATCGACAAGAAAGGGCGCCGCACGGTGCCGTATGAGGCTGATTTCTGTGCGCTGCACAGCGAGGATTGTTTCCTTGTGGGCTACGGGCTGGATCTCAATGGTAAATACCGCAATTTGCCTTACATCGGTTATATCGAGTAAAGCTGGCGTTGTCTTTTCGCGGTGACTCTAAGGTGCCACAAAGTCTCAGTACCGCGAGGCTCTGGGCTTTTCGTTTGTTTGGTGTCCGCTGAGCAAGGGGCAGGGGAATATAAAACAAGAAGCTCAGCTCCCGGAGGAGTTGAGCTTCTGCCTATGAAAAGTATAACTTGTGGCTGAGGGCCGATTAGCGGATGGTCTTCACGGTCACGGCCTCCTTACCCACGCGCTCGCGGAGGTAGTTAAGCTTGGCGCGACGCACCTTACCGCGGGTCACAACCTCAATCTTGGCAATCTTGGGAGTGTGCACGGGGAAGGAACGCTCCACACCCTCGCCGTAGGAAATCTTACGAACGGTGAAAGCCTCATTCACGCCGGCACCACGCTTGCCGATCACAATGCCCTGGAAAATCTGCACGCGTTCCTTACCGCCTTCGATCACGCGGCAGTGAACCTTTACAGTGTCACCTACGTTGAAGGGAGTTACGTCGTCCTTCAGCTGTTCTTTTTCGATGGTATCGAGAATGTTCATCCTTGTCTCCTTTGTGCTAATAAATGTTTCAGGAGCCTTTCGGCTCTGGCGGTTGCGGGAGTATACACTATTTTTATGTTCTTGGCAACCCAAATTTGTGCATATGGCGCATTTTTTTTTATTTCTTTGATAAATGGGGCTTTACACAGGCGAAATGAGGAGGTCTGCGAGGCGTTCGCGCTCTTCTGGGGTGTATGGGGCAGGGGAAGAGAGGTCCGCGGAACGGCGGGCGCTCACACTTTGGAGCACAGCGCAGACGCCTTGCGGGCTGCTGATTGTGAAGCGCCAGTGCAGGGTGGTGTTCCCGATGCTCTGCAGCTCTGCTTGTACGGTGTAGGTCTCCCAGAAGCGTAGGGGGGCGCGGTAATCCGCCTCCACGTGTACCCGGGGGTATGCATGGCCATACGGACTGAAGCCGCGTGCGGCGAGCGCGGCTACTTCAGCCTCCTCCATGTAGCGGAAATAATTCGCGAAGTGGACGATGCCAGCGGCGTCCGTGGAGTGAAATTGTACGCGGCCTTGGTGTATGTAGGGGGGCATATGGGGCAGGGGGTTAATAGTAATCTCGCTCGAAAAGGCGGCCGTAGCGGCGGCGCTGGTCATCCGCGATGGCGTTCCAGCCGGCATCCTGAGCCTCAGCGATGTTGATGATACTGCCATCCGCATTCGTACGGATGTAAAGCACGGCGGTTCTTCTACCGTCCGAAATGGTGAGGAAGGGGGTGCGGCTCTCGAAGATGTTGTGCGAGGAAGCTATGGACCTGTCATTTTCATCGCGAAGCTGGGCCCGGTAGGCGACGGGCACTTTGTCCAGCCCGAGCCATTCTTCCGCCTGCTCGCGGGTGAGGGCGGTAAACGCATCATTATCCGCCACGTACTTCATGACTCGCCAAGCGGCGTGTACAGCGCGGTGAGTGGCGAGGCGGGTGCCGTCCGTTTGTTTGCTGTATTGGTACATGGTGGCGAGGTCGCGGCGGAGGGCCTGTGCTTCATCCGGCTGGGGGAAGAGGAAGAACCAGAGGATGATGGCGATGATGAGGGCTGCCCAGCCGGCGGTGCACCAGTTGCTCAGCAGTCGCAGGCGGCGCAGGATGGCGCGGAAGCCGCTCAGGCGCTCCTCGTCAGCATCTCCGAAAAGGAAATGCGGATTCGCTTTTTTGGGGTTGGCGAGGATTTCCTTCACGGTGAGCGCCGTGGAGGGATCCAGTACGTCTGCCTCCACACTGTTGATATCATCCGGATTCTCCACCGGCTCCGGCGGGTACAGGAAGCGCAGTACCACGAGGCGGGAGAACATGGTGATACCCAGCACGCAGAACATGAAGATCATGCCCTCTGCAAGCTTGCCGTCTTCATACTCAAAGGTGGGGTGCACCAGCTCCGGACTCAGGGCCGTGAGCACCGGCCAAGCTATTAGCGCGCCTCCCAGCACGGTAAGCAGCGCGGTGAACCACACTAAATTCCGGCGCGGTCCCGCCACGCTTACAATCTCCATAAAAAGGAAGGGCGCCAGCCACATCCACGGCTTAAAGTCATAAGCATGCAGCTCTGTCACGTACTCCAGTGCCGGATCCGGCGGCAGAATGCTGTCCGGGTATGAAAGTGTATACAAAAGCACCGCCGCCCCGAAGGTGCAGAGTATCATTCGCAGCGCGATGGAGAGAAACCTGAGCATGCTCTCATTCTACGGCACGCCTCCCCGCGCTGTCAAGATTGCGTTCTGTCACAAATGTGTTACAATGCGGCGTCTTAGTGAGTCCTGATAAGCGTCGCCAAGTTTATGAGTCGCGAGAAGGTGACTGTCCCGTTCTTTTAGCCTTCACCCAGCAGCAGGTGGAGGTGGCGCAGCTCTCCGCTACCTTTCGTGGTGGCGATGTGCAGCAGGCGTTCCTCCACATCCGGGGGCGGGGGCATGCAGATGTGGGGAAGGTCCGCGGTGAGCAGCTCCAGAGCGCAGGCGTTGTGCAGGGCCAGTGTGGTTTCAATGAAGCACATGCGCGTGGGCTCTTCCAGAATGAAGTTCAGCGGTTTCTTAGCGTTAAGAACGCGGTGTGGCGGGATTTTTGTGCCGAATTCATCATCGATGCCCATGTTGGCCAGCAGAACAGGGGAGGCGATGACGGCGGGGGCGTTCAGGCGGTTGTGCAGGGCATTGATGCGACCTGTGGCGGTGACAACACACCAAGAACTCAGCACCGCTTCATTCAGTTCAGCGGTATCATTCACATTCACGAAGGTGGTGTCCAAGGGGAGCTCGCTCTCTTTGCTCTCCACATCCGCCACGGTGATGAGCATGCCGCGCTTGCGTGCATAATGCACAAGGCCCCGGCCCACCTTGCCATAACCTACCACCAGCAGGCGGCGGCCCTCATGGTCGGTGTGGCCTAACTGCTCCAGCGCGCGGAAGAAGCTTTCGCCGGTGCCTAGAGTGGTTTCTACGCGTTTAATGCGGCCGGCATCCGCCACGATGACAGGGCGGCGGGTACGCTCATAGGCGGGCACCCCTGAGCGAGTGAGCTCAGCATAGCCCAGAGAGGGGGTGCGGCGGGTGCATTGGCCGGCACAGTCCAGAATGATATCAAAGTCGTCCTGTCCTTTCTCGGCGGTACGGATGCCAAAATCCGCCAGCATGTTCAGCACAGTGGCATCTGCCGGCATATTAGTACGCGCTGGGACGAAGAGTTCCGCACCGCCTGCGAGCAGGGCCATGAACTTACCCAGCGTGTTGCGGTAGATGGGGGTGGCGTCCAGCACCCGCAGCCCCTCAAGCGGGCGGGTGGCTGCCCATTCCTCAGCTTGGTGCAGCAGGGTGGGCCATTCTTCCGGCGGATAACAAGTCAGCAGATACTCTTTGAGGCGTTGTGCGTTTGCGTTCATCCTGTGCTTGATTTTATCCCTGCGCGGGTAAATTGCAAGCATTTAGTGTAGAAATATAGGGGTGAAAACTCAAAAAGCGGCATGTGGCGTCAGATTCTTGTTGCATGCGGGCGTGGGCTGTGTTAAATATGTGGTTGCAATGGAAAAAACACTCTTCCAGAAAATAGCTGATAAAGAGATACCCTCTGCCATGGTGTACGAGGATGAGCTTTGCGTGGCGTTCCGGGATATCACCCCGGTCGCTCCGGCGCACGTGCTGCTGGTGCCGCGTAAGCCCATTCCGAGCATCGAGGCCGCCACCGCTGAGGATGCCGCTCTGCTGGGGCACCTCATGCTGAAGGTGGGTGAAATTGCCCGCGCTGAGGGGCTGGCCGAGGGCGGCTTCCGCACCGTGATGAATACCGGGGCAGACGCCGGCCAGACGGTGCCGCACCTCCACATCCACATCATTGGCGGGCGCTCCCTCCAGTGGCCTCCGGGTTAGTGGCTGCGCCGGAGGGGATTCCCTCAGCAATTTGTCTGAGACAAATTGTCACTGCATGAAGTCTTTTATCCGTCAATACGAGTGGGTTAATTCTCACACGCTTGAGCTTGAGTTCCCCACGAACCGCCTGCGGCTCTACTTCTTAGAGCCCGGGGTGGTGCGCTGTCGCTATGTGTCTCATCCGGTGTTTGAGAACATCCCGAGCTATGGCATCGCTCCGGAGTATGCTCCTGCCTGTGTGCAGCCGGAGGAGGTGGAGCGTACGGATTGCTATGAGCTGAGCACGCCGAGCCTCATTGTGCGAGTGCGTAAGATGGACGGCGGGCTGGAGTTTTTGGAGCGCGCCACGGGGCGTATGCTCTGCGCGGACGCGGAAGGAATGGGGCACCGCCTGCAGGAGAAGACGGGGGACGAGCTGGTGTGGGTACTGAAGTACATGCCCGAAAAGGCCCATTTCTTTGCCTTGGGGGACAAGCCTTGTGCGCTGAACCTGCGTGGGCGGCGCTTTGAAATGTGGGGCTCGGATCACTACAAGTTCAAGCCGGACAGTGACCCGCTTTACAAGAGCATTCCCTTTTTCCTCTGTCTGAATCAGGGCGCTCAGTACGGTATCTTCTTTGATAACACCATGCGCTCCTACTTTGACTTCGGTAAAGAGCGCGAGGATAGGCTGCTTTTCGGGGCTGATGGCGGCGTGATGGATTACTATTTCATCGCCGGGGCTGATGCTCTGGAAACGGTGCAGACGTATACCCACATGACAGGCTTGCCGCCCATGCCGCCGCTCTGGGCGCTGGGTTATCACCAGAGTAAGTGGAGTTATTACCCCGAATCGGTGGTGACGGGGTTGGCGGATGAACTGCGTGCCCGCCGCATACCCTGTGATTCTATTCACTTGGACATCCACCACATGAAGGGGTATCAGGCCTTAACTTGGGACCGCAACTACTTCCCCAATCCTCAGGGGATGATTGAAGGGCTGGAAGCAAAAGGCTTTAAGGTGGTCACCATCATTGATCCCGGCATTAAGGTGAACCCGGACAACTATGTGTGGCGCAGTGGGTTTGAAAAGAACGTTTTCTGCCGCCGACATGACGGCGCGTTGCTTTCCGGCGAAGTGTGGCCGGGCACCTGTACCTTCCCGGATTTCACCTCTCCCGTGACTCGCGCGTGGTGGGCCAACCTCTTCCGCCGCCAGATTGAGGAATACGGCGTTCGCGGTATATGGACGGATATGAATGAGCCGGCCATTTTCCCGGACCGCACCTTCCCGCCGGATACCCGCCATAATTACGACGGCTTCTACTGCTCACACCTGAAGGCTCATAACATCTATGGCCAGTGCATGGCTCGAGCCACGCGTCAGGGTATGGAGAAGTTCGCGCCGGAACGGCGTCCCTTTGTGCTATCGCGCGCGGGCTTTGCGGGGCTGCAGCGCTGGGCTGCCACGTGGACGGGTGATAATGATGCGGATTGGGAGAACCTGAAGATGGCAAACCTGATGGTGCAGCGCCTTTCCGCTAGTGGTGTTTCCTTCTGCGGTGCGGATACCGGCGGTTTCCTCGGGCACCCCACGCCGGAGCTCTTCTGCCGCTGGATGCAGATGGCTGCCTTCCACGTCTTCTTCCGCAATCATAACAACGGGGAGTACGGCGGGCAGGAGCCTTGGTGCTTCGGCCCCGTGGTGGAGGAACTGGTGCGCCGCGCTATCGAGAACCGTTACCGCCTGCTGCCTTACATTTATACTCAGTTCTATAAGTACAGTCGCACCGGCTTGCCCATTATCCGTTCGCTGGCTCTCATGTACCCGGAAAACCCGGATACGTACTGGCGTAGTAGTGAGTTTTTCTTGGGTGAAGCCCTGTATGTGGTGCCTGTACATCATCCGGGAGAGACCGGGCGATTCATGTACCTACCGCCGGGCCGCTGGTATTCATACTGGACGGATGAAGAGGCTGCGGATAACTCCACGGAGCTGTGGGTGTCCACCCCGCTGGCGTACATCCCTGTGTTCGTGAAGGGCGGCTGTGTGGTGCCGCGCTGGCCGGTGCAGCAGTATGTGGGTGAGTTGGAGAGCCCCGCTGTGACGCTGGATTTGTGGTGGGCGCCGGAGGTGAATCAATCCAGCGAACTGTATGAGGATGAAGGAGATGGCTACGGCTACCGCCGTGGACGCTATATGCTGCATCGCTTTGAATACCGGGCACAGCTGCGCTCCTTTACCTTGTCCCATCTCGTGAACTTGCACGCAGAGCAGCAGCACCGCACCTTTGAGTTCGCCCTGCATGCGTTGCCGCTTACGGCCTCTCCCTTGCTGGTGGTGGATGGTGCCGAGCTGCCGGGTGAGTTTGATGAGCGGCATGTCTTCCGTGCTTCTTTGCCGCTGAACTTCTCTGAGCTTTCCATTCAATTCTGATAACGCATTATGAAGCGAGATACGCTGGATAAGATTGTGAACCGTCTGGAGCACTTGGATACGGAGGAGCTCCGCCACCTTTTTATGCGCTTGGCCTCTGAAAAGGGGCTGCTTCAGGATGTGTTTGATGCGCTGCGTGATGGTTTGATTCTCTTTGACTCCGAGGGAGCTCCTCGCTTTGCTAATAAGGCGGCTTGTGCGATTTACGGGCGCAGTATTAAAGAGTTGCTGCATGTTCCTTTTGAGCGTTTGGTGGGTGGCACCTGCACATGGCAGGAAGTGTGTGGTAGTGGTATAGCTATTTCGCGTGACTTGCATGTGAATTATCCCGAGGAGCGCCATTACAATTTCCTCATGAGCCCTGTGGCGGACGGCTCGGAGTATCTGCTGCTTATCCGCGATGATACGGAGCGCCTCGCCGCTGGTGAGGAAGATGCCGAGGCTGAGCAATTTAATCTCGTGACCTACATGGCCAGCGCCGTGGCTCATGAAATCGGAAATCCGCTGAACTCGTTGGGGCTGAATCTTCAGCTCATGCAGCGCAAGCTCGCTAAGCTGGATGCTGATGCGCAAGAGAAGCTTTCGCCTTTGCTGGAGAGCGCTCTGGGGGAGACCCGCCGATTGGATACACTGCTGCGCCAGTTCCTGCAGTCCGTGCGCCCGGGGCGTATTCAGCGCGAGGCATTGCAGCTGAATGAGCTCATTGCCCGCGTGCTGGAGGTGCTGGAGCCCGAGATGGCGCCGCGCGGTATTGGTATTCAGCAGTCACTCAGCAAGGATTTGCCCGAACTGAGCGCGGATGGCGGCCAGCTTTTCCAAGTGCTTTACAATCTTATCAGAAACGCCTTCCAATCCATCTCCGGGGATGGTGGTATTTATATTCAGACAGATTATAATGATACGGATGTGCGTGTCCTTATCGGTGATAATGGCAGCGGTATCTCGCATGAAGTAATGGGTACCATGTACGAGCCCTTCCGTACCACTCGCAAGAAGGGGCACGGGCTGGGGCTGCTTATCGTGCGCCACATCGTGAAGGAGCATGGCGGAACTCTCTCCCTTGCTTCCCGGGAAGGAATTGGTACCACTGTTTCCATCACCCTCCCGCGTGCGGACCGAGTGGTGCGCCTGCTGCCTTCCTGATTCGGTCTGTGGGTGTTAATTGTGTTGATGTTACTTGTTGATTAATAGAGCTTTTGTTATTCTTTGCTGTAGGGTAAATAAGGGTTGCATTTGTTATTTGTTTGTGATATAAGGTGCCGGAGTTTTATGGATAAAACGAAGCAAGCTGCATTTTTCTCAGGTATTCTGCTCATCGTACTGTTTGCCTGCACGGCCACGCATGTGGCAGGATTTGAGTGGGTGAAGGTACTGAGGTTGAGTCCTCTGATTGTGGGTATTATTCTGGGTATGGTGTATGCGAATACCCTTAGGAAGCAAGTACCGGCAGAGTGGAACCCTGGTATAGCGTTCTGTACTCGGCAGGTGTTGCGCACGGGTATCGTGTTGTATGGCTTTCAGATTACGGTGAGTGACGTGCTGGCCGTGGGCATGCCCGCCATTGTGGTGGACGTGGTGGTGGTAAGTTTCACCCTTATTCTGGGTGTGGTGTTGGGACGTTTGCTGAAGATGGATTCTCAAACCGCTCTGCTCACCTCCGTGGGCAGCTCGATATGTGGTGCCGCCGCCGTGCTTGGGGCAGAACCAGTGGTGAAGGGGGAGCCGTACAAGACCGCCGTAGCTGTTTCTACCGTCGTAATTTTTGGTACGATTGCAATGTTCCTGTATCCTGCGCTGTACAGGGCGGGCGTGTTTGATATGGATGCCGGGCAGATGGGTATCTATACGGGCGGCACCCTTCATGAAGTGGCTCATGTGTACGGCGCCGGTGAGGCTATGGACGCCGCTGGGCTTTTTGCGGAATCCATTAAGTGCCCGGCCGTTATCGTGAAGATGATGCGTGTGATTCTGCTGGCTCCTGTGCTGATGGTGCTCGCTTTCATCCTGTCTCGCAAAAATACGGCTTCGGGAGAGAGGGGCAAAATCAGCATGCCCATTTTTCCTTTCCTTTTTTTGGCAGCCATCGGCGTGAACTCGCTGGGGATTCTGCCGGTATGGGCGGTTGATTCCATTCGCTCTCTTTCCACCTTCATGCTCACGATGGCCATGACCGCGCTGGGTGTGGAAACGAGTTTTGACAAGTTCTGTAAGGCTGGGCCAAAGCCATTCCTGTTGGCTTTGCTGCTGTTTTGCTGGCTGATTTTCGGAGGCTACTGGCTGGTGAAGATCGTGACACAATTTATTCATTAATGATTCTATGCTGACTCTGCGTAACATTCTCATTTCCGTGGCAGCCATTGGCCTGCTGTGCGTTATCTTCATTCCGGATTGGTTTGAGGACCCGGTCGAACTTGCCATCGGTGAGTGGAAGGGTGTACCCAACAGGATGCACGCAGCGGTGAATGATACCCGCGTGCGCTGGGAAATGAGCGGTAACGCCGGGAGATTGAGTTACACTTGGGTTCAGACGGAGACGGAGCCGTACCGCGTGCAATTCAGGCGAGGGGAGGAGGTGTTTGAAGCCGATATTATTTTTGATGGCCCTGATGAGGTGGTAGTCATGCCGCATATATTTGACCAGCTGCCGCTGATAGCTCGTGAGCACATCGCCCGCTCGAACAAGGCGGCCAATCGTCCCGAAAATGAAATCCGCTACGTTTTCCGCCGCGTGAAAAATTAACACGCGTTTTGCGCGCCTTTGAAACGGGAGCCGGTGGTTACGTGCGCGTGTTTTTCTCGACCTGATTATCGAGTTCTTTCATGTTGGCATAAATGTCGTTTCTGAACGAGGCGTTTGAGTCAGTATGCGATTTGTTGGGGTAGAGCTCGCTGCGAAGGATATCGACAATTCCCATCAGTTCCTCGGAAATTTCTACCGGTTTGTTTGAGTGTTCTGGGGGCGTGACTCCGCAATTACTGGTTATCCGGGCCAGATGAGAACTGATGATGGCCAGATGCTCGTCTTTCAGGTGAAGTGCTATCTTGGAGAATGTGAACTTTAGGGTGTTAGCTTCCTCTATGGTAATCTTTCCATCTTCTACAATATTGCTGATATCATTCAGGAACTCCTGAAATATAATCAGTTTATGCTCATATATTTTGGCGTCTCGCTCTCTTGCACTGTCATTTTGACTCTGATAACGAAGCAGAACGCAGGTAATCAGCGAGGTGATGCCCACACCGATGACAGCCGCACACAAAGCTTGCAGTGTCTCGGCTGCCGTTGGCCACACGTGCAGTAAATAGTTCACTATTATCAGCAGCGCAATAAGACCGATGAGAAGCGGAAGCGTGGCTCGATTGAAGAAAGGGGATTTCTTTCGCATGGTTAGAGTGTAACATGAACTCGCTGTATTACAAGCTAATTTTTGCTGCTAGGCGAATTTGAGAAATGCTTGAATTAGGCTTATGAGTGTGCGATAAATGACAGGATATGCATAAATGGTGCGTGAGGATATCGCCGTCGTGAACAAGGTCGCCAATCGTCCCGAAAATGAAATCCGCTACGTTTTCCGCCGCGTGAAAAATTAACACGCGTTTTCCGCGCACTTTCTCCAATGTGGCGTCTTTGTGGCTTGACGTACGGGGCCTGCTCTGGTAGGATAGGAATTCATGAAAAAATGCTTCACCTGCCTGCTGCTCCTGACCATGACACTCCTGATGTGCTGTGGCTGTAGCCGTGAGGACAAGCACAGCACGGTTATCCGCATGGGCGGGTTTCCGAATGTGACTCATGTGCAGGCTCTTGTGGCGAGAAATATGAGCCGAAACGGCCAAGGATGGTTTGAGCGCTACTTGCCCGGATACACCATTGAATGGTACACCTACAATGCCGGCCCCACGGTGATGGAGGCTATTTTCGGGCGTACGGTGGATGTGACCTATGTGGGCCCCAGCCCGGCGCTGAATGCGTATGCTGTGTCCGCTGGGCGCGAGGTGCGCCTGCTGGCCGGTGCGGTGAATGGCGGCGCTGCTCTGCTGGTGGCTCCTGAGAGTGGAATCACTAAGCCGGAGGATTTCCGGGGACGCTGCATTGCCACCCCTCAGCTGGGGAACACGCAGGATGTTTCCTGCCGTGCATGGCTGCGAAGTAATGGCTTGCAGTGCACCTTAGAGGGCGCGGGTGATTGCCGTGTGAGCCCCACGCCGAATGCCATGCAGCTTCAGCTCATGAAGCAGGGGGATATTGATGCCTCTTGGACGGTGGAGCCCTGGGTTTCTCGCTTGGAGCAGGGCGCCGGCGCGCGTGTGATGGTGCAGGAGCCGGATGTGGTAACGACGGTGCTGGTCGGTCGCGTGGGCTGGCTGCGTCATCACCCGAAGGAAGCGGCCATTCTGATTCAGGCGCACCGTGACCTTACACAGTGGATTATCGAGCACCCGGAGGAAGCTCAGGCCCACGTGGTGGCCGAGCTCACCGAGCTGACTCAGGCTACCTTTGACCCGGAGCTGGTGCGGAAGGCATGGGCCCGCCTGACGTTGACCTCTGAGGTGGATAGGGCCGGGTTGGAGCAGTTCGTGAAGGACGCTCAGAACTGCGACTTGCTGGACCGTGTGCCCTCGCTGGATGGTATGATGTATACGCCTGACCCCGTACAACCTGAAGCTTTATGAAGAAGTTAGAACAGGAAATTCACGAGTATCCTACCGCTAAGCTTAGCGTGGAGAACGTGTGTAAGGATTTCAAGACAAAGGCCGGTATGGTGCGAGCGCTTGATAATGTCTCGCTTACCATCAATGAAGGCGAGTTCGTTTGTTTCGTGGGCCCCAGCGGCTGTGGAAAGTCCACCCTGCTGAACATTATTGCCGGGCTGGAAAAGCCTGATAGCGGATTGGCGCTCATTGACGGTGTGCCGATTACCGGGCCGGGACGCGACCGCATGATGATGTTCCAGGAGCACGCTCTTTTTCCTTGGCTGGATGTCATTGGCAACGTGATGTTTGGCCTGAAGCAGAAGCCGAATCTCAATGACAAGGAACGCTTAGAGGTGGCCAAGTATTATCTTTTCTTGGTGAAGATGGACAAGTTTGCCCACTCCAGCATTCATGAGCTTTCCGGTGGCATGCGCCAGCGTGTGGCTTTGGCGCGTTCTCTGGCGCCTAATCCTAAGATTTTGCTGATGGATGAGCCGTTTTCTGCTCTGGATGCCATGACTCGTGAGCAGCTGTACGGCGATATTCAGGATATCTGGGCCAAGCGAAAGAAAACAATCGTTTTCGTGACGCATAATGTGCGCGAGGCTGTGTGTTTGGGCAGCCGCGTTATTCTCTTCTCCCCGCATCCCGGCCGCGTGAGGGAGACGTTCTCGGTGGATTTGGCCCGTCCCCGCAATATCAATAATCATGACCTCGCAGACCTCTCTCAGCAGATTACTTCTTCGCTGAAGGGTTACCAGAATGCCGCTGAATCTGATTAATCATATCACCGCGAATATATGAAACGCGTACTTAATACCGTCATTTTCTTCCTGCTGCTCATTGGTGTATGGGCCGCGCTGACCGGCGATTTGCTTCGCTGGGGGATTGGCCCGGAGGAGCCGCTGTGGTCTCCTTATGTGCTGCCGCCGCCTTCCGTGGTGGGGCAGTACCTGTGGGATAACACGCTGAATGGCAAGATTCCGCTTTCCATGCTTATCACGCTGCGCCGCCTGCTTATCGGCTATGTCATTGGCCTTGTGTTGGGCGTGCCGCTGGGTATGCTGGCAGCGCGCTTTCGCTGGGCTAGTGATACGATTGGTGTGCTGGCATTGGGCCTGCAAGCCTTGCCGAGCGTCTGCTGGGTGCCGCTGGCCTGCATTTGGTTCGGCCAGACAGAGGCGGCACTGCTCTTTGTCGTCATTATGGGTACGCTGTGGAGCGTGCTGCTCTCCACGCAGAACGGCATGAAGAATGTGCCGCCCATCTATGCCCGAGCGGCGCGCACCATGGGGGCGGGGCCGTTGAAAACCTTGGTATTTGTCACCCTTCCGGCATCTGCTCCCTTCGTGGTGAGCGGCATGAAGCAGGGCTGGGCCTTTGCGTGGCGCTCCCTCATGGCTGCGGAAATCTATGTGGCCGTGGTGTCCGGCTTCGGTATCGGCCAGTACCTGCACTATGGCCGAGAGCTGCAGCGCATGTATCAGGTTATCGGCATCATGTTCATCATCATCCTTGTGGGGCTGCTGGCGGATAAGATTCTCTTCTCACCCGCTGAGCGCTGGCTGCACCGCAGATGGGGGACGGATAAGGAGTAATTTCAATACAAGGAGGTAGAGCTATGCAAGCGTGGACTGATGAACTCAAGGCCCTGTTGGGGGATTGTGTAAGTACGGAGCAGGAGGTGTTGGCCGCTCATGCCGGGGATAAATGGCATGCGGTCTCCATGCCCGAGGCTGTTGTGCTGGCGACCGAGACTTCGCAAGTGGCCGCAGCCATGAAGTTTGCGGCGGAACGTGGCATCCCCGTGACTCCCCGAGGCGCCGGCGTGGGCTATGTGGGCGGCTGTGTGCCGGTGAAAGGCGGGCTTGTGATTTCCGTGGCACCCATGCGCCGGATTATTGAGGTGAATCCTTCTGACGGTGTGGCCGTGGTACAGGCAGGCGTGCTGACGGCGGATCTCCAGAACGCCTGTGCTGAAGTCGGCTGGTTTTACCCGCCGGATCCCGCCTCTCGCAAGGAATCCAGCATCGGCGGCAACATCGCGACGAATGCCGGAGGCCCCCGCTGCCTGAAGTACGGCGTGACGCGAGCCTATGTGCTTGGGCTGGAAGTAGTGCTGCCGGATGGCCGTGTGCTCACCTGTGGTGGACGCACGCATAAGAACAAGCAAGGTTTTGATTTAGTGGGGCTGTTCTGTGGCAGCGAGGGTATGCTGGGTATTGTTACTCAGGCGACGCTGCGCATCATTCCCGCTCCGCCTGCTCGGGCGGCGCTCCATGCCGGATTCCCCCGCTTTGCGCTGGCAGCGGCGGCTGTGCAGAACGTGCTGCAAGGGGGGCATTTGCCGGCAGCTATGGAGATTACGGATGCCTTCACCCTGCGTGCTGCCCGTAATTATCTGGGGCCGGGTGTTCTGCCGGAGGATGCTCAGGGGCACATTATCATCGAGATTGATGGTCAGTCGGATGCCGTGGCTACGGAGCTTCAGGCTATTGCCGATATTCTCCGAGAAACCGGTGCCACGGAGGTGGTGACCGCTACGACGGAGGCGGATGTCGAGGCCATTTGGCAATTACGGCGCGAGTTCTCGTACAGCCTGAAAGCCACCGGGCTCACCAAGTTGAATGAGGATGTCGTCATCCCTCGCTCACAGCTGGTGAATCTGGTGGAGTTCTGCGCTTCCATGGAGCGTGAGACCGGCATTCCGGTGGCTTGTTTCGGACATTCCGGTGATGGGAATATCCACACCAACATTATGGTGCTTAAAGATGCTGAAGGGAAAGATATCCGGGAGCCGGCAGATGCGCTGGTTAATCGACTTTTCGATTGGGTGATGGCGCACGGCGGCAGCATAACCGGTGAGCACGGAATAGGCATCGCCAAGAGCCCTTGGTTCCCGCAAGCTATTGGCGATGTGGCGTTTGATGTTCACCGTATCATCAAATCAGCGCTTGACCCGCAGGGAATACTCAACCCCGCCAAGATGGGCTTGTAGCACGCTGTTTGATTAGTGGTGGTGGCGATGATGGTGGCAGTGGTGGCGGGCAGGTCAATGTAATAGTGCGTGCCGTCTGTGTATACCAGCGGTGCGGGTTGGATAGACTGGTCGGCGGTTGTTGCGTAGGCTTCGTATTATGCCCTGTCTATGAGTCGACCGGTAGAATTGAAGTGCAGCTGTTTAACAGGCAGACCGTCAGACAGAATAAACCTTGAATATAGGGGCTGAATGGCGTTGAGCTGAGAGGTGGGTGGTAGCCGTTGAGGGTATTTGCCGAGGTGCAGGCGGCGATTTATCTATCACGCTCCGGACGAGAGGCCGTCTGCTGTGAATCTCTCGGTCTTTCCGGACGAGCGTTCGGCCTACTTTGGCTGTTTGGTCTTTCCGGACGCTCTTCCTGCTTGTGGTCGCAATCGTTATCTCGTGAATGGTCTACGTACCTTGGGGTGGTAGATTCAAAATAAGCAAGGACAAAGACGCCACCTATTACTACCGCATTTTCCGCTACAGTTACAGGTAAATCCACCAGCAGGAAACTGAAGGGAGTAGCCGCATACATCCAGTCGGCGTTCGGGGAGCGGTAGGCGTACACTACACTGCGCTCGATGGAGGGCTTAACAACCGGTAACGACATGCTGGTCATTTTGATGAGGTCAGCATCTTCCACCTCTTCGAGATATGAGACAGCACGAACCTTCGGACCGGAGCCCGTGAGCCATGCCGCGTAGTCGGCCGGTATGAGGAACAGGCCGGTGCCACGTCTTTCACGCTCGGGAGGAGATGCCGGGGGCGCCTCAAAGAGATGGCGTTGGATATTTGCCGGAGCCTTGGCGGTATAACGGGGCAGTTCGATGTAATGCCCTCTGCTGTTTGCATATACCCGCGGATGGGGGAGCTGCTCCATATCTGAAGTGGTAGCATAGGCTTCATACGAGGCCTGATTACAGAGCCAGCCCGTGGTGTTGAAATAACAGCTGTTCAGCAGTAGACAAACTAACGGTAAAAAAATGATGCGGAGCCTATGTGTCATGTCCATGGCCGGAGGCAGGTTTCAGATGTTTTGGGGCAGGCGGAAGAAGCTGCGGGCATTTGCCGTGGTGCAGGCGGCGATTTCCTCGGGGCTGACGCCGCGGAGCTCGGCAATTTTATCTACCACAAACTTGGTACGGCCCGGGATGTTCACCTTGCCGCGGTGGGGAGCAGGGGAGAGGAAGGGAGAATCCGTTTCCACCATGAACCTGTCAGCCGGGCACCATGTGGCCACGGCCTGAATATGCTCGGATTTGTTGAATGTCAGGATGCCGGTGAAGGAAATGAGGCCGTCCAGCTCGCTGAAAATTCGCTCAGCCTGAGCGCCGTCTCCGATAAAGCAATGGAACACCGGACGCACTTTCGGGAAGTTGCGGGCGATGGCGAAGGCGTCCTCGAAACTTTCGAGCCCAACTTTATCGCGGGTGTGCAGGGAGATGTTCAGCCCAAGCTCCTGTGCCAGCTGGAAGTGGCGCTCCAAGAAGTCACGCTGGCGGGCACGGTAGCGGTCTTCTGTCCATCCCTCGGGGGCTTCCCAGAAGTAATCCAGCCCGGTTTCGCCGATGGCTGCCTGGGGATAGCGGCGGCAAAGGTCTATCATGTGCTCGAGCTGTTCATCCGTAACCGCATGAACTTCAGAGGGGTGCACAGCAAGGCAGGACGATACGAAGTCCGGCATGCGGGCGGCGAGTTCGAGCTGGGGCTCCCAGTCATCTGCGGAGGTGCCCTGAGTCACACAATGCCCCACTCCCAGTGCGAGGGATTCTTCTCGCAGGATGTCTAAATTGCCGTATTTTTCAGAGATGAGGTGGCAATGTGTGTCAATAATCATAGCGAGGGGGTTGTAACACATGATGGCGAAAAATGCAAGACAAATGAATTGACGATTCCGGCCGGATGCGGCATGATAGAAGCTGTACATGGACAGCACCGAAGAACAGCATATCCTTCATACTTTCGGCGTGCCCGCTCTCAGGGCCGGGCAGAAAGAACTCATCCGAACGGCTTTGGCCGGGAGGAATACCCTGGGTGTGCTTCCTACCGGGCATGGCAAGAGCCTGTGTTATCAGGCGGCGGCCTTGCTGCTTGGGGGGACGTCTGTGGTGGTGAGCCCCCTGATAGCGCTGATGCGCGATCAGGTGCAGTCATTGAGGCGCAGGGGCATAGCCGCAGCCCGATTTGATTCCACTCTGGAAGAGGCCGAGCGCGAGGCCCTATTGGCTGATGTGGCAGCGGGGAATCTCCGTCTGTTGTTTGTGGCTCCGGAGTCTTTGGAAAGTCCGCCTTTGCTGCAAGCGTTGCAATCCGCCGAGCTTCAGCTTTTCGTGGTGGATGAAGCTCATTGCGTATCAGAATGGGGACATAGTTTCCGCCCTGATTATCTGAAGCTGCCCGCTTGGCGTAAGGCGCGAGGGTTCCGCAGCGTCATGGCGCTGACGGCCACCGCCACCCTCCGTGTGCAGGAGGATTTGTGCCGTGCTTTTGATATCTCGCCGCAGGATGTAGTGGCTCATTCCCCTTACCGAGGGAATATCACGCGCTTGGTGCAGGCGGCGGAAGCGCCCGAGGCTGCGTTGCTGCGCTTTCTTTCATGCCCCCACAATCTTCCCGCTATTGTGTACACCCGCACACGGAAGACCACTGAGCAGCTTGCGGCTTCTCTACAGGCAGCAGGGCTGAATGCCGCCGGCTATCACGCCGGGCTGACTCCCGAGCTGCGCGAGGCTCTTCAGGATGATTTCGTGGAGAACAGACGTGATGTGCTGGTGGCTACCATTGCTTTCGGCATGGGGGTGGATAAGCCGGATGTGCGCTCGGTGGTGCACTTCAATGTGCCGGGCTCGCCGGAGGCATATCTGCAGGAGAGTGGCCGCGCCGGCAGAGATGGTAAGCCTTGTACGGCGCTGGTGTTGCTGCATGGGGCGGATGTGCGAGATGCGCGCAACCGTGTATATGCTGCTGAGCCGGATGCCGAGGGCGTGCTGCGAGCGGTGCGTATGCTCATGCCGGCGGGGGCACGTGCCGTTTCCTTGTGGGAACTGGGCACAAGTTGTGATGTGCCGGATGACGTGCCCATGCGTGCGCTGGATATTCTCCAAACCTCTAATACGGTGCAGGTGGTGGAGCGTGGGTACAAGTATTACAAGGTTAAACCGCTTTTTCCTATCAATACTATCACGGATGGACGGGACGCTGCCGAGGTAAACCGCTTGCGCTGGCTTGATAAAAACCGTGATGGTGAGGTGGAGGCCGCCGCTGCGGCTTGGGATTGTTCATATGCGGAAGCTCTGGCTCAGCTTCGCGAGTGTGAGGTGGCAGGAGAATGGAAAATTACCCTGCGCCAGCAGGCCTTGTACCTGCGCAGCTGCGGCTCGGCTGATCCTCGCAGCGTGGCCGCAACCCTTAGCGAGGCTTATGCCCGCCGCGCGGCTGCAGAGCATGGCCGCTTGGAAAAGCTTCTTTCCATCCTGCAGGGGCGTGAAGGCTGTATCAATGCGGCTCTGGAGGAATACTTTACAGGGCAAACACGCCCGAGCTGCGGCCACTGCGCCGCATGCCTGAACTCCTTGCCTGTGGCGCTTCCTCCTGCGCCGCAGAGCCAGCCGCCTCCTGTGGAGGGGCTTCCCGAGTTTGCCCGTGATGCGCAGCGAAAGCGTTTCCTGCTGGGCCTTACCTCGCCCGGCAGCATGGCCCGCCGCCTCTGGGCGCATGAGCTTTATGGCTATTGTGCCTCAGCTTCATGGGAGGAACTGTAAAGGAAAGCTCTGTATTGTATCAAAAAGTGTCACCGAAAAGAGAATGCTCCATAAAACGGATTGACCGTCCACTCTGTCTTATGCTATAAAAGATTTGAGCTCATCCGGGCAAAAAACAAGAAGAAATAGCTTGTTCGTGTCAAAAGGAGGGCGACAGCTTACGTTGAGGGATTCAGAATTAAAGATTGGGTCATCCTGAGCTGTGCGGTAGCCAATGCTGCGAACTGTATCGCGGACAATCCGCTCGTAGTCCAGCTTAGCCTTGGTGGTAATTTCCCCGGCAAGCACAACCTGATTGCCCTTTACCAGAGTCTCGCAGCCAACACGGTTTTCTGGATCCTGCGCTAAGCAAGCATCGAGGATGGCGTCAGAGATAGCGTCTGCAACTTTGTCCGGGTGGCCGCAGCCCATTGACTCGGACGTGATGGATTTGAAGAAAGACCGAACGTGAGTATTGGAATGAAAGTGAGTGTCCATACTTGAGGACACTTGTCAAAAGGCAAAGAAAAAGCCGCTGCCTCAATATAGAAGCAGCGACCTTTGAAAATAGCTTGTGCTCTTTTTAATTACTTTCTGCGGCGGCGGCCGGCCAGAGCAGCCAATGCCAGCAAGCTCAGCGTAGCCGTGGTGGGCTCGGGAACATTTCCACCGAGTGTAATGTTGTTATTGCCGACTTTCGTTGTAAAGGATGTCGTGCCGAATACCTCCTCAACGGTCTTACCTGTACTCTCATCTACAGCCAATGCAAGTTCCAGACCGTCTACATTAGTTACCTTGTCAAGATTAAATGTGATAGCGCTACCCATTGCATCCATCTCAGCCAAGGCGTTTTCTGTAAAGTACAGACCTACCTTAGCGTTGCTCATATTGACACCATTATCAACATAAAGCATAGTGGAAGTCAGCTCCAGGTTCTCACCCATCAGCTCGGCGAGGCTATCAATCTCGAACATAAGCATGCCGTTTCCGCCAAATTTTACACCGGTGTTGCCTTTGATGGTTACAGTCTCTCGTACTGTCAGCACGTCAGTGAGGCTAAGTCCGACGGCATCATCCAAATCAACTTCCAACGTGGTGATTTCAGAAGGGCCACCGAAATTTACACCACCATAGGCACCGCCCTTCGGATAACCATTTACAGTACGTGTCGGTACATTGATGGCGGAGATATCGATACGAGCTGTTTCATCTGCATCCTCAGCAAAACCGATTTGGGAGAAAGTAAGAGTCTGAGTCGGGGCGTTGACTCGATTGCTCGGATTATCCTCTCGCACGAAGGTCTGAGTGCCACTCTTTACAACAAAATTCGTAGCGCTTACACCACCGGTGAATGTGTTATCACCATTTGCTGTCACTGTCTTGGTGAAGGAAATTTGCTGTCCACCTCTGGACCTAAATGTGTTTCCTCCATTCAATTCAACATTGTTGTTGAATTTGATGCTGCCTGAGGTGTAATCCCCAGTGGTAAAGTTGCATCCTGTTGCTTCTACCGTTCCGTCAAAAATGATGGAACCACTGGGGGTGATCGAACCAATCATGTTATTGAGCCAGGGATCCCAACCTTCGTCGGTGGAGAAGGTGCTACCCGTTGCAACCAAGTTATTTTTAAAACGTACATCGTATGATGACCCACTCTGGTTGCGTGATGCCGTATAAGTGGAATTTGTAGTCTCAGTCGTATAGAGCAAACGACTACCTGTATCTGCTACTACATTTTCAGTAACAGCTTCTGCATACACCGCGGAGCTAGCTATTATTGCCAGTATCAGCGTCTTAGGTAAATGTAATTTCATAATCGGTCAGAAATAGATGTTATGCGTGTCTTGCACGCGTTACTGGCGGCAGTATATCTCATTCCTAATGCTGTACTCGCGAGAAATAACCAACCTTTAACGGCTAAGGCTTGCTACCCTCCTGAAATAATAGTTAAGCACTCCATAACTAATCCGACAAAAATGCATTATTTTTAAGGATTTTCAGTATTTTCGCTTGCATCAGCATTAGGAATGCTGAAAGCAAAGAAAAAGCCGCCTTATGGGCGGCTGAGTCCTTAGTCGTTGGCTTCTCGTGTGAAGTGGAAGCTCCGTCCGGTGATTTCGCCGTAGCGTAGGACGAGGAACTTGCTCACGCTTCAGGGGATGAGGTCTTCGTAACTTGGGGCTTCGAGTCTCGC
>JAFWZG010000036.1 GCA_017517385.1 Akkermansia sp.
TGGGTTAGAGCATACAAGGATAATGGGAATAAAGTAAAGAGGGAAGGGAAAAGAGGACCTGAACAAGGTAGAGATCGTATTCTTTCAGATGAGCAATTAGCAAAGCTCTGTGAAATGCTAGTTGACAAAGATCCTCGCCAATATAAACTCAAGTTTGCTCTATGGAATGCAAAAGCAATAAAGCAACTCATTGAATATGTATTTCATGTAAAAATAGCCGCGCGTACAGTCCGACTCTACATGAAGATGCTGGGATTTACTCCTCAAAGGCCTGAAAAAAGAGCACGAGAACAAAATGTTCAGGCAGTAAAAGAATGGGTTGAGCGCAAGTACCCTAGCATTTCCCGTGTTGTCAAAAACCTCGGATATACAATTTATTGGGGCGATGAAACGGGAATCAGTACGCGAGAGACATGTATGAGAGGATATGCACCAAAAGGGCAAACTCCGTGCATCGATGTTACAAGCGTCGTTTCATGTCGCGTAAATATGATTTCAGCAGTGAGTAACCGAGGCGACTTGCATTTCAAATTATATAGAGGTTCGCTGAGTGTTTTGAAATACATACGTTTTCTGAATGCCTTATGCAAAACATCAGATAACAAAGTCATACTTATAGTTGATAATCTGAGAGTTCATCATTCAAAGATAGTAAAAAGATGGTTACGCAAACACCATGCAAAAATTCATGTATTTTACCTGCCATCATATTCACCGGAACTTAATCCAGATGAACTTGTGAACTCTGATTTGAAAAGAGCTATCAGTCAGCGGGAACCGGCTGAAAACAGGGATGAATTGGAACAGCAGATGCGGGAACACATGGAGACCAACCAGGCAAACAAAACCAAAATGGCAAATCTATTTGGTAAAAAAAGCGTTTCTTACGCTAACCAATAACGGCTATTTTCTATTGCCAGAGCAATAATTTCCATCCTACGGCTCGTCGCTCTCTCTACAAATTGTGTGTTTGTCGACTAATTCTCCGCGAGCATAGCGTGCCTAGCTCTGAGCCCGCGCAGCGGGCGACTGCACATAGGCTGGGGTAAGCGAGCAACAGCTCGCGTAGCCCCTGTTAAGGTGCAAGTATAATGAGAGCCCCGAGAAACGGGGCTCTGAATATTTTTGACACTACACCCGGGGATTTTGAATTCCGCGCGCTATTGCGCGCCTATATTTTCAAAATTGTCCCTCGTACTTCGACATAATGATCTTTGTCGAGTTTTTCGAGATGCCCGTGTTATAATTCATAGCCTCTTGTTAACGTAAAATTATCAACAATTTCAGTGACAGTACTTCCCAATATACCGCCTGCGAGGCCTCCTATAGCTCCCCCCAGAATAGATGCTATAGGAACAGTTAATACTTCTTCTGGTGTTGCAATTTGAGGCCCAAGTTGTCCTGCTACGACTGCAGTTCCAGCAGCTACAGCGGCTCCATACTTCATTCCTATGTAACCGCCAGCCCATCCATACACTACTCTCGTAATTGCTTTGGGAGAGTTCCGCACGGTATACAATTGATATCCCGCTATTGCATATGATAGACCAACTAATCCAGTTTTAATATTGACGTACTTTGTAATATTGAAATTACGACCTGCTTCGCGCAATTGCGGAGGGATACTCGTGGCGTTTGCATTTATTCCGGGAACTTCCAGTATTTTAATCCCAGATTTATTAATGGAATTTACTTTTACAACTACCCACTTACCCCTTTTTCTTAATGAGCGCTGTACAACAAATACATTACTAGGTCTGGAATTCATGTATTTTTTTACACAAGCCCATCTATAAGCATCGGCTTTTTTGTGATCTTTGTGTATTCTAAATCCTTCCATATAATAAGCATGATGTTTATTATGTGGAATGTTTTCTGCATTATGAACCAATTCATCAGGGATATCCAATTTTATTGTATGAGAATTCCGTTCCTGCCATGGATTTCCGCCACCTGCAGGAGAATCTATCTCGCCCGTCCATAAAAAATCGCCTTTATATCCCTCTTCAAGTATTTTCTTAACTGCATTGATGTCCGTATAATGATATACCTCCAATAACCCTAAATAATCAAAAGAATACGACGAGTTGTTATTAATATATTTATACAGATGATATCGAAAAATATTATCTCGGCTAGTCCATGAAGCATGAATCATGTTTAAGTATCTATGCGTATAAGAAAACATCCCCAATTCACCATCCCTCATCTCGCTGCTCCACCGAATCGGCTGGGCGAGGGAGCCGGTGGCTGTTACCTTGCCGAAGGGGGAGTAGGTATAGGAGGTGGAGATGCGACCTTCTGTGGAGTAGAGCTCGCAGATGTTCTTGGTGAGATCCCAACCGTATGTGTACCATGTGCCGTTGATACGAATGGCCAGCGGGCGAGTGGCGACGGGCTGAGTGGGGTCCCAGGTTACGAGCCACATGACCGGGTGATGGCTGCGGGTGAGGTCGATACAGGCGATTTGCAAGTAGCCGCGGTAGACGTAGCGCTGGTGGAGCGTGACGCTGCCGTTGACGGTTACCTTTTTGAAGGCTCGTCGCCCCATGGAATCGTACTGACATTCGACAACCGTGTTGCTATCACTGTTGGTGAAGGTGACAGGGCGATTTTCGGCGTTGTAGACGGCTGACCAGATACCGGTATCGGTCTTGATGAGCGTTTGATTACCATCGGTATCGAACTGCGGAACGAATGCTGCGGCTCCGTTCTCGGAGATAGCGGTGTACTGGTTGAGTGCGTTGGCATCATACACGGTGACATCATTACCCTCAGTCGCTTGCTGCCTATTTCCGATGTTGTCATAGGCGTATTCGTAGTCAGCGCCGTTGACGGTGGCAGCGGTCAGCTCGGAGCGGTTGTTGTGTGCGAAGGTGTCGTTTACGGTTTGTCCGTTGCGAGCGGTATTGCGTGCTGTCGGACGACCGAGGATGTCGTAGGTGTACTCACGCAGTGCCACAAGGGTTGAGCCACGATGGTAAGCCATGCCAATGAGCAAGTCACGGGTTGCTTCGTAGGTCTGGGTAAGCGTCATGTTGTTCGGCTTGGTGAGTTTGTGTAGCAGGTTAGTGCCGTTGAGGTACTCATAGCCAAATTGTTTAACCGCGCCGCTGTGGATGAATCCGGCGCTACTGATTCGTCCGTCTGCACCATATCCGGTGGTGACGGTATGCTGAACGCTGCCGTTTTTGCTGTAGGTATAGCCGGTAGAGCGACCGAAACTATCTCTTGTTTCGGTGATGATGTGTGTATCACCATCCACTACAAGGCTGTCGCTTTCGCGTTCACCATAGGTGTTGTAGCCAAAGGTGCGAGTGCCGCTATCATCCACCAGCTGCGTCATCTGGCCGAGATGGTTGTAGGTGAAGCTGCGAGCCGCTGTTTCCGCAGTGCCCTCTACCACGGTATAGGTGGTGCCAAGCTGCAGACCACGAGCGTGCTCGTAAGAATGTGTTTTCACGTTGCCGCGTGCATTTGTCTCGGTCGCGAGTCGTTTGTAGGCATCGTAGGACTTCTGAACCTGAGTGCCATCGGCGTAGGTCTTGCTGATTTCCAAGCCAGTCACAGCATTGAAAGACCAAGTGGTTTCATCGTAATCACTGCGCTCACTCGGGTCGGTGGTAATGACCTCGTTATCCGCGCGGAAGGTGCGCAGCGTGGTCATGTTGTCAATGTCATCATAACCGAAACAGGCGGGCTGCAGGGCAGTGCCCCACTCGGCAATCTTGCGACCGCGGGCGTCGTACTTGTAGCAAGCAGTGTTGCCCATGGCGTCTGTCACCACGGCGGGCAGATCGTGATTAGCGTCGTAAGCCGTAGTTGTTGTCGCATTGGCGGCATCGGTCACGCAGATAGTACGCCCGGCGAGGTCAGTGTGAACGGTGGTGGCATTGCCTCGACCATCGACATTCACCATCGTCATACCCGTGGCCGTGTAGCTGCGGGAAGCGGTGGTGATGATGCCTGCGTGGTCTTTCTGCGAGATAGTAAAGCCATCGATACTGACGGATTCAGCCGTGATATTGGATGTGGGAATAGTGCTGAAGCTCGTCACTTTCGTGGGAGCCGTGTACTCGGACCAATTCACCGAACTGTTACCACGCACATCGGTACTGATGCTCTTGCTTGCCTGCGTTGCAGAAAGCTGCGAAATCAACTGCTTCTGTGTGCTGTTCAGGGCTGTACCCTCAGCGTTGTATCGGGTCTGCGTGGTGACGCTGTACACACCATCCTCGGCAGATTCCACCGAGTAGGCTACCTCTCTCACCGGCGAATTATCCTTGGTGGGCGTGGTGCTCAGAGCAAGAATCTGCTTCACCTGATTGCCGAAGTAATCGTACTCATAAAGTGTGGGTGCGGTTTTCTCAGTATTCCAACCGGTGTCCTGATAGCGCTTCACCAGCTGCCCCTTGGCGTTGTACTCACTGCGGGTGTAGATGAAACCGCCGAGGGTATTCGGCTGAGCCTGCACGGTATTCTGCCCGAAGCCGTTGCTGATGCTCTGGGCAATGATTTCACCGCTCGGCAGTTTGGTGGTCACGCGCTCGTTACTGCCGTTGAGGTCGTATACATACACCAGAGCACGCTGTGCCGTACCGCCCACGGAAGCAGTTGAGCCATCCGTGTTTCGGGTGGTGATGGTGGTTGCACCGGCGGGAGTTGTTACCGTAGTAGTAAGGCCATCCGCGCTGTAGGCGGTGATGGTTTCGCGGCCCAGAATATCAGTCTGCTTAGTCACACGGCCCAGCGCATCGTATTCCGTGGATTCGGTTGTTGCCATCGGGCCGACTCGGCGGGTGGTTGTGAGCACACGTCCGGCGGCATCGCGGGTGTATTCCGTGATGGTCTCGGGAGTGATGCAGGTCTCGCCGTCATACACCGCCTCTCGGCTGATTTCCGTGAGCTGACGGGCGGAATCGTATGCGTAGGTGGAGGTAATGCCATCCTCATCTGTTTCGTTGAACACGCCACAGCACATCCATTCGGTGGTGGAGAATCGCCCGTTGCCGTGCGTTGTCTTCACCACGCGCTGCTGCTCATCGTATTCGTAAGCCGTGGTATTCAACAGTAGCCACTGCGTGCCGTCCCAAATGCACTCCTGTTCAAAGGTGGTGGTGTTATTAGCAGCGATAAAGCTCTCGCTCTTTCGGCTCTGTGCTGCCACCAACTCACCATTGGCTTTGGTGATGTAAGTGTGCTTGTGGATAGCGCCGTGCTCGGTTGTGGCCTCGTACTCGTGCCAAGTCTGCACACCTGTTACATCCTGAGAGAACTTGGCCTTCCCTGCGGCATAGGCGTATGCGGGCTCAGCGCCGTAGGTCTCTTCTATGCTCACCTGCTGCTGCGAGCTGCCGCCAGCTGTCACCGTAGTGGTCACTCGCTCCAATTCGGCAGTTTCCTCGTAACTATAGACCGTATTACGGAACAGCACCTCCGTACCGGCTGCATTCACATGATACTCTGCCACCGAAGCGGGGCGGATATCATAGAATCGGCTGTCGGCATAGGTTGTGCGCGTTACTTTGGCGAGATCCTCACCCCAAGGAGATTTCTCCATCGTCACGCGACCGAGGGAGTCGTACTCATACTCCGTATAGCTGCCATCAGAGTGCTCAACTCTGGACAGCTTGTTGTCCGTGTTGTAACGGTAGGTAATCGTGCGGGTAGTAGCGGAGCCAAACCCCTCCGTCACGGAATACAGCTGCCAACCGGCTGCGGAGTAGTTGTACACTGAGCGGGTGCAGCTTGCCACATTGTCGGGCGTAGAGGCATAGTAAACCGACTCCGTGCGCATCATCAGGCCGCTCGTCGGGTAGGTGGTTTCGTATCGGTGCACGATAGCTTCATCGCCCACGCCCTTGGTGATGGTGGCCACGCCATCGGATTCCGTGCGCACAATGGCGTGCGGGTCACGCCCGGTCTGCTGGCGCAGGTGGGTGATGCTGTTGCCGCTCTGCTGAATGGTCTCAGACTTAAAGGGAGCCTCCGCCTGCGCTTCGGTATCGGCTGTAGCGGAGGCAGTCGGGGCGAACCAATCGAGTTTGAGTGCCCCGTTTTCCGCATAGCTGCAAACCAGACGCCCCTCTTCCGATTCACAGGAAATCAGGTTTTCAGAGCCATCAAACTGAGTCTGAACATGCTGAGCGCGCTCGGCAGCTGTCACCTTTCGTCCCTCGGGAGAGGTAATGCTGTGCACAGTGCCTGAACCCACATTGAAGGTCAGGCAAAGGCCGGTCGGGTCCTTCATCATAATGAAGGCGGGAGTACGGGCTGTGGTAGCGTTGAAATTGCTGTCCTGATACTGCACACGGTTCTGAGCCATGGCCGAAGCTCCGGCGGTACCTGCTTCGGAAGAGCCCTCGGGCGGCACAGAGAAATGCAGAGGCTCGCAGGTGGGCGGGGTGATGATGACCTCCTCAGAAACGATTGCAACCTTCCAGCGCCAAGGAGAATCATACAGAGCCTTGCCTGTTTCGGGGTTGAGTTTCACGAAACTCGGGCAAGGGTCGCCCTCCCAACCGGGAGCCTGAGTGGCAGCCTGATTATCGGCGTCTCCGTCATCCGTACTATTGCAACCGCAGGACAGGCATACATGGCGTACATTACCATAGTACAGCATCTCCACAAGCTCGGGCTCGGGCTGACCATCCACATCACGCACCAGAACTCGCTTGGCCTGAATAGCATAGCGGAACAGCTTGCGGTTGTTGATATCGTTGCCATTGGGGAAGCCGATGTTGGTCACGAGACCGTAAATATAGTATGTACCATCAGGCAGCACGAGGGAATCTGCCACATTCTTCCAAGAAGCAGCGCCGGAGTCGGCCTCCTGCCACTTCTCCTGCTCCAAATCGAATTGCAGATGGATATCTCCCACGGGCTGCAGCTGCCCCTTGTCGTAAACGGGGGTATTCTGCACACGCTGCTTCACCTCATCCTCGGTAAGAATGAAAGAAGAAATAAGCAAATCGCCGATATCATCTGCACGCATGAAAACCGCCAGCTGCGTGGGGTGCGACAGCATGAGCTTATCTCCCGACAGCACCAGCTGATGTTCCGCACCGCCCTGATTGGCCTGATCCACGCAGACACCGGCGTAAACCGTATCCCAGTCATTGCCCGGCAAGTTCGGCGCGGTATACGTTGGGCGATTGAACCCAATGGGGCTTTCGCTTGCGGTGAAGTTGAAAGTGGAAATGTAATACACGCCCTCGGAAACGGGGGCACCTGCAGTGGTGTTGGATGTCGTATTCATGACGGTATTGGTGTTGGTTGTGGCAGCGAAATCGGTGCCGGAGTTAAGGTTTGCAGAAGCAATAGCTGCTGCATTTTCGGGGGTGGCGTTATCAGTAGACATATTTGTTGTTGTTGTAGTGAAGGTGAACGGATATTCGTGATTCACGTTCATCGCAACCACGAATATAAAATCACCCGGAACAAAAGGCCAACAAACTTTTTGCTTCGCAGGAGTGTATCACTCTGCAAAATGAATTAGCAAGCAAGGCCTCTTCTTCTCCGAGATTGACGCGAATCTGAATACAGGGGCGCTTAAAAAAAGCCGCTTTCGGAAAGTCTTGGATTTATCGGCACTTGCGTCACTCAGAAAAAACTTTGGGGCTCATGAGGTTTAAAATCAGTTTAGCATTGATTTTGAGCTTGCCAGTCAGCGGATTTCAGGTATACTCGGTGAGTAGAGAGATGGGACAACTCTCATTATCCTCCATAAAATCAGGAAATACAGCACATGAAAATCAAAGTACTATCAACTTGGTCTCCCGACTTCCTGCAGAATCATCTGAAGCTGGATGGTGTAGAGTTCACTCGTGATGAAGCTTGCCGGGATTATGACTGGCTGGTGGTATATGATGAAATCCCGCGCAAACAGAAAGTCGTGGACGTGTACTGCCCGCCTGAGCACACCATACTGGTCACACAGGAGCCGCCTGCCATTAAGGTGCATGCGCTCTGTTACACTCACCAGTTCAATTATATGCTCACCACTCACTCACCGGAGCTGTGCCGTCACAAAGGCTACAGACGCGGCGCCGGCTGCCTTATCGGCATGACCGGTCATAAGTTTGAGGAGCTGATGGAGTTCCCGGAGCGTCCTAAGAGTGAGCTGATATCAGCTGTCTGCTCCCGCAAACTCATGACTCATACGGAGCATAACAAACGCCACCACCTCTTCGAATACCTGCTGGCAAATCTGCCGGGCTTCAGCTGGCGCGGCAAGGGTATTAACCCCATTAATCACAAATACGAAGCACTGGATGCTTTCAAGTACCATGTGGTCATAGAAAATGTAACGCAGGATTACCACTGGTCCGAAAAACTGGCGGACTCCATCATGAGCCTCTGCCTCACCTTCTACAGCGGTGACCCCAAGCTGGAGCAGATTCTACCGCCGGAAAGCATCATCCGCATTCCGAATGATGACCCACCCCGTGCACTGGCCATTATTCAGGAGGCTATTGCCAATAATGAGTATGAAAAGCGCCTGCCTGCCATCCGCGAGGCTCGCCGTCTGCTGGTAGAACGCTATAACCTGTACAGCCAGATTCTGAGCGTCATCGCTGAGCACGAAGAGAAGAACGGCAGCCAGCCCCGCCCTGACAAGCCTTGGAAGCTCTACGAGCGCCACTACATGCGCCGCAACCCGCTTAATGCTCTGGGGGAAATGTGGCACTTACTCCGCTGCCGAAGCCTCCGCGGCCGAAATTAATCCCTGATTGCAGCACCTTTAAAAACAACCACCCGCAGCATCATCTGCCGCGGGTGGTTCTTATTTTCAGGGAAAAGGAAGAGTGGATTATGACGGCTCCACCCAGCGGCCATGGCTGCGGATAAGCTCGATGAGTCTATCCACGGCCTCCTCCTGCGGGATATTGAACTCCACGGGGTTATGACCCACGTAAAGGTTAATCTTGTTCGGAGCACCGCCCACATAACCGAAGTCCGCATCACTCATCTCACCGGGGCCGTTCACAATACAACCCATGATGGCAATTTTCACGCCTTTGAGATGACCGGTAGCTTTACGAATGCGTGCAGAGGCCTCTTGGATGTTATACAGGGTACGGCCGCAGGACGGACAGGAAACATACTCGGTTTTGCTCAGGCGCACACCGGCGGCCTGCAGCACATTGTAAGCCAAGTAAGCAGCCTTCTGGGGCTCAGCCTCACCACGGATAAGTACGGCATTACCTATGCCATCACAAAGCAGAGAACCCACATTCACACCGGCAGCCATAGGAGCAGAAAGCTCAGGAGCAGCACCCAGCGTGTCCTTCAGCAAAATGCTGTGGCGAGAGGGAATCACGGCAGAAAGCAAGCGGAATGCCTGCGGAACAGGCATATCCACACCGTCCTTAACCGTCACCAGCGTGGCCGGAGCCTCAGCCAGAGCCGCCACTTCAGCAGCATCTCGCGGGTCCACCTCCACAGCACCACATGCCTCATACGCCAGCTCCGGCATGAAATCCTTCATCTCAGCAGGATTCAGAGCCGCACAGGCAGCCTGCGGCAGCACCACGCGGACCGGCTCATTCCACCCCATGCTCATGCCATTGACATCAATAAGCTCAGCCTTGCGCTTGCTAAAGCAGAAGGGGTCAAAGGGAGCAGCAGGCTCCACCTCCGGAGCCGTGGCAGCATGCTCTACGCCCGGCTGATAAGGAGCTGCCAGCTCAAAGCCGGGCTTCACCTCATACACCGGGTCCTCCGTGAGAGACACGCGAAGCGTATCACCGATGCCGTCTGCCAGCAAAGAGCCGATACCCGTGGCACTCTTAATGCGGGCGTCTTCACCCTCACCGGCCTCCGTCACGCCCAGATGGATGGGATAATTCCAATCAGCGCCCTCCTCTGCCAAGCGCTTAACCAGCAGGCGGTATGCCTGAATCATCACCTTCACATTGGAGGACTTCATGGAGAACACCAGCTGGTGGTAGTCCAGCTCGCGGGCCACACGAGCGAACTCCAGTGCACTCTCCACCATACCTTCAGGCGTATCACCATAGCGGTTCAGAATGCGGTCGGAAAGGGAGCCATGGTTTGCACCCAAACGCATGGCACGGCCGTGCTCCTTACAGAAGAGCACCAGCGGAGTGAAAGCCTTACGCACACGCTCCAGCTCTTCCTCGTACTCGGAATCCGTATAATCACGCTCCACGAACTTCTTCTTATCAATGAAGTTACCGGGATTCACGCGGATTTTCTCCACCCACTTAGCTGCCTCCATAGCGGCATCCGGCTTAAAGTGAATGTCAGCAACCAGCGGCAGCTGACAACCGGCGGCACGAAGCTCACGCGCAATGTGCTCCAGATTTGCTGCATGCACCTTCGTCTGCGCGGTAAGGCGGATAATCTCGCAGCCGGCCTCAGCCAGAGCAAGAGCTTCCTTCACACAGGCGGCTGTATCCAGCGTAGCACTGGTCAGCATGGACTGAATACGGATGGGATTCTGCCCACCAAGGCCCAGATTCCCCACCTGCACCTCACGTGTCAGGCGGCGGGAATAACGAAAAAGACTCGGACAATGCAACAACGTGCTCATGCGGGTATTTTACCCCTCAAAAAACCATTTTTCAAGCGCAAAGGAACGTAATACACGATTTGCAGTTGACTTTTAACAGGAAAGTTCCTAAAATTCGGGCAGTAAGAAAAGCTTTTCCCTGACACATGAACACCTCACTCCAACTCAGCACAATCACTACTGTCCTGATAGGTTGTGCTTTTTCATCCTGTGTATACCGCTCTAACCCGGTGCCGGAAATGCCCTATTATCCGCGCAGGCAACCGGTAGTACAACCCACTCTTCCCGCTGTTCAAACACCCGCGGTCACCGCACCGGTACGACCTGCCTCACAGCCCACACCGGCAGCCCCGGCACGTCCCAAGCCCGCTACTACACCGCGCCCGGCAGCCCCGACTATACCGACCGCTCCGGCCACTCCGCCCCGTGCGAGCAGCACCCACATCACCCAGCCGGTAGCCCCGCAGACGGCGCCCACAGCAGCCCCGACTATCCCGGTAGCCGCTGCCACGCCGCCTTCAGTCACTCCGCCTCCCGCAACCGTGACTCCCACTGTGGTGACCACCGTCACGCCGCCGACCTCCGGGCCCGCCCCGGAAGGTGCAGCTAATGCCGCAACTGATCCCCGCCTCATTACAAACACCGGGCCCATCCCCGTGGCCACCCGTGTGGAGGGTGACCCCATCCGCGTGTACAACCCGCTGGATCCCACCAAGACCATCCGCATTATCGACCCCTCCACGGGTCAGGTATACCCCAGCGGCAAGGTACTGCGCGTTCGTGGTACAAACTTCCGCTTCATCGTCCCCTAATTGAACTAATCCACAGCATGAGCACCACTCCCTTCAGCACAGTTACCATCTATGGCCCCGGCCTTTTGGGCGGTTCCGTAGCGCTGGCTGTACGGGATAAGCTGCCTAGCTGTGAACTGCGCCTTTGGGCCCGTAGAGAACAGCCCCTGCAGCTGGCCAACAGTCTGGGCATTCAGCATACCTATACTGATGCCCGGGCCGCGGCAGAAGGGGCAGACCTCATCATCTTCGCCACGCCCATTGGCGCCTTTGAAGAGCTCGCGCGTCTCATCCTGCCCGCCATCAGTAAGACGGCGCTCGTCACGGATGTAGGCTCAGTGAAAGCCTATGTGCACCGTACTACAGGTGAACTACTTACAGACCGAGGCCGAATGTTCATCGGCTCCCACCCCATGGCAGGCGCTGAAACACAAGGGCTAGAGAATGCCACACCCTCGCTGTTGCAGGGTGCAACCGTAGCGCTCACCAATCCTCACGGGGTGCCCGCAGATATGGAAAAGCGCCTCAGTGACTTCTGGCTGGCCTTGGGCTGCCGCCCCTATATCATGCAGCCCGGCCATCATGACCGAGCGGTGGCCCGCATCTCGCACATGCCCCATATCATGGCCGCGCTCGGTGCACGCAATGCCCTGCCCGGTGACGTGCCTCTTCAGGATTTACAGCGCCTGGCAGCAAGTGGCTTCCGAGACACCACACGCGTGTGCTCAGGTGCCGCCGGCATGTGGGCAGACATCCTGTGGGAAAATGATGTTGCCATCCGTCAGGTGCTCAACAACTGCGTAAATGACCTGCACCGCCTCATCTTCCTGCTGGAAGACCAAGACCGCGACGGAGTTCTGCGCTGGCTCACAGGTGCCCGCGAAAACCGCGAGGCTATCATGAACTCCGCTGAGGAGCCAGCCCAGCTCGATGCGCTGAAAGACTAACGCTCGCCCTCACCCTTTTGATGCAAATGCGGAAGACAGTCCCGATTGCCTCTTTGAATAAAAAACGCACACCATGCGACACAACTGCCACATGGTGTGCGGAATAAGAATAAAACAACAACGAGGCATCAGCGCAGATTGCTGCGCGTAGACCTCAGGCTGGAATTGCGGCGATTAAGCTCCTGAAGCTCCTGCTCACGCGCATTCAATTCCTGACGGAGCTGCTCCTGACGCTCCGCAGCCTTCGTGGGGGACCAGAAAATACCGCCCTGTGAAGGATCACCTGTGAGCTCGCACCCGGTATTCACGAATGCAGCAGCCAAAAGCGATACAGCTAAAATCAGTTTCTTCATATGAATGATTCCGGTTTACTATTTAGCCTCATTATCGTGCAGCCAAGTCATTGATAGCCTTTCTATTGCGACGAAGCTGGGCACACTCACGCTCCAAGGTATTAATACGCTGGTTTATGGAAGCACGCTCAGCCCCCTTAGCGGTGCGAGCAGTCTGGCGATAAATAGACAACTCAGAGTTCACTAGGGAAATGTTTTCATCTGCCCGTTGCGTAAGATTCCTAACTTCAGCTGCACTGAGACGGCGATTCTCACGGCGCAGTTCGGTAATTTCATCAGAAAGAGAGGAGTTCATTTCACGGAGTTCGGAAATGCGCTTATCAAGCACACGGCTATTTGCACGAATATACTCCTCTGTGCTAGCAAACTCAGACTTCTTCTTGGCTACAGAGTCACCCCATAAATATCCAACGATGCCACCAATCAAAGCACCAGCACTACCGCCAATAGCTGCACCGTCTCCGCCACCGGCTAAAGCACCTACACCAGCCCCCACAGCAGCACCGCCCGCTGCACCGATACCTGTACCCTGCATGCGAGTAAGCGTGCCATCTGACATCTCAGAGCAAGAGTTCATCCCTACCGTCATTCCAAGAGCCAGCATCACCATCAATACAGATCTGTTTTTCATAATTGTCATTTTCAGTGTATGTTATATCAGAGAGATTTTCTTACCCGAGCCTCGTTCCTAAATCACAGAACCCCGACCCGACGCAAATATCTTAACATTTTGACAAGACTTTGCAAGCATTAATCACATCTTATCAGCGATTTTCTCGTATTTATGATTGCCAATCTCTATCTTTCGTGGTACTATGACGCTACCATGTTAAAAGGCATTTCTCCCGTCATCTCCCCCGAGCTTCTCAAAATCCTGGCCGAGATGGGCCATGGTGATGAGATTGTGTTCTCTGATGCCCACTTCCCGGGCCACACTTTCAACAGCACCGTTGTACGCGCTGATGGCCTCGGCGTAGATACGCTGTTGGCCGGCATCATCCCTCTCTTTGAGCTTGATGCATACGCCACCCCCGTCATCATGATGGAAGCCGTACCCGGTGATACGCTAGATCCCTCCGTGGAAGCAAAATACCGTGCAGCCTTAGGTTATGAGGGCGAGATTGAACGCGAAGAGCGTTATGCCTTCTACGAGCGCGCTAAAAAGGCCTACGCCGTCGTGGTCACCGGCGAGACAGCCAAGTACGGTAACATCATCCTGAAGAAGGGCGTCACCCCCGTCTGCTGATTTTCCTACCGTGTACCGCATCTGCAAAACCATTGAATTGGAGAGCGGGCACCTGCTCTCCAAGCACCCCGGAAGCTGCGCGTTCCCGCATGGGCACACGCGCAGCGTGGAGCTGGTGTTTGCCGCCGCCACACTGGATGCGAATGATATGGTGCTGGATTTCAAGGCCATCAAGGAAATGCTGGGCAGCTTCCTCGAGCAGTTTGACCACTCGCTCTGCATGAACACGGAAGACCCGCACTATGATGAATTCCGCCGCATCTACGGCGAGCGCATCATCCCCTTTGAGCGCCAGGACCCCACCAGCGAAGCCATTGCCCATACCGTCTTCCGCTTCGCTCAGGCCGCTCTGGCTAATGCAGCACAGGGCATCGGCACCTCTTACCCGGTGCGAGACTGCGTGAAGCTCGAGCGCGTGAGGGTGTGGGAAACCTCTTCCAGCTGGGCAGAATACAGCGAAAATTAATCTTTCTCCGCCATGGAAAAGCATTGGCTCAGGCAAAGCGCTGAAAATCAAGACGTCATCATTTTCATGCTTGGCTGGGCCGCCACCCCGAACGCGGTATACCACATCACCCCACCCGGTTTTGATATTCTGGCCTGCCATAATCACACCGGTGAGCCAGAGGTGATGAAGGCGGAGGATTTTGCACGCTACAAGCGCATTTACCTCTTTGCCTGGTCTTTCGGCGTGTGGGTTGCAGAGCAGAGCTGCCGGGAGCTCCCCCTGCACCGCGCCGTTGCGCTGAATGGCACGCCCTACCCCGTGGACACCCGCTGGGGCATGCGCCTGAAAGTCGTGCTGCGCAGCATGCAGAGCATTGCCAAAAACGGAGGAGAAAACACCTTCGCCACCTCCGCCGATGCTGCAGATGGGCGTTACATCCCCACCGGCCCATTCCCGGACCGCCCGGCAGAGGAAAAGGTGGCTGAGCTTATCAACCTCTCCGAACAAGCCAAAGAGTACTCCGCTGCCCACCTCACTTGGCACCGTGCCTACATTGCGGATAAGGACGAAATCTTCCCGCCTGCCCGCATGCAGGATTACTGGGGCAGCGTGGGGCTCGGCACCACCTTTGAGAGCTACCATTACCCCTTCGCTAACCCTGATATCGTGCTCAACGAACTCCTCTGAACACACTTTTTCACCCTTTTCGCGCCTTTTGTTGAAAGAAATACAGCAAAAGGCGCGTACCTTTATATACCGGAAAAGGCCCACGGCTCGTTAGTTGTCATACTTACAGCTTGCCATAAACCGTATAAACTGGTAGAATACAGGGAAGCACAAATATGCTCAAGGGAATCATATTCGACATGGACGGCACGCTGGGCGATACGCTTCAGCTCTGCATCGAGGCCTACCGCCGCGCCACACAGGAAGTTAGCGGGCGCACCCCCACAGCCAATGAAGTAGTCAGCTACTTCGGACTGAGTGACCGCGGTGTTCTGGGAGGCCTACTGAACATCAATCCGGACGCGCCGGAGCTTCCCATCGATACCTTTGTGCGCGTGTACTGTGAGCTGCATGATGAGCTGGCTCCCGCAGCATTCCCCGGCGCAGCAGATATGCTGTGGCGCCTGAAAGAGCGAGGGCTTAAGCTGGCACTACTCACAGGAAAAGAGCATTATACCGCCGTGCCCACTGTAGAAAAATACGGCATGAGCGGCGTGTTTGACCTGCAGCTTTATGGCGACCCCTACTACAACATCAAGGCAGATAACCTGAAGCGGGCCATGGAGGCATGGCAGCTCAGCCCGGAGGAAATCATCTACGTGGGTGACGCCCCGAGCGATATCAGACTCTGCCACAGCGTAGGCGTAAGCATCATTAATGCCGCATGGGGCAGCAATGCCGCCGCAGATGAGGCCGCCTGCCTCGCACTGGCTCCCGAATACCGTTTAACTGATTTTACAGCACTCGAACCCCTTTTAACCAAACTGACATCATGAAGAAAAGCATACTGATTGCCGGTCTGATACTGGGCAGCGCCACTCTGGCCACTGCTGCCACGCCTGATATCTTCCCCAAACCCCAGCAGGTAAACCTGCAGGACACCTACACCAGCGTGCAGCAGGTGCAGGTAAACATGCGTAAGACTGACAGCACCGGCGGCATGTGGGACCGCCTGCCCGCCAATAATGAAGGTGCCTACGCTCTGGAAATCACCCCGGGCTGCCTCACCGTGTGGGCAAATAGCGAGGTGGCAGCCTTTTACGCCAAGCAGACCATCAGCCAGATGCTCAACGGCGTGGAGGGCGCTCAGAACGCTCAGGCGGATCCCTTCCCCGGCCTGCCTCTGCAGGCAGTAGCAGCCCAGGGCGAGCTCCCCCTCGGCACCGTCATTGACTGGCCGGACCTCCCCTTCCGCGGCACGGTAGAAGGCTATTATGGCGCACCTTGGAGCTATGAGGCACGCCTCTCCCAGTTTGATTTCTACGGGCGTAACAAGATGAACACCTACATCTACGCCCCGAAGGATGACCCCTACCACCACGGCCTCGGCTGCTACCAGCCTTACCCCGAAGATAAAGCAGAGGAAATCCGCAACCTCGTACAGCACGCCCGCCGCAACCATGTGCGCTTCGTCTGGGCCATTCACCCCGCCAACACCGTTAAATGGAACCAGAACGGTGGCCGCACCCAGCTGGATGCCCTCTGCCACAAGCTGCAGCTCATGTATGATTTAGGCGTGCGTGACTTCGGCGTGCTCGTGGATGACTCCAGCGGCGAGATTGGCCGCGCCGAGCGCCAAGTACAGCTCTGCAACTACATTCTGGAAAACTTCATCCGCCGCCACCCGGACGTCAACCAGACGCTCATCATGTGCCCCACCGGTTACAACCGCGCATGGACAAATGCTCGCTTCCTTCAAACACTCGGCACCGGACTCAACCCCTCCATCTCCGTGATGTGGACGGGCGACACCGTGGTGCACGATATCACGCTGAATGGCCAGCGCTGGGTAAATCAGCACGTACAGCGCCCCACCTTCATCTGGTGGAACTGGCCCTGCAATGACTTCAAGCGCAGCCGCATCTCCATGGGCCGCACATACGGCCTCGGTACTGAGCCTGAGATGCGCAGCTCCATGAGCGGCTTCGTAGCCAACCCCATGGAACATGCTGAGGCCAGCAAGGTAGGCCTCTTCGGCGTGGCGGATTACACTTGGAACATCACCGGTTTCGAGTCTGACCACTCATGGAGAGCCGGCATCGCACGCCTGTATCCCACCTGTGCGGAGGCCATGCAGTGCTTCTGTGACCACAACTCCTACCTCCTGCCGAACAGCCACGGTTACTTCCGTGAAGAATCCGTACAAATGCACGCCCCTGCCCAGCAATACTCCCAATCCCTCGCCGCGAACCGCCCGGATTCCGCCGCCGCCACCGCACTGCGCACGGAATTCTCCCGCATGGAGCAGGCAGGCCGTACACTGATGGATGCCGATGGCATCTCCGCCCTTCAGCAGGATATCCAGCCTTGGATTACCCAGTTCATCCTCGCCGGACAAGCCGGTCAGGCCGCTATGGATGCCATCCTCAGCGCAGACAAAAGCACCCGCATCGCACGCTTCCTGAATGCTGTGGATTTGAACGCGGCCATGGAAAACACTCAGCGTGATGAATGGAGCCCGAACGGCACCCGCTATCTGAAGGACACCGAAGTGGCCATGTACTGCATGACTCCCGCCATGCAAAACACCCTGCGCTACCTGAACAACGTGATTTACGCTGAAATCGCAGGCCGTAACTCCGTGCGCCCCAAATTCATCACGAACGGCGGTCCCGCCCTCGCTGACAGCTACAGCCTCTCGGATCGCAACCTGCGCTCCTTCTGGTCCTCAGACCGTCGCCAGAAGGCCGGTGACTGGTATTGCTTGGACTTCGGAGAGCCCACCGACATCCGCAACGTAGTCATGGTAACCGGCGGTCCCCGCCCCGGTGATACCCTGAAAAAAGGCCAGTTTGAAATATCTGATGATGGCCAGAACTGGACTCCTGTGGGCGAGCCCACGGGAGGCAGCACCATCGTGCTGAATCTGGAGCAAGCCCCTGTGTTGGCACGCATGGTGCGCTATCGCATCACCGAGCCGCTGCAGCGCTGGGCCGCTATCTGCGAGTTCTCCATTAACCGCACGCTGCCCCCCTGTACCGCTAACAATCTCGCTAAGGCTCCCGGCATCAGAGCATTCCAGAATGAGACCCACATCGGTCTCTCCCGTATCATGGAGGTGTTTACCATGAACCCCGGCGAGTACATCGAGCTGGAAATTCCGGCCACACTCCGCCCCGAAACACTGGAAATCAACCTCGAAAACGCTCAGCTGGATTCTTGGTCCACCATCACCCTCACCCTGGCAGATGGCACCACCACGACCGTGCGCGGTAGAACGGTGAACAATCGCCTCTATCTGGAGCGCGAAGCCTTACCGGAGCTCCCCATTACCTCCGTAAAACTCACCAACACGGGTGATAGCCCCCGAGAGGTTAAGCTCACGCTGTTCCGCCTTGGCCTGCCCGCCAATCAGGCAGATATCGATCCCTCCACGCTTACGGACTCCGATCTCACCACCTTCTTCAATAACGGCAGGGCTAATATGACCACTAGCCTTCCCCTGCCCCCGAATACAGAGAAGATTATCGTGGTCGGCACTGCAGAATGCGCGGTGAACGGCGCCACCCCCATCGAGACGCCGAATGATCACGTCCGCGTCTTCAACGCTCCCACCACGGGCAACAGAGTTTACTTCATCGCTCCGCAACAGGAGGGCAAGTACACGTACGAAGTCATCTTCGTGCACAAAAAGTAAGCCCACCATGCTGCGTTCCTTCATTCCAGCCATTCTCCTCAGCCTTGGGCTGGCGGCTTGTCACACAAACAAGCCGCAGCCCGTAGAGCTGCCCCCGCTCATGGATGGTGAGGCCCGCTTCCTGCCCATGAGCGAGGAGCAGCAGACCCGCCTCAAAAGCGCTCTGGAGCCCTTCCTGAGCGCTGAAACACCAGTAGAGGTATACTTCCTCGCCCCCCGCCGGAAAGACGATGATAGCTTCTTCTGGTGCGTTTCTCCGGCAGAGGCAGAGGGGGAGTGGGTAAGCATTGGTGCCATATCTCCGGACTCCCTCCATAAGCTTGCGGAAGAAAGCACCTCGGTGGAACACGCCGGCACCATGGACTACTGGCAGAAGTACGAGCTGCGCTGCGGCTCCCACCGTCTGCCCATTTCCACCTGCCCGGCGGAAGAGTTTGGTGTACACATTCAGGGCTGCTCTCCTGTACGCTCACGCAGCTTACACAGGGAGTTATGGAAGCTCATGGAGCGTCGCTTCGACATCCAGAGCCGCTTTGATAAAGTCGTTCAGTTCTAAAAAAGGCGGATTGATAACCACCTCCTGATTCTTCTTAAACCCAAAAAAACCGGCCCATGCACCTTGTGGTGCGTGGGCCGTAAAGTTTAGCTATTTAGCAAAGCCAGCCGGGATTAGCAGCAGGGCTTAGCAAGCACCTTGCGAAGGCGGGCAAAGCGGGGCAGAGCCTGAACAGTCTTCATGCCGGTCTCGCCCTGAATGAGGGGCAGAGCATAGTCGATGAAGGCGCGCTCGATGCCGTTACCGGCAGCGTTAATCCACTCGCGGGGAACCTTGCGCTCGAAGTTAGCCACGCTCTCAAGGGGCAGAAGCTTGGTGTTACACACGTACTGACCGTACAGGTCATTACGCTCGAAGGCAACCATCTTGTCGGTGTCGCCGTTCACAGCAGCCTGCACGGCAGTCTTGCCGGCGAGGTAGGCCTCCTGAGCGTCCGTGGTAGAAGCCAGGTGAGTGGCGCAGCGCTGCAGCAGGGAGGGCTCAATGGCACGCACCTTAGCGGAGGGAACGCGCTCACGAACAATCTCAGCAAGCTTGTTGGCAAGGCCACCCAGCTGAGCGTGACCGAAGCCGTCGTTGCTGTTGGTCTTGGCCTGAGAGATGAACTGACCAAAGGAGTCATGGATACCCTCGGAAACAACCACAAGGCACTTGCCGGTGGCGTTGTAGCGCTTCTCCACGTCATTAAGGAAGCTTTCCATGTCGAAGTCCACCTCCGGGAGGTAGATGAGGTCAGGACCAGCACCGGCGTAGTTAGCCAGAGCGCTGGCGGCGGTAAGCCAGCCGGCGTGGCGGCCCATCACCTCGATGATGGTGATCATGCCGGTGTCGTAGCAGGAAGCATCGTGCTGCACCTCCATGCAGGAAGTGGCGATGTACTTGGCCGCGGAGGCGAAACCGGGGCAGTGGTCAGTACCGAACAGGTCGTTATCGATGGTCTTGGGAATGCCCATCACGCGGCACTCGTAACCGGACTTCTGCATGAACTTGGAAATCTTGTTGCAGGTGTCCATGGAGTCGTTACCACCGTTGTAGAAGAAGTAGCGCACGTCGAACTTCTTGAAGGTCTCGAGAATCTTCTCGTAATCGGTGGGATCCACATCCGGATCCTTCATCTTGTAGCGGCAGGTACCCAGAGCAGAGGAGGGCGTGAACTTAAGCAGCTCAAGCTCTGCGGGGTCTTCCATACCCATATCGTAAAGCTGCTGATTAAGCACACCTGTGATACCGTGAGCGGCACCCAGTACGCGGGTAATCTGGGGAGAATTGAGAGCGGTCTGCACAGCGCCGAGTACGCTGGCGTTAATCACAGCGGTAGGACCGCCGGACTGGCCGATGATGCATGCACCTTTGAGTTCTTTCATATCTATATGACGTGATATACGGATTAAATGCCCCACTCACCGAATCAATCGACTATAAAGGGACACCCCATTCTACACGCTAAATCACGTCTTGACAAGCAAAATATAAGCCATAAAACCGATAATTATCATTTTTTTACAGTTTAATGGCAATAAACACTTGCATTATGACACAAACTGTGGTAGACTTAGCCGCATGAAGAGCTCCATCATACTCGCCGCAGGCGCCGCTCTCCTTTTATCTGCCTGCGCTCCCATGCATTACCCGGGCCTTAGTAGCCCGCCCGCTACAGCGTACCCTCAGGCCCAGCCTGCTAATCCGTACGGCCAGTACACGGCTATGCCCACAGCACAGCCGCATGTCTCTGCCCCCGCATACGCTCAGCCCACAGCATATACCACTCCGCAGGGCTACCTCCAGCCTACAACCACTACTTATACAGATCCGCTGACAGGCCAGCCCATGGCCATTCAGCAGCCCACCCAGCCGGTTTACACTGAGCAGATTTCCCCTGCCCCCGGCTATTCCTCCATGGGTCAGACTCAGCCCGGCATGGGTGCAGTAGCCGGCATTCCTGCCGGTCCTACCGCACCGCAGCCAACAGCCGTAGGCGGTGGTGCTAATTACGCACTGCAGCTGACGAACGGCACCACCGGTCGTCTGTTCGTGGAGGTGTTTGACGATTCTGACAACGTCTTCCCCGTTGGTTACATGTTTGCCGGTGCAAACCTGAGCACGCCTCCCTCTGAGCCTCGCCCCATCAGCGGCCGTCTTACCGTGGTTATCCGTGACCCCGATAAGCCCAACGCTCCTGAGCTGCGCCGCTACAAGGTAGACCCGCCCGCAAACTATGCCGGCCGCACTATCGGCATCACCATTCTTCCCGGTGGCCGTTACCGCGCTTCTCTGGATGGCGAGGTATATTACACCTCACCTGAGCCGGCTCGCCCCAGCGCTCCTGCTGCCCCGGCTCGCCCCAGCACTCCGGCACCGGCTTCTTCCGCAGCTCCGGCTTCCGCCGCAGCCCCTGCCCCGGCTCCCGCTCCGGCCCCTGCACCCGCAGCAGACCCCATGCCGGTTCCGACTCTGGTACCGGTAGAGCCGAGCCCCGCAGCCAGCGCTAAGCTGCCGTCCAACATTCTGTAAAACACACGCAGCGCTCAGCAGAGCAGCTGCAACACACGCGAAGTGACCTGAATGAGCAATCATTCAGGTCTCTTCGCATTTCGGAGATTAGGCTTCAGAAAGCGGGGCGAATCCTGTTCCCCGGGAGCAACTGCCAAATGTAGGAGCGCTTCCCTTCCAGAGATGTAACCACAAAGCGGTCATCAGATAACCAGCGCAGAGTAGACATCTGCACGCGCTCCGGCAGGTAATAAGGCTCACCATCCTCGCCGCGCAAATAATAACTCCGTACCCCGCGGCATATCTTAAAGAGGCATACGGAGTCATTCTCCGCGAGAGCATTCTGGGCTATTCGCTCACCGCGCCCATTCGGCCGGCTGATACCCACATTGAAATCCGGAGCTCGCACAAAAAATGGCTCAGGCCGACCATACTCAAAGGTATGCTGAACTGAGGGAACATCCTCATCATTCACGTAAGTGAGCGTAAATCCTGTGGCGGAAAACTGCACTTCCGGAGCCCATTTTCCGATTTCGGAACCGGTTTGCACGGTGCAGGTATACTCAAATTCATCCCTGCTATTCCGGCGATAAACCACAAAATACCCACTCACCCAATTCCCCATGCCATCCACATAAAACAGCAGGACATCCCCCGCCGCATCCGTGGTCCAATCCCTCACACAGCCCATCCACTCAGAGCCTTCAGGCGCTGTATCAGCCAGGGCATAATAAATCTGCGCCACATCAGCTGCGGGCACACTGTGCTTCTCCGCCCAGAGCGAGTGGTACATTCCATCATACCACCCGGCTGTGGGAAAGTTTTCAGCGGCCGCAAGCGCCCGTATCACCGCATTATCCGGCTTGGCCAGCAGACCAACCTCACCGCCTTGCGGTTCAATCGCATACGCACACATACAAACGGCTGCAAAGGCACTCATCAGCAGGGTATTCTTCATCCCTGTCATCGTACCGATTTGCAGCCGTAAGGTCAAGCTTTATCTGCCATCCGCAGGTCAACCCTGCCGGATTACATTCGGCTCAGAATCTGGCGCAGCTCAAACTCAAAGGCCTGAAGCTCCACCGGAGTGGGAGTACCATTGAGCTCCGTCCAGCCAAAGCGGCCCATGGTATCAATCTGCCAAGAGCCATTTGTACCGCTCGGGAAACTGCACTTACCGGAAAGCAGGGTGCCGGGCAGCTGAAGCTCATCCAGTGTTACAGTGGGTTTCACGGCAGCTGTGGGACCAGCGGCAGCAGGCGCCTCAGCAGGGGCTTCAGCGGGCTGTGCAGGCTTTTCCGGCTGAGCGGCGGCTGCAGGGGCCTCAGCGGGCTTGGCCTGCGGACGAGCTATCTCAATGCCGTGATCTAGCAGCAGAAAGCGCACCTCCATATAGGTCATGTGCACGCCGCACTCAGCGGCCAAATTCTTCTGAATCCCGTTCAGGTCCACGCCATAGCTTGCCCAGCGGCGCACCATTTCCAGCTGCTCATTACTCACTTTTGAACTCATGGCACGTATCTTACTCTCTAACCTTCCCCATATCAAGCCACAAGTGTGCCACCGCCGCGCATTTCTGCACCGGCAAGCCCGGTCAACAAGTTATCAGGCCTCAGAGGCGGAGGCGGAAGAAGCCGCCTCAGGCGCCTGAGTATCCGCCGACTGCTCGGCATTTTCAGCGGGCGCGGGCTTCTCTTTCTTCTTCTTTTCCTTCTTAACGTTGAACTGATTAGCCGCGGCATCAAAGCCTTGCGTAAGGGTCATCAGCGTGGCAGCAGCAGCACGGGTGAGCGCCTCCTGCAGAAGGGGGCGCTCATCCGGCGCAAACTTGCCGAGCACATGGCTCACCATCTGCTTGCACCCCGGCGCCGAGATACCCACACGGAGGCGGGGGAACTTCTCAGTACCAAGGTGAGCAATGAGGCTTTTCATGCCATTATGTCCCCCAGCGGAGCCTCCGGCACGCAGCCGCAAAGCACCCACGGGGAACGATATATCATCATAAATCACGAACACCTGCTCCGGCTCCCACTTGTAGTAGCGCATGAGCGGGCCCACGCTCTCACCGGAGGAGTTCATATACGTCTGCGGTTTCACCAACAGAACGCCTGGACCGGCAGCCAGCTCCGCCTTGCGGGCTTTATCCACTTTCCACTCGGCACCAAAGTGAGCAGCAAGCAAATCCAGCACCATGAAACCCACATTATGGCGAGTTTCCGCGTACTCACGGCCGGGATTCCCCAGACCTACGATGATTTTGACAGGCAACATCAGTTCCCGCTGATACCCAGCGCGTTAAAGGTAAGATTACGGTTCACGGCATTCAGGTAAGCGCGGGCGGAAGCCTCAATAACGTCCGTCGCAGCGCCCTTGCCGGAGATGGGTTTCGTCTCCTCGCAATCACCAAACTGCACCTTCACACTCACCTCACCCAAAGCATCCTGACCGATAGAGGTAGCGCGCACATTGTAATCCACAAGCTCGCCGTGTGTCTGAGTGATGCGGTCGATAGCCTTAAAGCAGGCGTTCACCGGGCCGTTACCGATAGCGCAGTCCGTAAACTCCTCATCATCCTTCACGAGGGTGACGGTAGCTGTAGGACGAGCGGAATCACCGCCAATGAACTGAATGTGAGACATCTTCCACACGCCGTTGGTCGTGTCGAGGGAGTCATCCACCAAGGAAGAAAGGTCATCATCATACACAAACTTCTTGCTGTCGCCCACCTTCTTGAAGCGTTCAAAGACAGCCGTAAGCTCATCGTTGGAAAGCGTGTGGCCGAGCTTCTCCAAGCGAGCCTTCACTGCGGCACGGCCGGAGTGCTTGGTAAGCGGAAGCTCGGTTTCGCCCCAGCCCACTTCCACGGGGTCGATGATTTCGTAGGTTTCGCGCTTAGCCAGAATACCATGCTGGTGAATACCGGAGCTGTGAGCAAAGGCATTCTCACCCACGATAGCCTTAGAACGCTGCACAAGCATGCCGCTCATGCGAGCCACCACGCGGCTGGTCTTAACGATTTCGCGGGTGTTCAGGTTGTGAGGCTTGCTACCGGTTTCAAAGCCGAAGGGCTCAGGACGCGTAGAGAGCGCCATGGCCACTTCTTCGATGGCGGTGTTACCGGCACGCTCGCCAATACCGTTGATAGTGCCTTCCACCTGACGGGCACCGGCCTGCACGGCGGCAAGTGAGTTAGCCACAGCCATGCCGATATCATTGTGGCAGTGCACGGAGATGACAGCGTCATCGATGTTCTTCACATTATCCTTCAGGTACTTAATGATGGTATAGTACTCAGAGGGGGTGGTGAAGCCCACGGTATCAGGAATGTTCACAGTCGTGGCACCGGCAGCAATAACGGCCTCCACCACCTGAGCCAGATAATCATGCTCGGTGCGGCTGGCGTCCTCAGCGGAGAACTCCACATCATTCACCAAGCTCTTGGCCAGCTTCACACCGGCCACGGCCATCTCCAAAATTTCTTCCTTGCTCTTCTTCAGCTTGAACTCGCGGTGCAGCGGGCTCGTAGCCAAGAAGACGTGAATGCGTGCTCTATCACCGGCAGGTGCCACAGCAGCGGCAGCCTGACGAATGTCATTTTCCACGCAGCGGGCCAAGCCGGCGATGCGGCACTTCTTCACCGTGCGAGCAATCGTATGCACGGACTCAAAGTCACCATCAGATATACAGGGGAAGCCGGCTTCAATCACATCCACACCTAGTTTCTCGAGCTGACGTGCTACCTCCAGCTTTTGGCGGAGATTCATGGAAGCTCCGGGGCACTGCTCACCATCACGCAGGGTGGTGTCGAAGAATAATACTTTGTCGCTCATTGCTAGTTATGGGTTGATGTATTTAGGAATGCCTATTTTACACGGATTACAAAAAAAAGCAAGCCCCGCGCGCGTTATGACACGCGCGGGCTGAACTTTTTTCCCGGATAATTTTCGGGCGATTCAGAAACTCATCATCCGCAGCTTCAGCGGTTCATCTGCTGATAAGCTCTTGCCTCGTCATGTCTCAGGCGGGCATTATCATTCCGGGCAGAGGAATACTTGCTGATGGGCTGCAATGAATAGGCCTGGGCAAAACAGTTATCAGACTCCTCATAATCACCCTCATTACGGGCGATGAGACCAAGCAGATAATACGCCTCAGCACAATTCGAATTCACACTAATAGCACTCCGAGCCAGAGCTCGACCTTGCGCCCAATTTCCGGCAGCACATGCTCGCGCTGCTTGCTCCAGCGCCGGGTTAGTTTCATCCGGTGTGATATATTCACTGTACCGCACCATGCGGGGAGTCAAATCATCCATAATCTCTTCCGCGAAATCTTCACAGGCCTCAAATATATCCATGTGGCCGTGAGAATCCACATACACACTCTCGGAGTAATCTCGGCGGTACAGCTGATAACCATGGCGATTTACCGTCACCACCGCATGCAGTCGCGGAATAGGAGCACTTCGGCGCTCGTCTTTTCGACCTCCATCACGATGCCGGTGCGGGGGAGGCGGCGGGTTGCTCACATAAACATTAGACAATCGGATGCTCGCATCTCCATGGTGACCGAGCGCATAAAAGCCGCGCTTCCCAATTTCCAAGCGGAAGGCTTCCGCCAGCCTAGCTCCATAGCGTCCCTCACCATGGCTGTGCACGCTCAGCGTCGCACCACGCCCCAAATCCACATCCGCCGGGCGAATGGTTGTCATCTGAATCTGTACCCCGCAGGCACTCAATAAAAGCGCCGCGCCCAAAATAATGCCACTGAAAACTCCCTTTTTCATATGCTTTTGTATAACATTTTCGAAGCCTTTTGTAAATACTTTCATGAACTCACGCCTCAGTCCACCCCAATTTTCAGCCTTTTTTCTCATTTTCAAGCGCAAGCCCTGCCCCTCTACGCCATAAATAACAACCCAAGTCCAGTCACAATCTTAACTCATTGATAATAGATGTGTTGGAATTTTCGTGCGATATTTAATTTTACTTTGCTATAAAGTCTCCTTTACTATTATTCGCTATTTTTCGCTAAAAATGGCCCTTTTTCAAGCATTTTTGCATAATTTTTCCCATCCTCGCATCTCAAGCAGCTTCTTTTTCTGCCTCTTTTTCCCGCAGTCGAAATCAACTTCTCAGCCAGTAAATCTCATTTACTACCATCACAAGCTCTAAAAATCACACTTTTCTGAGCTTCAAGACCTAAAATTACCCAAAATTTCAGATTTTTACCTAAAATCGGCACCTTCTGAGATTTTTGATTCCGTTACCAGATGGTAAGGAAAACTTAAATTCCTTCGTTATATTCCTATACGTTTACAGGAATATAAATATCAACTTTTCTTAAAAATCTGACCATCTCACCCTACCTTCGCTCAAAAACTGGTCTCCAAAATTTCAAGAGCGCTTTTTCCTACTTTTCCCTACGGCTTTCCGGTAATTAAAACTTTTTGAAGAGGTCACACAAAGTCACCTGCTCTACCGATGGAGTCCGGCGGATGATAAAAAGATTACTTTGGGCTTATCTCTTATATTTTCATCATTCGTTTATTCTGCGTTTTATTGCTTCTTAGCATCGCTATATATAATATGTTTTTATACTTTTTAGCAAGCGTATTCTCATATATTTTTTTCCGTATTCTCCTAATACACTTTTTGATTTTTGCCGATTTTTACATTGATACATACGGGAATCAACATGAGCACCACTTCACGCCCCGCGCGCGTAATGAAAAAGCATGTGGGCTGAATTTGGCATTGCAGGAGAGGAGGCGATGTGGTAGAATGCGCGGCAAGTTATGACCTTAGACGAGCTGAGACAAGAGATTGACCGCCTAGACGCCCAGATTGTGGAGCTGCTGAAGCAGCGCATGCAGTGCGTGCACAGCGTAGGCGAAATCAAAAAAGGGAGCAACTCTCACATCTTCGTGCCGGAGCGCGAGAGCAAGCTCTTCGCCAAACTGATGGCGAACAATGCCGGCGTACTCCCGGAGAAAGGCCTGCAGAGCGTCTACCGCCAGATTGTCAGCATGAGCTTCGCCCTAGAAGGCGGCATGAAAGTGGGCTACCTCGGACCGGAAGGCACATGGAGCCATCAGGCGGCACAGTCCCGCTTTGGCGACAGCGTAGAGCTAGTGCCCTTCCCCTCTTTCAATCACATCTTCCACGCTGTGGACCGCAAGGAGGTAGACTACGGCATCGTCCCCGTTGAGAACAGCACGGACGGCAAAGTTTCTCAGGCTCTGGATCTCCTCGGCGCCATGGGGCTGCGCATCTGCGCCCAAGTACACCAGCCCGTACAAAACTGCCTGATGAGCAATGCTGAAGCCACTGACATCCGCACCATCTATTCCCACCCGCAAGCGCTGGGCCAGTGCCGCGAATGGCTGCTGCAGCACTACCCGAATGCCGCCCTCGTGGCCACCCCCTCCACTGCCGCCGCAGCGCAGCGCGCAGCGGATGAAGCCCTGCTGGGAGCCGCCGCCATCGGCAGCCAAATGGCCGGCGAGCTTTACGGCCTGAAACTCCTCAACGCCAACATTCAGGACAAGTCCGACAACACCACACGCTTCGCCGTCATTGGTCGCCAGCGCAATGCCCCCTGCGGTAAGGACCGCACCACCATCTGCTTCGGCGTGCCGCACACAGCAGGCAGCCTCGTGGACGTGCTGAACGTCTTCAAAAACTACGGCGTGAACATTTACTGCATGGACTCCCGCCCGAACCGCGACACCGCATGGGAATACCTCTTCTACATTGATGTAGAGGGCCATGAAGACGTAGAACCGCTGAAGACCTGCCTGCACGTCCTGCACGATCACACGCCCATGTTCAAAGTACTCGGCTCCTACCCTGAAAACTAACGCACGCCATGGCCTTCACCTACGAACAGGCTCACTCCCTTCTGAAGAACGCCCGTGCTAACGGCCGCCAGCCTCACGCCCTCCTCTTCACCGGCGCGGCAGATGCCGGTACACACCGCCTCGCACTTGCCCTCGCGGCTGAGCTGAACGGCGCTCGGGCGGATTCCTTGGAAAACCTCCACCACGCCAGCTGCCGCGTGCTGCGCCCCGGCTCCAAAATCCGCACCATCTCCATAGATGCCGTGCGTAGCGTGGAGCCCTTTCTCGCCCTACGCGCTGCCGAGGGAGAGACCAAACTCGTCATCATTGATGAAGCTGACCGCCTACTGGATGAAGCCGCTAACGCCTTCCTGAAAACCCTGGAGGAGCCACCGCCGCAGACGCTCATCATCCTCATCACCGCCCTGCCTCAGAAGCTCCTGCCCACCATCCTCTCCCGCTGCGTCAGGCTGGATTTGCGCGACTCCCGCCGCGGTGTGCGCCTCACGAATGCCCAGCAGGCCTTCCTGCCCGCCGTGCGCGCCGCCCTGCCCCGCATCGGTAATGATGTGGCCGCCATCGCCCTGCGTGCAGACTTCCAGAACCTTCTCACCAAGCGCCGTGAGGAGATTACCGAGCGTATCACCTCCGCCCTGAAGGCTGAGGCCAAAGCCGTCTCAGAAGGTACAGACATTAAGAACTGGGAAGCCATGCAGAAGGACGTAACGAATGCGCGCATCGAGAGCGAATACCTCGGCGAGCGCGCCCAGATGCTGGAGCTGCTCTCCCTCTGCCTTGGCCAAGCCGTGCTGCTTGCCTCGCACGCGCCGGATGTAGAGCCCCTCGCCCCCGAGCTCAGCGCCGTAGCCACAGCGCACAGCGTGCCGGACCTCCTGCGCCGCATGCGCGCCGTGGACGCCCTCCGCTCTGACCTTAATTTCAACGTAAACGAAGCACTCGCGCTAGACTCGCGCCTGCTAGACATCATCGGAAAATCCCCCTTATGAACAGCATGACCGGATTCGGGGCCGCAACCGCCCCGCTCAATAACGCCTCCCTCCGCGTGGAGATTGGCGGCGTGAACCGCAAACAAACAGAAATCGCCATCTCTCTCCCCCGCGCTTGGGCTGAGCTGGAAACCCGTGTACGCGATCTCGTGGCCGGCTGCGTCTCCCGCGGCCGAGTGAACATCACCATCTCCCTCCAAGCCGGAGCCGCTGCCGCCGGTAATCTCACCGTCAATAAGTCCAAACTCGCCGCCCTCCAGGCCTGCACCGCTGAGGTAGCCACGGCCACCGGCACCGCCGTGGATATCACGCTGGATGCCCTCCTGCGCCTCGGCATCATCGGTGAGGAAACGGAGGCAGACATCACGCCGGACACCGCTTGGGCCGCCGCTGAACCCGCCATCCGCGAGGCTCTCGCCGCCTTCCTTGCCCTCCGCGCTCAGGAAGGCGCTAACATGCGAGCCGACCTCCTCCGCCGCATCGGCACCCTGCGTGAGTACCGCGAGCAGCTTATCGCCCGCGCCGCCGGTGTGCCCGCGTACTACCGCGAGCAGCTCCTCAAGCGCTTGGAGGAAAGCGGCCTCCCCATCCCCGCTGATGATGAGCGCATTATCAAGGAAATCGCCCTCTTCGCGGACCGCTGTGATGTAAGCGAGGAAACCACCCGCCTCGCTTCCCACTTGGACCAGTTCGAGAAAATCTGTGATAAGCCGGAAGCCGTCGGCCGCACGCTGGATTTCCTCTGTCAGGAAATCTTCCGCGAGCTGAACACCACCGGCTCCAAGGCTAATGATGCCGCTCTCGCCCAGCTCGTCGTCTCCGCCAAAACCGAGCTCGAGAAAATCCGCGAGCAGGTCCAGAACATCGAATAAGCCCCCCTCAATAAAATTCGTAATTCGTAACTCGTAATTCCTTATGCTTGGTACCCTCCTTATCGTCTCCGGCCCTTCCGGCTCCGGCAAAACCACCCTCTGCCGCCGAGCAGAGGCTGATGGCCTCACCTCCTATTCCATCTCCTGCACCACCCGCCAGCCCCGCCCCGGCGAGCAGGACGGCGTGGATTACCACTTCCTCTCCCCTGAAACCTTCGCAGCTAAGGTAGCCGCCGGCGAGTTTCTGGAGCACGCCACCGTGCATGGCAACTCCTACGGCACGCTCAAGGCGGATATCATTGACCTGCTCACCCAGGGCAAAAACGTCGTGATGGACATCGATGTTCAGGGCGCCGCCTCCATCCGCGCCTGTGAGGACCCCATCATCCGCCGCGCCTATGCGGATATCTACATCCACGTGCCCTCCGCTGAGCTGGAAGCTCGCCTCCGTGGCCGCCAGACGGACAGCGAGGAGGTCATCCAGCTGCGCCTGCACAACGCCGCCGCTGAGGACGCCCGCCAAGGCGAGTACCAGTTCGCCCTCGTCTCCGCAGACCGCGAGCACGACTACGCGCGCTTCCTCTCCCTCCTCACCACCCTCTCCATGCGCACAGCTCTAGCATGAGCTCCCGCGCGCCTGCAGCATCGGCCTTCCATGAGCTTATCTCTGTAAGGCCGCGGCGCAGCACGCCCCTTCCCACTACATTACAACCCACTTACACCAAGCACAACTCTTTCTCTATGATTACCGGCGACCTTCGAAAAAAAATTGACTCACTCTGGGAAATCTTCTGGTCCGGTGGCATCACCAACCCGTTGGAAGTCATCGAACAGATGACCTACCTCATGTTCATTCATGATTTGGACGATGCCGATAACCGTGAGGCCCAAGCCGCCTCCATGCTCGGCCTGCCACATAACAGCATTTTCTCCGGCGTGGTGAACATCGGCCAGCGTGAGGTGGAGGGCAGCCTGCTGAAATGGAGCACCTTTAAGGACTTCCCCGCCGAGCGCATGTACAGCATCGTACAAGAGCTCGTGTTCCCCTTCATCAAAAACCTGCATGGCAACCAGCAGAGCGCTTATGCTCAATACATGGGTGATGCTATCTTCAAAATCCCCAAGCCCCTCATGCTGGAACGTATCGTCGGCACAATGGATGCTATTTACGAACAGATGGCACTCCTGAATATGGCGGACACCCGTGGCGATGTGTACGAATACCTGCTCTCTAAGCTCGCTACCGCCGGCGTGAACGGCCAGTTCCGTACGCCCCGCCATATCATCCGCATGATGGTCGAGCTCATGCAACCCACACCAACCGATACCATCTGTGACCCCGCCTGCGGTACCGCAGGATTCCTCGTCGCCGCCGGTGACTACCTGCGCGAAACCGCCGAAAATGAAATCTTCTTCTCTCCCGAGAATAAAGACCACTTCATGAACAACATGTTCCATGGCTACGATATGGACCGCACCATGCTGCGCATCGGCGCTATGAACATGATGACCCACGGCGTGCAAAATCCGCACATCGAATACCGTGATAGCCTTTCAGACCAGAACCGGGACGCAGATTATCACAGCCTCATCCTCGCAAACCCGCCCTTCAAAGGGTCGCTCAATGCGGATATCATCACAGCAGACCTCCTCAAGGCCTGCAATACGAAAAAGACGGAGCTCCTTTTCCTCGCGCTTTTCCTGCGCATGCTCCGCGTTGGCGGGCGCTGTGCCTGCATCGTGCCCGACGGCGTACTCTTCGGCAGCTCCAAAGCCCACAAAACCATCCGCAGGACCCTCATCGAGCAGCACCGCCTCCAGGCCGTCATCTCCATGCCATCCGGCGTCTTTAAGCCCTATGCAGGCGTCTCTACCGCTATCCTCATCTTTACCAAGACCAACCATGGCGGTACTGACAATGTGTGGTTCTACGATATGAAGGCAGACGGCTTCTCGCTCGATGATAAGCGCTCCCCTATCGACCAAAACGATATCCCCGATATCATCTCCCGTTTCCGGAATCCCGACGCAGAAGCCGAACGCTCTCGGACAGATGCCTCCTTCTTCGTCCCCAAAGACGAAATCGCCGCGAACGACTACGACCTCTCTATCAATAAGTACAAAAAGACTGAGTACGTCCCCATTGAGTACCCGCCCTCATCCGAAATCCTTGCCGATATCCGCCAACTCCAGGCCGAAATTGATAAGGATATGGCCGAGCTCGAAAAGCTCCTTAATGAACAAATCTGACTTTGTAGGAGTGATGAGTATGGGCAATTTTTCAAAATCGGAAAGGCGGAGACTTGACTCTATAGGTACTCTTTGGTTTAAAGGCCAACCATTCAAGAAAACTGACATTGTAGAAAGCGGCAAATACCCTTGTCTCCATTATGGCGAACTCTTTTCTAAGTATGGAGCAATTATCGATAGTGTCAGCTCACGTTGCGATGTTCTCCCAAAAAGATTATCACAAAAGGGCGATATTCTCTTTCCTGCATCTGATGTCACTCCTGCAGGCCTGACACGGTGCTCAGCCATTATGCAGGAAGATGTGATTCTTGGCGGTGATGTTATCGGGTTCCGCCCACAGACGGGTTTGAATCCGATATATCTTAGCTATGCTATACGTCACCAGAAAGGCCAATTGCTTCAACGTGTTACAGGAGCACTAATCAAACACATTTCCACCAAATCGCTCCAGTCAGTAATCATTCCCATTCATCCTATTGAAAGTCAAAATCGCTTTGAGAAGCAGGTCAGACACCTCAATCGGATTATCTCTCACCGCCGCGCCCAGCTTGCGAAGCTTGATGAGCTCGTCAAATGCCGATTTGTCGAGTTGTTTGGGGATATGCGTGTTAATACACGTGGATGGGAAAATAAAACTCTTGGTGAAGCGTGTGATGTAAGGGATGGAACTCATGATTCACCCAAGTATCACACACATGGATATCCTTTAGTAACATCAAAAAATGTAACTCAAGGAATTATCGATTTTGCTGATTGCAACCTGATAAGCGAAGAAGATTATGTGAAAATAAGTAAGCGGTCAAAGGTTGATAAAGGGGATATTATAATGCCTATGATTGGCACTGTTGGATGTCCTGTTATTGTTGAAAACGATGTCCCTTTCGCAATAAAAAATGTTGCTCTTATAAAATTTCCAGATAGAGCGCTTTTGCTAAATATTTTTGTAAAGCATTTATTGCTTTCATCCTACTTTGAAACGGAAGTTATGGATAAAGTGAGAGGAGGAACACAGAAATTTATCTCTCTTTCAGATATTCGAAAGCTGAGTGTATTTATTCCTCCTGTAGATTTACAGAACACCTTCGCCTCCTTCGTCCGTCGCATCGACAAATTACGCGTTAGCATACAGGCATCGCTGGACAAAACGCAGCAGCTCTTTGACAGCCTGATGCAAGAATATTTCGATTAAACCCCATTCTGAAGAGCCGGCATAAAGCCGGCTCTTTTGACAGTGTACTTCCCTTCTGCTATACTCCCATGCTGCTTATGAACACAAACAGCATGGACGAGAAGTTGGTGTATATTCTCAACGAAATGGCAGAATATCTGAGTGTTACACAAATGAAGAAACTACAGGATGTACTCCTGAAACACCTGAGCAACGGCAAAGAGCCCGCATCCCCGGCAACAAATACGGAATACCTACAGCAATTCCTGAATGCCAAGCGTATAGAGGGCTGCTCAGAGCGCACCCTGCAATACTATCGCGTGACTGTGGAACACATGCTGGCCAACATCTCCACCCCGGTCCGCCGCATCAACACCGATGAAATTCGCAGTTACCTCGTGAATTACCAAGCCCTGCGCCAATGCAGCAAGGTAACCGTGGATAATATTCGGCGCAACATATCCAGCTTTTTCTCATGGCTGGAAGAGGAAGACTGCATCCTGAAAAGCCCCATGCGCCGAATCCATAAAATCAAAACCAAAACCGTGGTAAAAGAAATCATCAGTGATGAAAACATCGAGAGGCTGCGGGATGGATGCAGCGAAATAAGAGACTTGGCCATCGTAGATCTTCTCTATTCCACCGGCATACGAGTGGGAGAACTAGTCAACCTGAATATTGACGATATCAATTTTGAGCAAAGAGAGTGCATCGTTTTTGGCAAAGGAGACAAAGAGCGCCGAGTGTACTTTGACGCCCGCACCAAGCTCCACCTTCTGCAGTACCTCTCTAAACGCCGGGATAAAAACCCGGCGCTCTTTGTCACGCTGGATAATCCGCACGAGCGACTGAAAATAAGTGGCGTAGAAATACGCATGCGCCAGCTTGGCAAACGATTACAGCTGCCTCGCATACACCCGCACAAATTCCGCAGAAGCATGGCAACCCGAGCCATAGATAAAGGAATGCCCATCGAACAAGTGCAAAAAATCCTCGGGCATTCCCAGATTGACACCACCATGAAGTACGCCATCGTGAACCAAAACAACGTCAAAATTTCCCACCAACGATTTATCGGTTAAAAGATAACCGCAAATCTGACTTTGTAGGGGTAGTATGGCTCGTTACCGACTTGGTTCAATCTGTCAAATCATTTCAGGAAGCACACCTAAAACAGGCGTGCAGGAGTATTGGAATGGCGACAAGAAGTGGATTACACCTGCTGAACTTTCTGAATCTGACTACATCATCTATGATACAGAAAGAAAACTCACTGAGGCTGGCGTAAGATCAGCAGGGTTAACACCTCTTCCGAAAGGAACTGTTATCCTTTCTTCTAGGGCGCCCATTGGCAAGGTCGCTATTGCCGGGTGCGAGATGTATTGTAATCAAGGGTTCAAGAACTTTGTATGCTCAAATATAATCAACAACAAGTATTTGTATTGGTATTTGAAGAGCAAAACAGATTTTCTCAATTCGTTAGGAAGAGGAGCAACATTCAAGGAAATATCAAAATCGACTGTAGCAGATATTGAACTCGATATCCCCGAACTTTCAGAGCAGTCTAAAAGAGTTGCACATTTAGAAAAAATTCAGTCAATAATCGCCAGCCGGCGGGTTCAGCTTACGAAGCTGGATGAGCTCGTCAAATGCCGATTTGTCGAAATGTTTGGAGTAATAATACCTGATAATACCTATGTAAAATTAGGCGATGTTTGCGACATAGAACGAGGTGGTTCACCACGCCCAATCGCAAACTATATTACAAACGAAGATAATGGAATCAATTGGATTAAAATAGGAGATACAACTACAGATAGATACATTCGCAGCGCGGCTGAAAAAATCAGACCAGAAGGAGCTAGAAAATCACGATTTGTATACGAAGGCGATTTATTGTTATCTAATTCAATGAGTTTTGGGCATCCTTTTATTTTGAAGATAAACGGATGCATACATGACGGATGGCTTGTATTACATTTTGAGAAAAGCATATTAAATACAATTTATTTGCAATCATATCTTTCGATGCCAGAAGTATACAATATTTTTTCGAACATGGCTGTTGGAGGTGTTGTAAATAATCTCAACAAAGACATGGTAAAAAAATTACCTATTCTTGTACCTCCTATGAGCCTTCAAGAAAAATTTGAAACTTTCGTCCAACGCATCGACAAATTACGCTTTAAGTAACATTTCTTCGGACGATACATAGGAATGAGCTTGCTCTGAGAGTGAAAATATGGTAGAAGGGTCTAGATTTCAACTATATACCGAACTATAAAGATGAGCAGCCCTACGGGAAATTTTGTTTTTCTGCTTGCAGAGCCGCGTTTTAAGCACTTTGCAGAAATAGCGATAGCAGCAGAGCGAGTACTGGTGCACGACCGGGCGTCTGCCATCATCAATTGCCGCAGAGCGCTGGAATGCGCCGTGCGCTGGCTGTATTCCGTCGACACCGCCTTAGTAGAGCCATGGAAAGACAATCTGGCGGGCATGCTAAGCACTCCGGAGTTCCGCAAGCTGATAGGCGAGCACGTATACAAACGCCTGGAATACATACGCAACCTAGGCAACAAAGCCGCGCACAGCAACTACAATTTCAAAGAAGAAGAAGCGCTGCTGTGCTTGGAGCAGTTACACATTCTGATGAGCTTCATGGCACGCTGCTACAGCAAGGTGAAGCCTAAAGGGAACTTTAACGCTGAACTAGCAAAAACAGCCGGCTGCACAGCACAACAGGCTGAACCCATTGAAAGCAAGCCGGATCCGCGCTTGGAGGAATTGCTGCGAGAGAACGCCGCCCTGAAAGAACAGCTGACGGCCCAGCGCAAGGAGGAACAGAAGCACATAGAAAATGAGCCCCCGGAGCTTTGCGAATACAAGACCCGCAAGCTCTACATCGATGCCATGCTGATGAATGCAGGCTGGGTGGAAGGCCGGGACTGGATAAACGAAGTCGAATTAAGCGGCATGCCCAACAAAGCGGGCAAAGGCTACGCGGACTATGTGCTTTACGACAAAGCGGGGCTGGCGCTTGCCGTGGTCGAGGCCAAGAAAACAAGCATAGGAGTGGAGCAAGGGCGGCAGCAGGCCAAGCTGTATGCGGACCTCATTGAACGGCAGCAAGGAATACGCCCGGTCATATTCCTCACCAATGGTTTTGACACCTACATCATCGATAACCAATACCAAGAGCGCCGCGTGGCTGAGATATATTCTCGCCGGGACCTAGAGAAACTGCACAATCTTCGGCGCACCCGCCTGAGCCTGAAGCATGCCGAGGTGGACAGCAAGATAGCAGGCCGCTACTATCAAAAAGAAGCCATCAAGGCAACATGCCAAGCTTTTGATGAAGAGAACCGCCGAAAGGCTCTGCTTGTAATGGCCACCGGCTCCGGCAAAACCCGCACTGTGATAGCCCTGTGCAAAGTACTGCTACAGATGGGCTGGGTGAAAAACATCCTCTTTTTGGCTGACCGCACAGCCCTTGTCACGCAAGCGAAGCGAGCCTTCAGTAACATGCTGCCGGAGCTGAGCCTGACCAACTTGGTGGAAGAGAAAGATAATCTCACTGCCCGCTGTGTATTCTCCACCTACAACACGATGATGAATTGCATCGATAACGCCCAAGATGAGGAGGGGAATCGCCTTTTTACCTGTGGCCATTTTGACTTATTGATATGTGATGAAGCCCACCGCTCCATATACAATAAATACCGAGACATATTCAACTACTTTGATTCACCGCTTGTAGGCCTGACAGCCACACCAAAAGATGATATTGACAAAAACACATACGGAATCTTTGAGCTGGAAGCCGGAGTACCCACCTATGGCTATGATTTAGCCCAAGCTGTCAAAGACGGCTACTTGGTGGACTATGTAACAATCGAGTCCAAGCTGAAACTCATGAGCGATGGCATCGTGTACGACGAGCTCAGCGATGAAGAAAAAGAGGAGTACGAACAGACCTTTACAGATGAGGAAGGCCAGCTTCCGGAAAAAATCGAAGCCTCGGCCCTGAACAGTCGCGTATTTAACACGGATACCATCCGGCACGTACTGAGCATCCTCATGCAACAGGGCATACGCGTGGACTACGGCAACAAAATTGCTAAAAGCATCATCTTCGCCAGGAACCACGCCCATGCGGAAAAGATACTGGAGGTATTTAACCGCGAGTACCCGCAGCTCACCGGACAAGCCATGGTAATAGATAATTACCTGAATTATGCCCAAAGCGCCATTGATGATTTTTCTAATCCCGGCAAATTGCCGCAAATAGCCATTACGGTAGACATGCTGGACACCGGCATAGATGTGCCGGAGGTGGCCAATCTCGTATTCTTCAAAAAGGTGATGAGCCGAGCCAAGTTCTGGCAAATGATAGGCCGCGGCACGCGTCTATGCCCCGGCCTGCTGGATGGAGCGGACAAAAAGGAGTTCTTCATTTTTGACTTCTGCAGCAACTTTGAGTTCTTCCGGCTGAACGCAAAAGGAAAAGAATCCGCCTCTGTCACCACCATCCAAGGCGCCCTGTTCACTCTCAAGGCTCAAATCATTTCACGCCTGCAAGGCCTCAACTACCAAACGGAAGATTTAACAGAGTTCCGTGAGCGCCTTGTGCAGGAAATGCTCAGCAAGGTGCAGAAGCTCAATCGTGACAACTTTGCCGTGCATCAACACCTGCGCATCGTGGAACAATATGCACGCCCCGAGGGCTACCAATCCCTATCATACGAAGATACGGAAAATATACGGCACGAATTGGCCCCGCTCATCGACCCCGAACCGGACGAGGCTAGTGCCCTTCGCTTTGATGCCCTGATGTACGGCATAGAACAGGCCTATCTGGCCGGAGAAAAAGAGCCCCAAGCCCGACGCCGCAAAGAAATCCGCTCTAAAGTGGCGGCGATCTCCACCGTGTCCAACATCCCCGAAATCGCGGCAAAGAAAGCTCTCATCGAGACCATACTCCAGACGCAATATCTGGAAAATGCGGATGTGAATGCCTTTGAACACATCCGCACACAGCTGCGCGAACTCATGAAGTACCTGCCCCGGGAAAGCAGGCGCTACGACACGAACTTTGACGACGAAGTTATCGAAACCATCCATGGGCACGATAAACCGGAAGACGACTTACTGAAAACCTACCGTGAAAAAGCGGAGTCCTACCTGAAAAAACATCTGGACTCCGTGGTTATCTCAAAATTGAAGAATAACATAGCCCTCACGGCAGCTGATATGAAGGAGTTAGAGCGCATCTTGTGGCACGAAGTCGGCACCCGTGAAGCTTACGAAGAAGAATGCGGAGAAAACATGCCCTTAGGCGAGTTTGTGCGCAGCATCGTGGGGCTGGAAATGTCCGCAGCCAAAGCCGCTTTTGCCAGATTTCTGGACGATAACCATCTCAATGCCGCTCAGATTTATTTCGTGAATCGCATTATTGAGTTCATCGTACAAAACGGACTGATGAAAGATATGCGAGTACTCATGGCACCACCCTTTACAAATAAGGGGGACATCGTGGGGCTTTTTTCCCATAATATGCCCCTCCTGCTTGAAATACGCAAGACCATTGAAAGTATCAACGCCACGGCCGGAGTAGCATAGCCCCTCAGCCCCCATAGTTAAAAAAATCAGCCTAGCCAGGACGAGCGGCAATTTCGCCTTGACGGCTCGCTCACGGGTAGTATAATCAAGGCGAAACTGAGAACCATCTGTTATGATACGCTTTGCCTCGACTGATTGCCGCCGCGAAACCGGCAACATTAAGTGGGACCTGCAAGGGCCTCTGCCCTTCGGTATAGCTGATATGGACATCGAGAGCCCGCCCTGCGTGGTGGATGCCCTGCAAGCGCGCCTGAACCACCGTTTCTATGGCTATGCCTTCATGACGGATGAACTGCGCGCCGCCATCACCACCTATCTGGTGAAGAAGCACGGCGTCACGAATGCCGCTCCCGAGTGGCTGCACGAGCTGCCCGGCTGCGTGCCCGCCTTCACTCTGGTGACCCGCACTGTATGCCCCGAACCGCAGCACGAAGTCATGGTGTGCTCCCCCACATACCCGCCCATGCTGCACTGCCATGAGGACGCCCGCTGCAGCCTGCTCAGCGTACCCTTCAAGTATACCGGCCAGCGCTGGGAGTTTGACTGGGAGGCCATGGAGGCCGCCGTCACCCCGAACACAAAACTCTTCCTGCTCTGCAACCCGCACAACCCCCTCGGCCGCGCCTGGAGCCGCGAGGAAATGGAGCGCGTGGCGGACTTCTGCGAGCGCCATGACCTCATCCTCTGCTCGGATGAAATCCACTGCGACCTCGTGCTGGATGAGGACAAGCAGCACGTCTGCGCCCTCACCCTCTCCGAGCGCATGCAGCAGCGCACCGTCATGCTCAGCGCCCCCAGCAAGACCTTCAACATCGCCGGCATCTGCTTCACCTACATGGCCGTGCCGAATGCCGAGCTCCGCGCCGCCATCCGCAAGACCCAAGGGCACAGTCTCCCCACCCTGAACGTCTTCGCCTATGCCGCCTCCCTCGCCGCCTACACCTCCGGCTGGGAATGGCACGAGCAGCTCCTGCGCACCCTCCGCGCCAACCGTCAATTCGTCGTGGACTACATCGCCCGCGAGCTCCCCATGCTCAAGACCCGCCACCAAGAGGCCACCTATCTGGCATGGATTGATTGCTCCGCCCTCGGTGTGGACAGCCCCCACGCATTCTTCCGTGAGAAAGCAGGCGTGTACTTGGATAACGGCGCCAACTTTGGTGATTCCCAGTGCGTGCGCCTGAACTTTGCCACCTCCCCGGAAATGCTCCGCACCGGCTTGGATGCTATCCGAGATGCCGTCCTGGCCCACTTGGCAAGCAAGTAATCCCCCCCTTATATATAACATAGTAAGCCACATGTGTCCCAAAGATTACAGAAAAAGGGCACCAAACGACATATAGTCAGCGTATTCTGCTTTCATTTCTGCGCTGGGGTATCACGAACCTAACCATCAGCAGTAAGCGTTCAGTTATCCAATATCCGGCGTTAGCCGCTAATCCTTAATTCGTAAATCTAAAATCGTAAATACGCGTGTCCCAAATCTTTGGGACACGTATGATAGTAAGCCGGGCGCCGCTCATCATGGCCGCGCCCGGCTTTCTTTTTCAGCACATGTGTCCCAAAGCTTGGGGGAATATAGCCATTGTGTACACAAAATCAGCGTGTTTTGCCGAATTCTCCTTGGCCGGGTATCATACAGTCCGTTCATTGGCACAATTTTTCTTTTATCCCAACATCGGCGTAAGCCGCTTACTTTTAATTCGTAA
>JAFWZG010000107.1 GCA_017517385.1 Akkermansia sp.
CCATAGAGATGATTCATATTCCCGGAAAAACGCCTCTGGTACGAGAAGTGCTCAATAAACAAGTTCAGCTTTATAGAGCCATGGGAGTTGAACCACCTGTCGGTATCCTTTCATAGTGCCGCGTTCCGGGAATCCACGTTCGACCCAATCGGCCAGCTTGTATTGCTTATCTGCCCTAAAAATAGATAAGACATTTTGAAATATCTGCGTTTTATTCGAGATCTACAAAGAGATGCCGGACATCCAATTGTATTGATAGTAGACAACTTGCGTATTCATCATGCGAGAATAGTCAAAGCTTGGCTCAGAAAACGCCGCAATTTGATTCGAGTATTTTATTTACCCGCATATTCTCCGGAGCTAAATCCTGACGAATTGGTGAATTCCGACCTTAAAATCGCCATAGGCCAACGAGAGCCTGCCCAGAATAGAGACGAATTACAAGCACAAATGCAGGAGCATATGGTTGCTAATCAGCGTAATCCAGAAAAAATGCAACGACTCTTCCATAAGGAGTCTGTCAAATACGCCTCACACATGGAGAATTAACTGCCGCATCAATAATGAATTCATAGTTGACTATTGAGTATTTTTTGCGCTCTCTTATGCCAAAAGCGCCTCCGTTTTCTACTGCGGGAATGGGACATGCCCACACTTTATAACGAAGAGCCGTTTTTTCACCCTCCGCCCCTGGCAATGTTAACCGAAACAGGACATGGCAGGAATAACAGAAAGCTACGGCCGCATGTAGCACCACTCGCAGCTTTTGAAGCTTGTGTGAATTGCAAGGATAAATGCGACAGAGGTGAATTTTAATCATCTCGCGCATTGGTGCTTCGTCATCCGTGAACATACTCATGTTCGCCAAGGCATTTGCCCAGTACAAACTATCTTTTATTCACATCTGCACCGGCAGCCAATGCGGCTTTCAATGCGTCGATGTCTCGGGTTCTCGCAGCGTTAATCAGCGCTGCATTTGCTTCTTTCGAGGTCATAAGTCTGTATTCTATTGGTTGTTATTTTATCAGAAACCATGCCTGACATCGCCCGACATTCTACCATCCCCCCCTGATATTAGGTCAAGAAGAAACTACGGTATCGTTAGCAAATATATTTCAGACATTGAGAGTTTTCCTTCCGAGCTCATTCACCCCCCCTAAAGAAAAGCCCACCCTGTCTCGGTGCTATACGGGACAGGGTGGGTGAAAAACACAAGAAGTACGGTGCTTACTCCTCTACCTCCCAAGTAGCCTCTACCTGCTCGTAATCCTCGTTCAGCTTGGTGGTATAGGTGACCGTTTTCTCCTCCCACACCAGGTCGAGAATCTCCTGCCAATCCCAATCCGCGGGGAAGTAGGGGTCTGCGTCATCATGGGGCACCTTGGGCCAACTGATGTTCGTCCATGAGCCACCTTCTCGCTTCAGGCAAATGATAATATATTCATCCTCCTGTAAGCTCCACTCATTAGAGGGTTCATTGGCGCAAACATACACATACATCAAACAGTCATTCTCACCGACGTTCAGCAACTCGGAAAGGGTTCCCGGCCAATACATTTTATATTCCCACATTTGGCGGATATTACCCTTCCAGACAGTAGTTGCCTCCTCACAATCTTCTTCATCGTCGACTTCTTCATGCTGAATATCATAATCCCCCTCTGCTCCGGCTGCTTTCAACATTTCTACGCACGAGACATGCCCTCGCGCTGCTGCGACTGACAAAGCTGTCTCTCCATACACATCCTCGACATTCACATCCGCACCGGCTTCAATAAGCAACTTAAGGATTTCTTCATTGCCGGTTTCTGCGGCACATATCAAGGGCGTAATATCATCACAATCTGCTGCATTTACATCCGCACCGGCTTCAATAAGCAACTTAAGGATTTCTTCATTGCCGCTTTCTGCGGCACGCATCAAGGACGTAATACCCTCACTATCTGCTGCATTTACATCCGCACCGGCGGCAAGAGCTGATTTCAAAGCTTCTACATCACCCTCCTCTACAGCACTAAGTAAGGCCTTATTTACTTTTTTCTTATTTACTTTTTTTCGAGTCATAAATCCGTATTCCGTTGGTTGTTTTATCAGGAACCATGCCAGACATCACACAACATCCTACCATCCGCCAGATATCACATCAAGATAAAAGTTACGGTAGCGTGCTATTTTGTAAGTCTATTCAGAAAACGCATTATTTCCCTTGAAATAACCTTGAAGCAACTCACGAGGTTTGGTATACTAATGCCGATTTCATGAGTACTCCTAAATTACACTTTCTTGGCTGGGATAAACCGGCTATCGAACTTGTGGCCGAGCGTCTGCTGAGCTACCTCACCAACCCGGACACGGCGCCCCAATATCGCCGCGCCACCGTGGTGGTACCCACCGCGGAAAGCGGGCGCCGCCTACGTGAATACATGGCGGAAAAAGCAGGTAACCCCATCCTGATTCCACGGATTATCCTTACGAGTCAGCTTATCCCCACCAAGGGCGAGAACGTGGCCTCTGACATGGAGACGCTGGCGGCGTGGCTACAGGTGCTGGCTGCGGATGGTGCTGACCCGGTGGCGCAGTATGCGCCGCTCATCCCCCGCCGACCGGAGACTCACCGTGAGCGCTGGGCTGTGGGCGTAGCACACAAACTGATGGCTCTGCGTACCCGGCTGGAGCAGGAGGAGGTGGAAATCGATGACGTGACCGGCTTGCTCTGCAAGCGGGAGGAAGCCGTGCAGGCGGAATTAAACAAGCTTGCGCCGAAGGAAGAAGCAACCCGCAAGTCACTTCTTGCCCGAAAAGCGGTGTTTGCGAATGAACAAGTGCGATGGCGCCGATTGGGTGAGCTGTTTAACAGGGTAGATGCTATTCTGAAGGGGAACACGCTTACAAATTTTCAGGCTGATTGGCTGAAGGCTCCGGCCCTGCCGGGGAACAGCAAGCTGCTTATTATAGCTTGCGTGCCGGAGTTTTCCACGCAGATTAAGACCTGCCTGCGCCAATTGCGCAGTAAAGCCGGAGTCCGCGTGGAAATCTGGGTACATGCACCGGAGGAGGAAGCGGATCATTTCGATGCCTATGGTCTGCCGTTGGAGGCTTCCTGGTGTTCGCGTGAGATAGACATACCGGATGCACTGGTCTTCACCGACGCGAAGAAGGAGGTGGTGGATAATGCTCGCTCCACCATTCACCTAACAGACGATGCTGAGACCCTGGCCGCGGAAGCTGTGCGGCTGGCAGGAGGATTCCGTTCGGATGAGGTCGTTCTGTCCACAGGTAGCACGGATTTCAGCCCGGCCCTGTTGAATGCCTTTGCAGCTCCTGAAGTTGGTATGGGGTGGCAAATGAATGCACCCGAGGGGCGCTCGCTCCGTACGACAGAGCTTGGCAACCTGCCGGAGCAACTGGCAGATTTTTGCGCGGCAAGAAACAGAGATGGAATTGTTACCGACAAACAGGGCGGCATGCTGGAACTGAATGCCTTTGTTGCCTTGCTTTGCAACAGAACCTTACAGCAGGTGCTGTATGCGGATGCCGAGGCGATGGCTAATTTACAGAGCCATGTGGAGCAGTTACGCGCCGTGCTGTTGCCGGCGTCCGTTCAGTCGCTCTGTGATTTGCTGAATCCGGCTTTAGAATTGCCTGTTAAAGCATATCGAAGTTTGCAGGATGTGGCAGCAGAGCGGAATGTAACCTATTGGGAATTTGCCCTCCGGGTTCAGGGTTTTGCTGAGGGATGCTGTCAGATCCAACTCTTACCGGATAAATTGAAGGAGTTGGTGTCGCGAGTGACAGAAATATATGCAGAATCTGCCTTGAAGCCTTTTGCTGACAAGTGTTGCAAGAGTGTTCGTTCCCTGTTGGATAAGAAGCTTTCGGGCAAAATCAGTAATCCGGTCATGCTGCTGGAGGTGCTGCGCTACGAGGTGCAAAATCTGGATGGAGCGCAGTCACGCCATGAGTCATTTGTCGGTAACGTGATAGGCTGGAGAGAACTTACATATACCCGGGGAAAGAGGGTGATTATATGTGCCATGCATGACGGCTGTATACCCGAACCTGTGGGGGATGATGAGTTCCTGCCGGAATCTCTATGCCGGGAATTGAATATCAGACACGAGCCCTTCCGAATTGCGCGCGATTCTTATCTCCTGACGGCATTGCTGAAAAGTCATCCGGACGGTTCGGTTCACTTTGTAACATCGCGGCAGAATCCGGACGGCAGCAGTTCGGCACCCTCCGGGCTGCTCCTCCGCTGCGGGGCGCAACTTCCCTACCGTGCCCGCGCCTTCTTTGCAGAATCCTCCGGAGTGAGAGCCTTCCCGCCGACGCCGATTTATTCCTTACGGACGTCACAGTCCCCGGAACTGACAGCTGGGACATTACAGCCCGGAATGATGGAAAGCATAGAGCAGATAGCCCCGGGAAAAGCAAATCCTTTCCTCAATCCTGCTAAAACCTACTCACCGTCCTCTCTGGAGCTATTCCTTCAGTGCCCGTTTACATTCTGGCTGAAACATCTTTACCAATTAGATGCCAGTGATGTGTACGAAGATGATAAGAGCGAGCTGGAGAGCAATGAATATGGTACGCTCGTTCATGCTGTTCTGGAGTCCGCAGTGAAACAATATCCGACGGAAGAAAAACTCAGAGCCGCATTCCCGGAGGCCATCTCTGCGAACGAGCTGGTAGTGGCGCTGAATCAGCGCATGATAGCCATTGCCCGGAATGAGTGGGAGCGAGTGTATCTTCTGTTCACCGAGCGCGGTGTTCAGCCCCTGCCCATGGAGGTGCTGTTGCGAAATGTCGAGGGCACCATGGAAGCATTCGCCCGCCAACATGTGGAGGATTTGCTCAACGGATGGGAGAACATTGCGTGTGAATACACGCTTAAGCCGACATTGGTTCTTTCCAACGGCGAAACTGTCAAATTCCGCATGGTGGCAGACCGCATTGACCGCCACCGCTGCGGGCACTGGCGAATTATTGATTACAAGACCTCTGCTGATGATAAAAAACCGCTTAAAGTGCATTTCGAATTGCTGGAGGAGGGTGAGGACTCTCCCTACTACAGGTTCATGAATGCGGCCGGTTACCGTTTCCCCCTGGTGGAAGCTGCGTTTAAGAACAATAAGGAGGTACGGTGCTACAGATGGAAAAATGTGCAGTTGATGCTGTATGCTTATGGCCTGCGGCAGCTCAATGCAAAGGATATTCGCAACGACCAGAAGCCGGAATCACTGGCCGGGGTTATGCCTGATTTGATTTATTACAATTTGCAGAGCAACAATCGGAGCATGCCCTGTTATCCGCTTCTTCAGTCAGGACGGCTGGAGCAGTTCAATGTCCGCAACTCCAAGGGAACGTTCAGGAATACGCCGGAAGAATTGCTGGAGAACGCCATGGTGACGGTGGATTCTGCCATCCGTATGATTCGGGACGGAAAATGTCTGTTCTCTGCAGAATCGCTGAGGCTGAAGACCCGGCCCTATTCCCGCCTGACCGGCGACACTTGGGACAAGAATGCGCCTCGATTCGGGGCAGTTTCTCCTACGGCAGATCCCCGCTCCATGTTCAACCTCCCGGAGCTTAACATCTAATCCTCTTTTATCCCATGCCCGAAACGAATCAAAACTCTCTCATTTATCACACCACAAGTTCCCTTATCTCGGCCTCTGCCGGAACGGGAAAAACCTACCAGCTGGCTTCCCGTTACATCGCCCTGCTGATGTTGGGCGTTGCCCCGGAGAAAATCATAGCCCTGACCTTCACCAAAAAAGCCGCCGGTGAGTTCCGCAGCCGAATCCTGCATGCTCTGGCGGAAGGTGCCTGTTGGCAGCCGGCGAAAGATGATAAGGAGGCCCGCAATCCCTTGGCTGTCCGAGTCTGGGAAATCTGGAGCGGGCATACGCAGAAATCGCGCTACGAGTGTGAACCTCTGGCCAATGATACCCCGCTGTTGCCTGCTACCGTGGCCTTGGTGAAACGCGCTGCGGCAGAAGGAAAGTACCCGGAGGTGCTGTACGCCGATCCGCAGGAAAAGGAGTTACGGGATTACTTGCAGCTGCCGGTACAGGATGCCACTGAGTTTGGCAAACTGTTGCAGAAGGTGATTCAGGTGATGTCTAAACTGGAACTTTCTACGATTGACAGCTTTTTCAATACACTGGTTACTTCCAACAGTCTGGAATTGGGAGTCAACTCCGTCACTGCGCTCGACCCGGCGGATGCCGCGAAAGCCCAGCGAGCCACGATAGATGACTATCTGGATGCTCGGACCACAGAACAGGATAAGCGTGAGGAGTTCCTGAAGCTTTTTGCTGACCTGACCGGCGGAAAGGGAACAAAAACCATATCCCGTTTGGAAAAAGAGCTTGAGCATCATCTTTCCCTGTACCGTGAGAATCCATCGGTAGATGCGTGGACTGATGTTTCTTATTTCGAGGAACAGTGCCTGGGTGATTTTGACGTGCTGTCAGCAGAAGAGGCGGCCGAATGGCAAAAAAGGGCTCAGGAACTGAAACTATTGCTGCGGGATTTTAACGAAAAGGACTTCCCCAGTTCCATTTATTCCGGGCTGGGCAAACTTTCCCGGCAGAAGGTACCGCTTTCTGCCACCATGGAGAAATGGCTGACCAATCTGGCACTTGTGGAGGAATATGAACACTTGTCCGGCATTACGAGGGTTGAGGCTCTTGCCGCTTGGTTGAGAAAGAAGCTGCCCGCCAAGTGCCTATACGATGCGCAGGCTCGCACACGCAGTCTTTTCTCCCTGCTGCGAGATTATGCAGATGCGTATGAGAAGCGTATATCCGTTTCCGGGGAATTCTCGTTCGATGACATTGCACGCAACGCCCGCAGGCTCATGTCGCTGGAAAGTGAGGATGAATGGGTAGATGATTCTGCATACTGCCGAGAGCATCTGGCTATCCGTACCGGAAAGAAATACCAGCACTGGATGCTGGATGAGTTCCAGGATACCTCAGATGACCAGTTTGCCACCCTATCCCCGGTGCTGGAGGTGATTGCCAATGATGCCGTGGCAGGGGCGGTCGACTTCTCCGCTTCTTATCCCCGCCCGCTGCCTGCTTCTCTCATTCCTTACCATAAGGACACAAGTTACTGCGTGACAGATGGCAGCCTCTTTGTAGTGGGTGATGATAAACAGGAGATTTACGGTTTCCGTACAGGGGAAACGAAGGCCTTTGATGAGCTCAAAAACAACACGCAATGGAATGTCCCCGTAAAGGAGAAAAAACTCGTCAAGAGCTATCGCTCCTCCCCTGTCATCATGGGTGACAATGGCTTTGTCAATCAGCTGTTCCGGAAGTTACAGCCCGTTGAGCAGCAGGATGCCGGTAAAAACGCCGTCGATTTAGAGCCATTCACCGCACATGAGACAGCAAGGGAAATTCCCGGCTATACGGAGGTGCAGGTTATTGCACAGACGGAGGATGAAAGCGGGGAGGAAAAGAGCATGAAAGCCTGTGCTTATGATGCCGTGTGCCGGGTCATGCGCCGTTTGACGGCCAACGACAAGACGCCCATCAACGGAATGAGCATTGCCGTGCTGACCCGCTCCAACAGCGATGCGGAGGCCGTGGTGAACCAGCTCCGAAATGATATGCCGGAACTTCCGGTGCTGCTGGTGAAAGACACACTGGCTGCCACTTTCTGCCCTCTGGGAGAAATGCTCAGCTTCTACTTCCGCTGGCTGTTACATCCGCATGAAAAAGTGGCTCTCAATGTCGTGAAAGCCTCATTCATGAGCTATATGTTCGCTGGTGCCGAAAGCGATAACGCCGTGTGGGCTGCCGGGAGAGAACAGCTCGACGAACTGAGCTACACCCGCGTGTTGCAGGGCATTTTTCACAAACTTGGCGAACAAGCTGACTATCAGGCATTGACTGCGGAGCAGCAGCAGGCGCATCGGCAATTGATGCGTACCTGGTTGGATGCAGCGCGCGCCTTTGATGCCACAGGAGGTTCACTGGCTGCCTGGGTACGCAGGATTTCCTCGCTCAGCACACAGGGGATGGCTTCTTCCCGCTATGTGCAGGTCATGACCATGCACAAGAGTAAAGGGCTGGAATTTGATGCGGTCATTCTTCCTTTCCTCTCGACGGATCCCATCGATAACGAAAGCGATATGGATTATTTCCGCTCTCCGGACGGTCGTTCCCTGCTGCTTGCTCCTGCCAACAAGGAGGCTAGGGCACAGTATTGGCCCGGGGCGTTCACCGGACTGACCAACGGTTGGAAACAGCGCAGCAGCCGTGAGGCATATAACCTCCTGTATGTAGCTGTTTCCCGAGCGAAACATGCCAACTATATCATTTGCCACGGTGCAGAGTTGCAGGACTCGAAGAAAGGAGAGCTAAAGTCCGCAGCCCGTTCCATTGGCGGTCTTATTCGCCGGGCTTTCGGCGGTTCTACGGGCAAACTGGCAGAGGATGAGATATTCTCCCCCATGGGAACGGAAAACTGGTATGAGGCTCTGAAAGACAAAGCCGCCGTTACCAAGGAACCCACGCCCCCGGTTCCCCTTGGCCCCGCTATCCCCCGCCGTACGATAGTTACCCCTTCCTCCCTTGCCAAAGAAGAGGATAAGGAGCTGAAAGAACCGGAAGATAAGCCCACTCCCCGCTACTCCGATGAATCCGCCACCGATTTCGGCTCCTCGGTGCATGAATGCTGGGAAGAAATCACCTGGTATGATGAGTCTCGCCCCCATTGGATGCAGCCGGATTTCTCTCGCAACACATATCAGGAAGTCGTCTACCAAGCCCTGCAGCAGCCGGTCATTCGCGACCTCTTCACCCACCGTCACGGACAAGCGGTGTACAATGAGCAAGCCATTATCTCCGTCGACAATGAGAAGAACGAATGTACCCCCGGCACCATTGACCGCCTTGTGCTTACTACCGATAATGAGGGTAAGGTAACCACCGCTCATATCATCGATTTCAAGACCAACAAGCTCCCCTCGACCGAAGCAAGTGCCTACAACTCGCTGAAATCTGAGTACACCGGGCAGATGAAAGCCTACCGAGATCTCATTGCACAAGCCTTTGAGCTGCCTGCGGAGCACATTACAGTTTCACTCCTCTCATGCCCCAAAGGGCACCCGGCCAAAGTGGTAACCTTCACCGAGAAAGATTGGTCTGCAAATTCATAAATTAACCATCACTATTTTACAACATGGAACAAAAGGAAGAGCAAATGGTCATTGCCTTGGGCAGTGAAATCGGCCTGCCCTTCCAAGTGTGGCATGATGAAAAACAACAGTGGTTCAAGAGCGAATCCGACACCCCGATTCGCGACCGCGATGTACCGCGCCCCACATACCGTACGGTACTGGTGAACGCCCCCAAGGGGGGCTGTCGCAGCGAGCAGATCCCCATTCCGTCCGAATCTCCCGTAGTGCGGAGCGTGGAGCACTTGCAGAACCTCCTTCGCCACCATAGACGCGAAGGATTACAGTTGGCGGTAGAAGATGCCGAGAGTGGCGCCCCCGTGCGCATTGTCTCTATACGTAGCCTCGGCGAGCAGAAACCGGCATACATTCCTACCCTGTATGAGCATGATACCGCCGCCGCCACAGAGGAGGAGCTGGAGGACTACCGCCGCAGGATATCCGCAAGCCCGGGCGTGAGTGAGGATTTTCCGTGGTACTCCGGCGCATATTGGAATGACTTTGTAGGTGGCAGCACGGAGCTGTGGCTACCGGAGCAGCAGCAATGGGTGCGAGCCGATGCACTGGAATACCCACGCTGCTTTCCTCACAACGGCAAGTTTGTGACCATGGAGCGCGAGCACGGCTACGGCGGCCATGTGCGTCAACCGGACGACAGTATACATTTCGACTGGTTCCCAGTAATATACGAATTGGTACTGGAGCGCCCCTGCTCCATCAGTATACGGGCCGGTTATAAAGGCAAGTACCTCCGCTTCAGAGTGAGAGGGCAAGTGCGCCCAACCACAGAAGCCGCGCAAGACGCTAATCATTAACACCGGCAAATATCTAACCCAATGTCCAATACTCAAAAACGCCCGTATCGTACCATCAGCATCATTGTGCCGCTCAATAACCCCGCCACGCGGGAAAAACAGCAGCGCAACAAAAAGCTCTACTACCTGCTACGCTGGCTGAGGTACGGGCTACACCGTGGTAACGGCAACGCTTACTACCGAATAGAGCCGCAGAATGCCCCGCGCATCATGCCGCACGGGGCCTACCGACTGAGCGCTCAGCTACAGTCGAAGATGGAGGATTTTCTCAACTCCGCCCCATTTACCGGCTTTATCTCCCGCATGCAGGCTGAGGCCATCGCCCCGGCAGTGTACCTGGTGGAGCACAAGACCAATGGAGACGATGTTGCCATGCCGCCCATCCGCATAAGCCGCCATCACCCGCTCCCGCTGACGTTGCCTATCCCGATGGACGGTACGGAAATTGACCTCTACCACACACCCTATTTTGCCCGTCAGATGCTGACAGCCCCTCTCGATATGCCTGTAGAAGAATACCCGGTTGATTAAATAAAACTACCAAGATGAAACAAAAGAAGCTCAAATACAGTCGTCCTATGACAAAACGCGAGCGATATGCACTTCGCCGCCGTCTTATGGAGGAGGAAGAAGGCGCTCGCCGCCTGGAAGAATCGAAGGCTACCTACCTCGAAAGTATACGCCAACGCGCTCTCAGCGTGCAGAACAACGAGGAGGTACGCGCCCTGTGCCAAGAAGTGTGGAGTAAACGGCATTATTGCTCCGCTGCTATCAGCTTGACTGATAGTATTCTGAAAGAGCGCAGGGAGAAAAAAGAACTACCTATGACATGGCCATGACGCGGGCACTTACTGATACGTATAATTGACTTTCCAAAACGCCATTTTTGTCATCTGGTATTTTTGTTTGCTGCCCGGCTGTTTTCCCTATTCGATTCTATGGGATGGCAATGATATCGATAAATAAACTTTTGAGGCAATTCGGAATACACCCGCAATTTATTTCCAATTATCACCGACTGAAAATAGAGCTCAATGCTCACATCTGTTATTATTTCTGGCAGCGTCATAACATACATTTCGCAAAATGGTTCTGTAGGTCGATTTGTCGGATGTGGAATAATTTTACCATGAAGCCTATAAGTGCTCATAGGTGGAATATAAATATTGCTTTCATTGCCATCCCATAGAGGCTCGATAACGAGCCTCTATGGCGCATGATTGCTGGATGTATGGATGATTTTCTTTGAAAAAGGTTTAGGAATTAGGGGGAATAATCTTTTGGCGGGTTCTTGCTGTCCCATATCAAATAAGC
>JAFWZG010000108.1 GCA_017517385.1 Akkermansia sp.
CCATAGAGATGATTCATATTCCCGGAAAAACGCCTCTGGTACGAGAAGTGCTCAATAAACAAGTTCAGCTTTATAGAGCCATGGGAGTTGAACCACCTGTCGGTATCCTTTCATAGTGCCGCGTTCCGGGAATCCACGTTATACGGGCATCAGCCTGCTGTTCTTCCTACTCGGGGGCATACGCAGCGGGTGCGGAATAGTACGCAGAGGGGTGGCGGCTATATTCTGCAGCATGCTGATTTTCTTCCTGTTGTTCCCTCTGGGCATATGGATGGGGTACAAGGTGGGAGGAGAGGATGCAAGCGCCGTGCCCACATGGCTGCCATACGCCAACACGTTGCTCACCATACTTGCGCTGCTGGTACCCTTATGGATAAGCCGAGTATTCGCCAAGCTGACTTGGCTGCGGGGCTCCCTCATCACGATTGGCATCACGCTGACCACGCTTGTGACGTGGGCTCTGCTGATAGCTTTCGGGGTATGCCTTGGCGTTATGTCGCAAGTCGGCTAGCCCCCCGGCATTAAGCTTTCCCGGAAATCATCTTCCAAAGTCCGCGCACGGCTGCAGTGGCGCCTATCAGAATACCGGCGCAGATAAGATTGGTGACAACACTGAATACGGCACTGTAGATGCAATATGATTTGTGGAAGCCGTGGGAATAAAAATCCACATAGGCGCCGATGAAGGCGACCGCCGCCGGAATCACAAGGCAAATGACGCCCGTTTCCCGGCTAGCAATCGGGCGGCGCTGAATCCACAACCACCCCACGCAGCAGAATACCCCCGGCAGCAGGTAACACAGAACAGCCAGCATCAGTGAGCGCGCCATCTCCCCATACTTGCTCGGCAGATAAGCCGGATATGGCAGCTGCAGGGATTTAACGAAATCGGGATTTTTCAGCACACTCAGATTATAATCATCCAAGCTGAAACTCATGCTGCCATCCTGCCTTACCAGCAGGCGAGGATAAATGGTATCTGACACCGTCAGCACCATTTCCTGCCCCTCCGGATACACAATACTCACACCGTGATTTTCATATAAGCCGGCGCCATTTTCCTCCAACTGGAAAGTAGTGATAATCCTCTGCTTCATCTCCTCATCTGCCGGCAGATGATACACCGTAACGGGAAAATCATCCTCACTCGCCGCCCGGCACTGCTCAATCACAAGCCCTTCAGGAGCCTCCCCCAGCCATGGCGCAACCTGCTTATACCACTCTGCATTCTCGCCGCCCTCGTAATTGCCCAGCAAAAACAGCCCAGCATAAACAATCACCAAGAGAACGGAATAAAAATTAACAGGCTTCAGGGATGGTTTCATTATGTGATTTCAAATACTTACAGCGGCAAGCATATCAACAGAAATGCGAATTGTCAACCCAAAAGACGCCCTCCCCAGGGCAGACGCATTTGAAATATGACACAGGCATGAAAATGCAGAAATAACTCAACGCATTTCCTCTTCAATGCCGAGCATAATACGTTCCAAGACACGAGTATTCCATGCTGCGTGCTTTCGTTTTCTACGCAAAG
>JAFWZG010000037.1 GCA_017517385.1 Akkermansia sp.
GGACGTGCCAGAAACATGCATCAACACTAAGCTTCCTGAAGCTCCCGCGGCTGAAGACAGCGCGGACGTGCCAGAAACATGCATCAACACTAAGCTTCCTGAAGCTCCCGCGGCTGAAGACAGCGCGGACGTGCCAGAAACATGCATCAACACTAAGCTTCCTGAAGCTCCCGCGGCTGAAGACAGCGCGGACATACCAGAAACCTGCATCAACACTAAGCTTCCTGAAGCTCCCGCGGCTGAAGACAACGCGGACATACCAGAAACATGCATCAACACTAAGCTTCCTGAAGCTCCCGCTGCTGAAGACAGCGCGGACGTGCCAGAAACATGCATCAACACTAAGCTTCCTGAAGCTCCCGCTGCTGATGACAGCGCGGACGTGCCAGAAACAATCTTCGACACGGACATTCCTGAGCTTCCCAAGGCTGAAGACAGCGCGGACGTGCCAGAAACATGCATCAACACTAAGCTTCCTGAAGCTCCCGCGGCTGAAGACAGTGTGGACATGCCCGAAACAATCTTCAACACGGACATTCCTGAAGCTCCCGCGGCTGAAGACAGTGTGGACATGCCCGAAACAATCTTCAGCACAGACATCCCTGAGCTTCCCGCGGCTGAAGACAGTGTGGACATGCCCGAAACAATCTTCAGCACGGACATCCCTGAGCTTCCCGCGGCTGAAGACAGTGTGGACATGCCCGAAACAATCTTCAACACGGACATTCCTGAGCTTCCCAAGGCTGAAGACAGCGCGGACATGACTGAGCCGAGCATCAACATTGAACGTCTTGCAATTCCCGTTGAGAAGGAAATTGAAGACATGTCTGTTACTAGCCGGAGCACAGAAAATGGGACACCTCTTTCCGGGCAGCATCAGCAGCTCCATGTAGATGTAAAAGAACTCTCCTTCACGAGTATGCCGACCGCCGAAGAACTGCCGCCCATCATACCGATGCCTCCTCCGGCTGACGAAGATGAAGAGGACATCACCTTAACACCGCCACCTGGGCAAGCGCTCCCCCCCGTCCCTCAGCCCCGCCAGTCAGATTCGGAATACCCAAAAATCCCTGTAGAAGAGTTTGGGATTGACCACTTGACTGCATTCCACGGCTCTTCACAAGAAGAGCAGCAATCTGCCTCCAAACTGGGAGTAAAGGTAGCGATTGAAGATATTGGTATATCCTCCACCAATGCACAGCAAAGCTATTATTCGCGACCGGCAGGCCTCACGTCTAGCTCAGTCATCAAAGTGGATGATTTACCTATAGGAACCAATAATCTGACTCACCCCCAGACGCCGGAGCCATTCAGCGCCCCCACGCCCAAAAAGAAGAAAGGCTGTTTAAACCTTTTCCTGTTGCTTGTTCTTCTGCTGCTAATTGCGCTTGGAGTTGTATACTTCATGGAAGGTTCAGAATTCATCATAGAGCAAATTCACTACTTGCGAAGCGAGCTGGAAACGATGCTTCACGGCTGATAAAACTTCCTCGATTTATCCCCCCGCCCCGACAGAACAACTGCCGGGGCGGCTTTTTATTAACGGGCAAATAACGCCAGCATTCTCGATTTTGAGCTCACTTTTAAAACAAAAAAACACATTTTTCTTGTCAATACGACACTAACATGATAAAAAAGCTTCGTATACCATGGAAATCTACTACGTTATCTTCGGCATGTTGGCATTACTCTCCGTCTTCGGATTGATAGTAGGTGTCAGTAACGACGCGTGTAACTTCCTGAACTCATCCATCGGCTGCCGAGCCGGCTCGTACAATCAGGCGGTATGTGTGGCTGCAGTAGGTGTACTGTTAGGCGCTTGCTTCTCCAGTGGAATGATGAGCGTAGCGCGCAATGGCGTAATCCAGCCGGAGATGTTCACCTTCCACGAGGTCATGCTCCTGTACCTTGCCGTCATGGTAGGTAATATTATTCTGCTTGATACATTCAACACGCTGGGACTGCCAACATCCACTACAGTTTCACTCGTATTCTCCCTTCTTGGTGCTGCCATCGGCATGGCTATATTCACTAGTGGACAGCTATTCACATGCCCTCTTGTGGACTACATCAATGAAGAAAAGTGCTTCAAAATGATTGTGGCCATCTTCGCGTCGGTAGCTATCGCCTTCACGGTGGGCTCCATCGTCATGTGGCTGGCACGCCTTATCTTCAGCTTCCGTTACCACAAAATGTACAAGGCCATAGGCCCCATTTGGTGTGCCCTGGCTCTCACCGCCATCAGCTACTTCATTATCTTCAAAGGCCTTAAAGGCAGCGTATTCAAAGAGGACATTGAGATGTTGGTAAACGCCGGCTATACGCCTCACATCGTACTCGGTGCAGGCATCTTCTGGATGCTTATCTCGGCATTTCTGCAATACGTATGCAAGGTAAATACGCTGCGCATCGCAGTGCTGGCCGGCACAGGTTCTCTGGCCTTAGCCTTCGCCGGCAACGACATGGTTAACTTCATCGGTGTCTTCATGGCAGCAAAAGACGCGCTGTTTGACCCGGCTATCACGCCTGATAACGTCACGACGATGAAGATGGGTGAAATTCTGGCCGGCGATGGCGATGCGGCCAGCTTGATATACCTCATCGGCGCAGGCCTCATCATGGTGGCCGCCCTGTTCTTATCAAAGAAGGCCAGAAAGGTGACAGAAACAGAGCTTAAGCTCTCATCCTCCAGCTCTGGCAAGGAACGCTTCGGCTCCAGCCAGCCGGCTCGTATCATCGTGAGAACAGCTATTAATACAGCTCGCTTCATCACCAGCATCACCCCTGCCCCCATCGCGCGCTTTGTCAGCCGCCGCTTCACTCCGCTTACCCCGGAAGAAGAATCCGGCGCGAACTATGATATGATTCGTGGTTCCGTGAATCTAACCATTGCGGCACTGCTCATATCTCTGGGTACAGAAATGGAGCTGCCCCTCTCCACCACCTACGTCATCTTCATGGTATCCATGGGCTCCTCCCTTGCGGATCGCGCATGGGGCCGTGACAGTGCCGTATACCGAATCACTGGCGTACTGACAGTTATTGCCGGTTGGCTACTCACCGGTGTAGCCGCATGCTTGGCCGCTCTTGTGGTGGTGTTGATAATGGCATATGGTGGCACATGGGGCATGATTGCCATGCTTGTTATCGCCGGTGCTCTGCTTATTAAGTCCACCTTCTTCACGCGCGAGGACAAGCAAGAAATCCGACTCATCGATGTACACAAGGACGCCTCCGTGCACGAGTTCGCCGCTTCTGCCGCCGGCCGTCTGGGCCGCATGGTAGGTATTTACAAGGCCATGGTAAAAGCGCTTCTGGAAGAGGACAGAGATGACCTCAAGCGCCTGCGCAAGAAGGCCCGCACCATTAAGCGAGATTTGGAGGTACTCAAGGAAAATGAAGTACTTCCTACCCTGCCCACGATTCCGGCTGAGCTTGCAGACCGCGGCCAGCTAATCTTCCGCATCACTGAGATTTCTCTCACCACATGCGAGCGCCTTATCACTCTGGTGAAGGCTAGCTATAATCACATTGATAACTTCCATGCCGGCCTCACCCACGAGCAGGCAAATGACTTGCTGGCCCTCACAGAGAAGATTGGCCGCTTCTATCCGAACCTCATTGATATGCTGAAGTCCGGAAATTACGCCGGCATTAAGGCCATGCTCGGCACTACGGAACAGCTCAGCAATGACTTCGCAGATTGCATCACCCGCCACCTCATGCATAGCGCGGCAAATGAAACCGACATGCGTAACGGCATCCTTTACCTCACGCTGCTGAATGAAACCCGAGCCATGGTAAGCCATGCGTTCGCCCTCATCGAGCGAATTAAGGAACTCTACGAAGGCTGATAATTCCAGCATATCATACCTAACTTCAAGCGGGGAGAGAAACATGCGTTTCTCTCCCCGCTTGCTGTCATAATAGCGAAAAAGCCTTGCATAACAGGGAGTCATAAGCTATACTTTCGCGTCATGACTGAATTGCCCAAGGCTTACGAACCGACTATTGTAGAAGAAAAATGGCAGAACCGCTGGATGTCAGAGGGTTGCTTCCACGCAAACCCGCATTCTGACAAACCCGCGTACAGCATTGTCATCCCGCCGCCGAACGTAACAGGCGTGCTCCATATGGGCCATGTTCTCAACAACACAATTCAGGATATTCTTGCACGCCGCGCCCGCCAAGAGGGCAAGGAAGTTCTCTGGCTGCCCGGTACAGACCACGCAGGCATCGCAACTCAGGCACGCGTAGAAAAAGAACTTGCCAAAGAAACACCGCCCCGTACGCGTTACGATGTAGGCCGCGAAGACTTCGTGAACATGGTGTGGGACTGGAAAGAAAAACACGGCGGCATCATCATTAAGCAGCTCAAGAAGCTCGGTTGTTCCTGCGATTGGGACCGCGAGCGCTTCACCATGGATGATGTTTTTGCGCCTGAAGTTGCCCGCGCCTTCACAGAGCTCTTCAAAGAAGGGCTTATTTACCGCGGTCGCCGCATGGTGAACTGGGATCCCGTGCTGCGCACTGCACTCTCGGATGAAGAGGTGATTATGACCCCCTCCAAGAGTAAGCTTTACACCATCCGTTACAAACTGGCAGACGGCAGCGGGCAACTGCTTGTCTCCACCACCCGCCCGGAGACCATCATGGCTGACGTCGCCGTGGCAGTGAACCCCAAGGATCCTCGATTCGGTCACCTGATTGGCAAAACAGTTATCCGCCCCCTCGTGGAGACAGAGATTCCCATCATCGCTGACGACCATGTGGAGATTGACTTCGGTACGGGTGCTCTCAAAATCACGCCCGCACATGACCGCACGGACTTCGAGGTCGGCATGAAGAATAATCTGGAGATTATCGATGTACTGACCGCAGATGGCCGTATCAACTGCCCGGATTGCCCCGAGCTGCACGGGCTGGACCGCTTTGAAGCACGAGAGAAATCTATCGTACTCATCGAGGCCAAGGGCCTTCTGGAGAAGGTGGAAGACTATGAGAACAATGTGGGCATCTCCCAGCGTTCAGACGTACCCATCGAGCCACGCCTGAGCATGCAGTGGTTCCTCAAGTACCCCTGTGTACAGGAAGCCGCTGATGCCGTAGCTAATGGCGATATCGTATTCCGCCCTGCCCACTGGGCCAAGACTTATGCCCACTGGCTGGAAGGCATCCAGGACTGGTGCATCTCCCGCCAGCTTTGGTGGGGCCACCGCATCCCCGTGTGGTACCGCAAGGATAAAGCAGCTGAGCTTCAGGAGGCAGCCAAGCTGGATGAGGCGGATGCCGCTGCCGGTGATATCTACGTGGGCATAGAGCCCCCTGCTGACCCGGAGAACTGGGTACAGGATGAAGACGCTCTGGACACTTGGTTCAGCAGCTGGCTGTGGCCCTTCGCCACCATGGATGATGAGTGCCGCGCCAAGTTCTACCCCACCAGTGACCTCGTTACCGGCCCGGATATCATCTTCTTCTGGGTAGCCCGTATGATTATGGCCGGTTACCGCTTTGCTGACGGCAAGCCCTTTAGCAATGTATTCTTCACCTCCATCGTACGTGACCTACAGGGACGCAAGATGAGCAAGAGCCTTGGCAACAGCCCGGACCCGCTCGACCTTATTGCCCACTACGGCGCAGACGGCCTGCGTTTTGGCCTCATGCGTATCGCCCCCACGGGTACGGACGTCAAGTTTGATGAGAAGCAGATTGAGGAAGGCAAGAACTTTGCCAACAAGCTGTACAATGCAGCTCGCTTCCGCATGATGCAGGGTGAGGCCGGCACCGACCCGGCCCCCCGCTTCGCCCCTGTACACATTGATATTCTTTCCAAACTGAAGGAGCTGCACGTCACTGTGGCTGAAGCTCTGAGCAAGTATGAGTTTAACACCTACACTCAGGCTCTTTATTCCTTCTTCTGGAATGAATACTGCTCACTCTTCCTGGAAGCCGTGAAGAACGACCTCCGCGATGGAGATGCCGCAGTAAAGAACGCCACTCTTTACACCATTGACACCGTACTGCGCCATTATCTGGCCCTGCTGGCGCCCATCATGCCCCACATCGCAGAAGAGCTCTGGCAAAGCCTTGGCTATGCCAACAAGAACAATGGACTGCCTCTCATGAGCACACCGCTGCCTTCTGCGGACAGCCTGCTGAGCGGCCTGAGTGATACGGAGATTTCTAAGGCCCGCGCGCTCTCCACAGCCCTGTACGATACGGCGAACCGAGCACGCAACCTGAAGGCAGAGTACAATCTTGCCACAAACAAAAAGGTGCGTTTCGTGGTGAAGCCCACTCTTCCCCTCACGGATGACCTCATGGCCCGCCTCGCACTGCTAGCCGGTGCACAGACAGCCACGGCCGATGCAGCCTACGAGGCGCCGAAAGGCACACCCACAGCTCTTACCCCCTTCGGGGAACTCTTCCTTCCCCTCGAAGGATTGGTGGACGTGGACGCAGAGCGTTCTCGCATCACAAAAGAGCTCGAAAAGATCACGAAAGAAATTTCCAAGAGCACAGCTAAGCTCAGCAATGCCTCTTTCGTGGATCGAGCCCCCGCAGCAGTAGTGGATCAGGAGCGCGCACGCCTCGCGGACTGGGAAACCAAGAAAACACAGCTGGAAGCTATGCTGGCAGCCCTCTCCTGACAGAGCTCATCAACGCATGAAAGAAGATAAACACTTAGATACTTTGTCAGCAGAAGAGCGCAACGCTCTCGCTATCTGTGGCATCACCAAGGATGCTCAGCTCAGGAAAATTCCGCTGAGCAGCATCCTTACTGATGTTAGCATGGCTGCCGAGAACTTCCCTGCAGAAATGGCAGCTCTGCCCGAACAGAGAATTGAGGAGATTTATCAGCTCTGCAATCAGGAGGAAGTTATCGACAGTGAAGAAAAACGCCCCGTTCTCTCAGACAGAATAGACGATATAGCACAGCGCCGGATTCCTACTCTTGTTCTTGCAAGACGAGGTTCATCCAAGAAAAGCAGGAGCTCATCAACATCCCGCACCAGTAAAGAACTTCACAACAAATCACACTGCATCCATTGCGCTCGCCCAATTAGGATATACTTCAGCGCGTGGTTCACGCTACTGTTTTATCTGGACTTAGTGGCATGGATAGTTCTTCCTTTGCTCTTTTTGCTAGAATTATTACCAGTGGTATCAGCCAAACTGATAATCGCAGCACTTGTAGCCGGACTACTTCCGTTTTTCTTTGTTGCCCGCGGCGCGCGTTGCTCGGTATGCAACATTAATATCTTCATATTAAGGAGCTTCTCAGAAAGCCAGTATGCGCACAAGCTCCCGCTGCTGAACCGCAACATCTCTACAGCGCTGCACATCATCCTCTTCCTGTGGTACCGATGCCCCGGCTGCGGTACTCCGCAGCACATCCTGCGCCGCAGCAGACGCCGATAATACCTCATAAGCTACTCTCTAACGCATATGAAACCAGCAGTTATATTACAAGCGCTCGTCCTCACATGCGCAATCAGTTATGCCACTGAAGAAACGCAGGCTACACACTTCAGCCTTGCGCAGGAGGTCATCACCCTTCTTTCCGAAACGGAACTAACCCTTAGTTCTTGTATTGATGCAGAGAGTGTTTCTGCCGCGCTCCCCAAGCTCAGGCAACTCGGAGAACAGGCGCAAGCCATCGCGGACAAACAGCGCGCACTGCCGGATTCATCCCTGAACGAAGACCTGACCATAGCCCCTCTTGTAAACGATTTCCAGCTCCTCTGGGGGGCCATTCGCGCGCACATAGAACGCCTCGAAAACGGTGGCCTAATGTCCGAAGAGCTCAAAAATGTGCTCCGAGTAGCACCTACTACAAATTAAACTAAAAAAAATTACTTCCCCACAAAACACAATATATAGTACCTCCTGAGTTTTTTTCATGCCACATTCCCGGTGTAGCTCAAAATTCATGGTGGAGCACACCGCCCCGACCGAAATTTTATGCTTGCAAAATGTCAGTAAACCCGTAATATCGGGGTAACCGAAACACACTTGCCACGGTATGAAACACTCTCTCTCCACAACACGCTCAAGCCTCACAACTGACGAAGCACAGCATCTTGCTGACTTTGTGCTCTTCTCCCAGAGGAACTGCATTCTTAAACTTTCTCCTGAGCTGACACAGGACAAAATATCATATCCACAGTTCTTCCTGCTCACCTATTTGGCTGAAGAAGAAAGCCTCTCCATGAGCAGCATCGCCCGCATGATGGGACATTCCACAGCCGCCGCCACCGGCATGGTAGACAAGCTTCAGGAGCTCGGTCACCTCAAGCGCTTCTCAGCCGCTGCTGATCGCCGTAAAATCATGGTACGAATCACAGAGCAAGGCTTGGATCTTGTAGAAAAAATGCGCAGCAACATCGCCCGTGATTTGGCCAGCCTGATGACAGAGGAAGATAACGCCGAGCGCACAGGACGCGCACGCACCCTCATTACTCGCCGAGCCAAAAATCCCCTTCCCCACTAAGTCAAATATACCACAGCCGGACATGAGCAGCTATTCCCCCGCGTACCTGGAGCGTCTCAACGCCATCCCCGAAAACTTTGCACGTTTTATCACCCGAGTTTCCGGTGTAGAGCTTACCACAGATCGTGCAGCCGTCATCTCTGCCCTCACCCCCACCCATGAGCAGGTGCTTGCAGAGGTAGGCGTCTCGCCCAAAATGCTCAGGCGCGCCCAGCAGGTACATGGAAACCGAGTAGCACTCGTGGGAGACATTGGTTGCTCTTTCCCCGTGGAAGGTGTAGATGGCCTTTTCTGCGGCGGTAAAGCAGATTGCTGTCTGGGCATCTACGTAGCGGACTGCGCTGCCGTATGGGTGTATGATACAGTAACCGGTTGTCGCGGCCTAGTGCACTCAGGCAAACTGGGCACTCAGCAAAATATCGTAGGAGAGCTCCTGCGCTCCATGAAAAAAACGCTCGGAGTACAACCGGCAGATTGCATTGCCGTTATCTCCCCCTGCATTCGCCCTCCGCACTATGAGGTGGACATTCCCGCTGCCATCAAAGAACAGCTGACAAATGCAGGCCTTGCACCTGAAAACATCATTGACAGCGAGCTGGATACCGCTGCGGACCTGAACACCTTCTACTCATACCGTGTAGAGAAAGGTAAGACCGGCCGTATGCTGGCACTCTTCGGTCGCATGCCGGATTAAATGTCAACCTTGCTTCAAAAAAAAGAGCTGCGGCGCTCCATTCTCCGATGCCTTCGAGCAATCCCCGGAGCCGAGCGCGACGCAGCTTCTGCGCGCCTAAGGCATCGCCTTGCCCCACTTCTGGAAGGCAATCCCAAAAACGTGGCCATATATGCGGCTATGCCACATGAAGTGGATTTGCTCCCGCTCGTCAGAGAATACCCACAGCACCGCTTCTGCTTTCCTCGCTGCGAGAACAATCGCAGCATGAACTTCCACATCGTTACCTCTCCGGAAGAAGAATTACTGCCGGGGGCCTACGGCATACTTACCCCTGACACGAGTTGCGAAATCCTCCCACCCGAGCAGCTGGACGTCATTATTGTACCGGGTGTCGCATTCACCGAGGCGGGAGAAAGGCTGGGGTACGGCGGCGGGTATTACGACACCTACCTCCCTCGCTGCTGCCACGCCACAATTGCAGCAGCAGCCTTCCATCAACAAATGGTACCGTACCTCCCCACGGAGGCTCATGATTTACGAATACCCCACATCTTTACCCTCTGATTTACCTCACCATGTATCGTTTCATTGTACTCCTTGTTATTTTCTTCAGTGGCTTCATCAAGGCTGAGGAAGAAACCAGCGTGCTCATTATCGGGAACAGCTATACATTTTATAATGATTTACCAGAGCTCATACAGGCCATTGCAGATGCGGACGGCCACCCCATGAAAGTGGATTCATACACAGCCGGCGCCATGAGCCTGAGGGGATTTCTGAACAGCCCGCAGCACACAGCTGCCGCGCAAAAGCTCGCCATGGGCCATTATGACTGGTTGATTCTTCAGGAGCAAAGCCAAATGCCCTCCTCTAACCCTGAAGAAACGATAGCATCCGTACGCCGATGGAGCGAGCTGGCCCGAGCCCAGCGCACCAGAACCATGCTCTTCCTCACTTGGGCACATGCAGCTGTTGAAAACGGGCGCATGACCCTCCAGACCGCCATGCAAAATGACACCAGCCTCACCTACTGCCGCGCAGCTGCTGAAACCAATTCCCGAGTAGCCCCCGTAGGAGAGGCCTGGCGACGCTGGTACAGAAAATACCCCACTCGCCCGCTTCACCAGAACGACCTCTCACACCCCACGCCGGAAGGAACCTATCTGGCAGCCTGTGTCATTTATTCCTCGCTCACCGGAAGGCAAGCCACCTCTATACCGGTGCGCCTCAGAAACAGCCCGGTGCGCATCTCGGCCCCTCGTGCCCGCGATTTACAGAAAATTGCAGCACAAACCCTCCGCGGTTTTTCCCCCGCCCGCTACATCAGCCAGCGAGAGGAACAAGATAAGGCGCTTCCCTCCGCAGATGACGTACGCGCTATGCTCACACGCCATATGACCATCTCTCAACTGACGGAAAAAATCGGCCGCCCACACCTCACTCAGAGAAATGATAATCAGGTAACATACCAATTCCGCCTGCGCGGACAAGCTGAGCTGGTTGCCTATTGCAACACAAGAGGAAAAATTCAGCAAATTTCCATTCAGTCACCCACTTCCGGCGTTATTATCATAGACCTCGCAGAGCTCGAAGAGTAAAAAAACTACCTTTTTCAAAAAGGAGAGTTGACGCGGCCGCTTTTATGGTGTAAAGTGTAGAACAGGTGCGGTACTCTCTCCACATCTCAGCATAATATTCCACCTTTACTCATCCCGTGTACTCGAACGAAAATTATCTCCTGAATCTTCTGGTAGAGGCCGGTGCCATTGACACCGACACTATTGAAGCCATCCGCAGTGAGCTTTCTCCTCTGGATAGCGTAATTGATCACATCGTCAAGAATAACTACCTGACAGCGGAATACATAGCTGAGGTAGCAGCATACAACTCCGGCATGGAGTATGTAAACCTCAGCGAGGTTGAGGTGGACCCCGGGATTCTCGCCAGCGTGAAAGACGAGCTTGCCCGCCGAGTAGGCTTCATCCCTCTGGGTGATGACGGATACTCTCTGCAGGTAGCCATCTCTGACCCCTTCGCGATGGAAACGCTTGATAGCCTGCCCCAGTTCCTCGGTCGCGAAATTACATTCTTTGTAGCCTCAGAACCTGAGCTTCAGAAGGCCATCGCCAAGTATTATCCGGAAAAGAAAGTATACGCAAAGGGTGATACTGAGGCCCCCATCATTGAGCTGGTGGACAACATGTTCAACGAAGCTCATGAAATGCGCACATCAGATATTCACATCGAGCCGATGGAAGACCGCGTGCGTATCCGCTTCCGTGTGGACGGCCGCTTGGTGGAAGTTGCCAATCACCCCAAGAAACTGCTCGGGCCTATCGTGGCACGCCTTAAGGTGATGAGTACGACCATGAGCATCGCTGAAAAACGTGTTCCTCAGGACGGCCGTATTGAGCTAGATCTCCGCGATGGAAATCACATTGACCTCCGTGTGAGCACAGTGCCCACCAACCACGGCGAATCCGTCGTAATGCGTATTTTGGATAAATCCGCACTGGCTCTCGGCCTGCCCCAGCTCGGCTTCCTTTCCGATGACGAAGCCACCTTTGACCGCCTCGTCACGCTGCCGGATGGCGTCATTCTCGTGACCGGCCCCACAGGCTCCGGTAAGACCACTACACTTTACGCATGCCTGAATCACCTGAACCGCCCGGATAAGAAGATTATCACCGCGGAAGACCCCGTGGAATATGAAATGGCCGGCATCAATCAGGTAATGATTCGCTCGGAAATCGGCATGACATTCGCAGCGGCCCTCCGAGCCATGCTCCGTCAAGCCCCGAACATCATCATGATTGGTGAAATTCGAGACGGGGAGACTGCAGCTATCGCCATTCAGGCCGCCATGACAGGTCACCTCGTCCTTTCCACACTGCATACTAATGATGCCCCCTCCTCCGTGGCTCGACTTGCGGATATGGGTGTGGACCGCTTCCTCATCGCCTCCTCCGTGCGTGCCGTTATGGCTCAGCGCCTCTGCCGCAGCCTCTGCTCAGAGTGCAAGATGGATGGCCACCTCACGGAGAAACAGGCTTCCACCCTCGGCATTGATATCAATCGCCCCGTCATGGTTGCCCGCCCCGGCGGCTGCAGCAAGTGTAAAGGCAAGGGCATGCGCGGCCGTATGGGTATCTTCGAAATCTTCCAGGTGACAGACGACGTGCGCGGCCTCATTAACTCAAATCTCACCTCTGCCCAGTTGCGCAAGCGCGCACGAGAGCTTGGCATGCGTACACTGAGAGAAGACGGCATCCGAAAAGTTCTGGCCGGCCGCACCACGGCAGATGAAGTCATCCGCGTAACCACTGGTGATGCCAGCTAATTACCCACCACCACCCCATTCACTTTTAACTTTTCTGATTTAGTATGGATACGAATGTTGCACTTGATGTCTTCATCAACAATGGCATGGTGGACAAGGCCCTCGCCAAGGACGTCAAAGAAGAAATGGCCAACAGTGGCAAGGAGCTTTGGGAAACCCTCATTGACTTCGGCGTTATCGGCGCCCCTGAAGACTTCTGGCGAGTCATCGCCACGGAAGTAGGTGCCGAATACATCACCCTTGAGGGCTTCATCCCCGGGGATGACCTGCTGGCGATGATTCCGGCTCCGCAGGCCCGCATGCTCGGAGCACTGCCCATTGAATACCGTGATGGTGAAGGTCTCTACGTGTGTCTTGAAGACCCGCTGAATCCCCAGACGATTGACGATTTGCGCATCGCCACCAATCAGGACATTTACCTTTACGTAGCGGCTGATTACGAAGTTCGCGCCCGCGTTGCTGAGTGCTATGGTGGTGCAGACGCTGCCATGGGTGACCTCCTCGGCGAGTTGGACGGCATGAGCGTAGGCAGCAGCGATGGCACGGAAGAGGCAAACGCCGCACCTATCATTAAGTTCGTAAACCTCGTTATCGAACAAGCTATTAAGGAAAAAGCTTCTGACATTCACTTGGAACCCTTCGAAAAGGAGTTCAAGATTCGCTACCGAGTAGACGGCGCACTGTACGAAATGGCGCCCCCGCCCGCCTACCTGGCCACCCCCATTATCTCCCGCGTAAAGGTGATGGCCGGCATGAACATCGCTGAACGCCGCGTGCCTCAGGATGGTCGAATCGTGATGAAACTCGGTAAGGGCGGCGTGGATATGCGTGTGAACTCACTGCCCACCCAGTACGGTGAATCCGTGGTAATGCGTGTGTTGGATCGTAACAGCGTCAGCCTAAACCTTGACAACCTGAACCTCTCACCCAAGCTTCACGAGTACATCATTGATACCGTAAACAAGCCCAACGGCATCTTCGTGGTGACAGGCCCCACCGGTTCCGGTAAAACGACGACACTTTACGCAGCACTCCGCGAAATTAACACAGAGGACACCAAGATTCTCACCGCTGAAGACCCCGTGGAATATGATATTGACGGCATCGTACAGGTGCCCATCAATGAGGCCATCGGCGTAACCTTCCCCCGCGTACTGCGCGCCTTCCTTCGTCAAGACCCGGACCGCATTCTGGTGGGCGAAATTCGAGACAAGGACACCGCCCAGATTGCCATTCAGGCAGCTCTGACGGGTCACTTGGTGCTCTCCACCCTGCACACGAATGACGCCGCCGGTGCCGTAACCCGATTCATTGATATGGGAGTACAGCCCTTCCTGCTCTCCGCCACCATCCTCGGCGTGCTGGCGCAGCGTCTTGTACGTACCATCTGCCCGTACTGCAAGACCCCCTACAAACCGTCCAACAGCCTGCTTAACCAGCTGGGCATCAATCCTGCCCTGCTCGGCCAGCAGCAATTCTTCACCGGTTCCCGTTGTGACAAATGTGCCAATACTGGGTACAAAGGTCGTAAAGGCATACACGAATTGCTGAATGCCTCAGATCCCATCCGTGACCTCATCACTCAGAACGTGCCCTCAATCGTTCTGAAGCAGAAGGCCATCGAGCTCGGCATGACAACCCTGCGAGATGACGGTATCCAGAACATCTTCGAGGGCAACACGACCATTGAAGAAGTGCTCAAATACACCTAATTAGCTTGACGCAGGAACACCTATCTGCTATTCTCTCATAGTAAACAAACGCTTTCGTAACTTACACCACATATTATGCCTAATTTCAAATATACCGCACTGGATCAAAACGGCGTGGAAAAGACCGGCATCATCACGGCTGATAACAAAATTAAAGCAGCCGAGATGATTCGTGCTCAAGGCCTCCTGCTCCGCGAATGCGAAGAAGCGGCTAAAGGAGCCAAGCCCGGCCCGACCAAGGACACCAAGAAAAAAGGAGCCAAGGGCAAAAAGGGTAAAGAAGCAAAGACCGGCAAAGCCGGCGGTGCTGTAAAACAGCGCGAGCTGATGATTTTCACACGTCAGCTTGCAACCCTGATTGACGCAGGTCTTCCCCTGCTCCAGAGTCTCAACGTGCTGAACAAGCAGGAGCCGAACCCGAATCTCCGTGCCACCATTGGTGCCATCGGTGAATCCGTACAAGGCGGCTCAACCTTCTCAGAAGCGCTCTCCGCATATCCTAAGATGTTCGACCGCCTCTTTGTGAACATGGTGAAGGCCGGTGAAATCGGTGGTGTGCTGGAAGTCGTACTTAACCGCTTGGCCGAGTATCAGGAAAAAGCCAACAAGCTGCGCGGCAAGGTAACCTCCGCTATGGTATACCCGCTCATCATCATGGTCATTGCCGTGGGTATTCTTATCTTCCTCATGCTCGTCATCGTGCCCAAGTTCAAGGAAATGTTCGAGGGCCAAAACATGGAACTGCCGGCACTTTCCCAGTTCGTATTCAACTTCTCGGATTACTGTATGGCGGATGGCATCATCCCGATGGTACCGAACGCCGTGCTCATTATCGCCCTTATCATGGCCGCTATCACGGGCCTCTCCTTCTGGAAGCGTACGCCCAAGGGTGGCCGTGCTATGGATAACTTGATGCTGAAGGTACCCAAGCTGGGGCACCTCACTCGCGTGAACGCGGTGGCTCGCTTCTCCCGTACATTCGGCACCCTTGTTTCATCCGGCGTACCGATTCTGCAGGCCCTCATGATTACACGAGATACCGCCGGTAATGTGGTGGTGGCAGATGCCGTGAACAAGATTCATGACTCTGTGCGCGAGGGTGAATCCATCGTTACCCCCATGAGCGCAGCCAACAACATCTTCCCCCCCATGATGATTTCCATGGTGGACGTGGGTGAAGAGACCGGCCAGCTGCCTGACATGCTTATGAAAGTGGCAGAGGTGTATGATGAAGAGGTGGATAACAGCGTGACTGCCCTTACCGCTATGCTTGAGCCGCTCATGATTGTGTTCCTAGCCGTAGTAGTAGGTGGTATCGTGCTCGCCATGTTCATGCCCATGATGGAAATCATCAAGAACGTGTAAAACCATGAAACTGCGCGTAAATAACAGCCCCACAGGCTTCACGCTCATCGAGATTCTGGTTACCATCGCCATTATCGCAACCCTTGCCGCTACGGCATGGGTTGCCAAGGGGCTCGTTGATTCCAAGCAGCGTGATAGTCTGGCAAAAACTCAAATTAGCCTTCTGGCTCAGGGTATGAATGCCTACCGTGCAGATAACGGTGACATTCTTCCCTTCGGTAAGGGTGATGCTGTCAGTGCCTCCACACTTTATTCAGCGCTTTACCGAGATGAGGATCATGATGGCAATCCTGATAAGGATTCCAATGGCAGCACGCTCATGCCCTATTGTGACCAGCTCATTATCATCACTAACACCAAGTCCCCCGAACGCGAGGAAGGCATTCCCTGTATCCGAGTCAAAATCAATGGAACGGATAACGATGGTAACCGTATCCGCGGCAAGCGTTACGCTATCATTGACCCATGGAACCAGCCATACCGTTACCGCCTCGGCTGCGAAGTCATGGATGAAAATGGCCGTACTGGCACTGGCGTGAACCCGGACTTCGACATCTTCTCGCTCGGCCCCGATGGGCGCGGAGATGGTCTTACCAAGGAAGGCGAAAACGAGGATAATCTCTCAAACATCAATCTCTGGTAAGCTAACCGCTTCATCTCAATACTTTCTTCAGCGCCCCTATCGACATACTGATAAGGGCGCTTTTTTAATCAAAGAATATTCATATGTCCCTATCACACATACACACCCTATCGGCGGCACTCGCCTTTCCTCTCATTATTTGCCAGGCAGCGGCCCAGCCGGATGTGCAGCCGGCCCTCAGCCTCGTGCAGCGAGTCACACCGCAGTTTTCAGGCAAAGTCCGCTTCATCATTAACAATTCTCTGACAAGCCCCGTCATTGAAGGCAGAGGAAACAGGCTGATCATCTCAGCGCCCAATGTTCGCGAATGCATACGCGCGTACGGCTACTACCTGAGAAGCATTGCCAATGTACACTTCTCATGGAACGGAGACTGCACGCGTGGCGCATCCTTTGTAATCCCCTCTCGAAAGGTGACAGTACCAGCGGCACTCGCCTTCAATTACGCCTTCAATTACTGCACACTCAGTTATACCACCGTGGCCTGGGATAAAGCCCGTTGGGAGCGAGAACTTGATATTCTGGCGATGAATGGAGTCCAGTACATACTCGTGACTTCAGGGCTGGAAAAAGTGTGGCAGAACTTTCTCAGAGAGCTGGAATACCCGGAAGATAAAATAAGGGCGTTCATACCGAACCCCTGCTACGCAGCGTGGTGGAACATGGGAAACCTGGAGGGCGAAGGCGGCCCAGTTAGCCAAAGTCTCATTGATAATGAAGCAGAATTAGGCCGTTTTCTCGTGACCCGCATGCGAGAAATGGGCTTAGAACCGGTTCTGCAGGGGTACGTAGGCTTCCTGCCGCATGATTTCCCGCGCGCCGGAATCAACGGCACCATCATCCCCCAAGGTAAGTGGTGCGGATACCACCGCCCAAGCGTCCTACAGCCCACAGCCCCCGCCTTTGCCAGCATTGCCGCACTCTGGTACAAACACCTGCACGCAGTCTACGGCACCACAGCCCGTGTATATGGTGGAGACCTCTTCCACGAAGGCGGCAGAAAAGGAAATACCCAGCTGGATGCAGCGGCTCGCGCCGTTCAAAATGCCATGCAGCAAGCCTCTCCCGGCTCCACTTGGGTACTACAAGCCTGGGGACATAACCCGGAGCGCCGTCTGCTGGAAGGCACGGATCCTAATCACACAGTCATACTTGCGCTTCAAAAGGACCTCACTCCCCGGGCCCAAGTGAACTTTAACTATCAAGGCCGTCCCTTCGTGTGGTGTGAGCTTTCCAATTTCGGCGGCAAGCATGGTATGTTCGGCGGGTTTGACGTGGTGGAAAACCTCACCACAGAAAGAAGCCGCGCCATCGGAATCGGCATGATTTCCGAAGGTCTGGAAACCAGTCCCCTGTTCTATGCCCTCATCTGGGAGCGCATGAACACCCCGGGAGTCATTAACCGCGAGCAATTCTTGCGGCGTTATACTCACGCTCGCTATGGCGCTACGAACCGTCAAATCACCGCCGCCCTGCACCTTCTGGCTAACAGCATCTACAAGCCGAATACACGCCGCGAAGGCAGCCTCGAAAACATCCTCTGTGCCCGTCCGGAGCTCTCCGCCAGAAAGGCCTCCACTTGGGCTTCTCCGAATGAGTACTATGATCCGAAAGCCATCGAGAACGCAGCCCGCCTTTACCTGAATGCCGGTAAAGCAGCAGGCAGCTCGCTCGCCACGCTGCCCACGTACCGCTATGACCTTGCTGACCTCTGCCGCCAAGTACTAGCGGACCGTGCCAGAGCCACTTTAGCGCGCTGCAAGCAGGCTTACGACAGTAAGGACGCAGCAGCCTTCCGGCGTGAGAGCAGCGCCTTCATACAGCTAATACGTGACAGCGCTAAGGTACTAGCCACTTCCGAATACTTCCTGCTTGGCCGGTTCATCGCAGGGGCCCGCAACCGCGCCACCAACCAGCAGGACGCGGATGCCATGGAAGTAGCCCTGCGCCGCCTTATCACCACATGGAGACCGGATATCAGCGTGCTGAACAACTATTCTCACCGCCAGTTCGCAGAAATGATGGAGCACTACTACCTGCCCCGTTGGCAAGCCTACTTTGAGGCGCGCATGCAAGAGCTGAACGGGGGAACCCCTGAGCAGCAGCAAATTATACGTGAAGTCACCACAAATAATGGCGAACGCGTTGAAACTGCCACAATCCGCAATCTCCAGATAGAGGCCATTGAACTCGCATTCCCCACGGCTGATATCCCCATGCTCACCCGGCCTAAAGGTGATATCCTCCAGATTGCTGAGAGCATTCTGAGATAACCTCCACCCACGGCCATCCACCTTATACCAATGAGGTGCTCCGTTCCCGGAGCACCTCATTGGTTTTCAATATATAAAGAACGGAGAGAAACACCCTCAGGCATTTCCCTCCGTAAAGATTAGCTTTGCAACGTTGGCAAGAGAATCTTAGGCGATGGAGTCGCCCAGCTTCTTCATAGCCTCGGCAGCGCGGTTGGAGTAACCCCATTCATTGTCGTACCAGCCGCAAACCTTCACCATGTTGCCGCCCACCACATAGGTGAAGCCAGCGTCGAAGATGCAGGAGTGGGGGTTGGAAACGATGTCCTGGAGCACGAGGGCCTCCTCGGAGTACTCGAGGATGCCCTTAAGCGGACCCTCAGCAGCCTCCTTCATGGCGGCGTTCACTTCCTCCACGGTCACGTCAGCCTTCAGCACGGCCACGAAGTCGGTCAGAGAACCGGTGGGGGTGGGTACGCGGAAGGAAGCGCCGTTAAGGAGCCCCTTGAGCTGGGGAATCACCTCACCGATAGCCTTGGCAGCGCCAGTGGTGGTGGGGATGATGTTGATAGCGGCTGCGCGCATACGACGGGGGTCGCTGTGCGGCAGGTCAAGGATGCGCTGGTCGTTGGTGTAGGAGTGGATGGTGCTCATCATGCCCTTCTCGATGCCCCACTTGTCATTGAGAACCTTAACCATGGGGGAAAGGCAGTTGGTGGTGCAGGAAGCGTTGGACACGATGTTGTGCTTGGCAGCATCGTACTCGTCATCGTTGATGCCGATGCAGAAAGTCAGGTCGGGGTTCTTGGCGGGAGCGGAGATAAGAACCTTCTTAGCGCCGGCCTTGATGTGGCCCTCAGCCTTCTCACGAGCGGTGAAGAGACCGGTGGACTCAAGAACTACGTCAACACCCAGCTCAGCCCAGGGGAGCTGATCCGGACCCAGCATACCGCCAACAATCTTGATGGGGTGGCCGTTCACAACGAGGTTGTCACCGTCGATCTCGATGGTGCCGTCGAACTTGCCCTGCGTGGAGTCATACTTGAGCAGGTGAGCGGTAGTAGCGATGGGGGTAAGGTCGTGGATGGCGACAACCTTCTCAAGCTCAGTCTGGGACATGGCGCGAAGCACGTTGCGACCAATGCGACCGAAACCGTTAATAGCGTATTTAGCCATAATAGTGAGGTATATTCTATAAGTTGATTGTTTCCCGCTAAGCCACCCGGCCCAGCAAGGCATGGGCATATTTTAACCTCACAGGCCCTTTGAGTCAATACAAATTTCATTTCCATCCCCGAAAAATCGCGTCACAGCCAGCTTCCCGGCCCACTTCCACTGCACACACGCGTCTTTCTGTGACAGCGAGCGCGTTCTTCTCTTGACAGCTCACCCCCGCTGTGGCAGTATATCTGCACGCTCACGCAGCATGGCTCCGTCGTTCAATGGATAGGACAAAGGTTTCCGGTACCTTCGATGTGGGTTCGATTCCCGCCGGGGCTAGCTCAGAATAACACCTGGTTTCGCTTAGAAATCAGGTGTTTTTTGTTCCCTTCGCCTTTTGTCGCCTCCTGAGTGATTGGCTTATCAATTCCAATCGTTAGCACTATCATCTGCCAATTTTTAGAAATACCCTCATAATTCCTATTGACTTAATATGCGTTTTATGCTACAAGCTCATCAACAGCCACGAACAGCACAGCATATGCAGAGATTTGAAACGAAACAATTACATGCCGGGCAAGAGCATCCGGATGCCGCGAGCGGCGCCCGCGCGGTGCCAATATACGCCACATCAGCCTATGTATTCAACAGCTGCGAGCAAGCCGCCGCACGCTTCAATCTGGAGGAGCCGGGAAACATCTACAGCCGGCTCACGAACAGCACACAGGAAGTACTGGAAACTCGCATAGCAGCACTGGAAGGAGGCATAGGCGCGCTGGCACTAGCCTCCGGCGCCGCCGCCATCACATACACACTACAGGCGCTGGCGCAGAATGGCGGGCACATCATCGCCCAGAAAACCATTTACGGCGGCAGCTACAATCTGCTGGCCCACACCCTGCCCGCCTTCGGCATCAGCTGCAGCTTTGTGGATATCCATAATCTTGCGGAAATAGAGGCAGCCATCACCCCTCAAACCCGCGCCATATACGCGGAAAGCATGGGCAATCCGAACTGTGATATACCGGATATAGAGGTGCTGGCAGAGCTGGCGCACCGCCATGGGTTGCCGCTGGTGATGGATAACACCTTCGCCACCCCTTACCTGCTGCGCCCTCTGGAGCTGGGTGCGGACCTCGTAGTGCACTCCGCCACAAAGTTCCTAGGCGGCCACGGCACGACTCTGGGTGGGCTTGTTATTGATGGCGGCAAGTTTGACTGGGCCGCCAGCGGGAAATACGCAGGCATATCCGCGCCGAATCCTTCATATCACGGCGTTAGCTTCACTAAAACCGTGGGCCCCGCAGCCTTCATCATTTACCTGCGGGCTATTATGCTCAGGGACATGGGGGCCTGCCTCTCCCCCTTTGCTGCCTTCCAGCTTCTGCAAGGCATTGAAACGCTTTCCCTGCGCATGGAACGCCACGCGGAGAATGCGGCAGCGGTCATCCGCTATCTCTCAGCACATCCGCAGGTGCGGCAGGTGAATCACCCAGCCCTGCCCAGCCACCCGAACCATGAGGCGTACAAGCGCTATTTCCCGAATGGAGGAGGCTCCATCTTCACCTTTGAACTGAAGGGAGGGCAGGAAGAAGCCTTCCGCTTCATTAATTCCCTGCACCTATTCTCACTCGTGGCCAATGTGGCGGATTTGAAGAGTCTCGTTATACACCCGGCCACCACAACACACTCACAAATGACGCCGGATGAGCAAAGGCAGTGCGGCATCACGCCCGGCACCATCCGTCTATCCATCGGTACTGAGCATATAGACGATATTCTGGCTGATTTGGAGCAGGCCTTTACGCGGCTCAACCCGTAAAGGCCACACCCTGCATCACTCTTTTTTTTCAGACCTTCGCTAACAAAATCATCCACCAACTTAAAATGCTTCCCCTCAACAAGCACACAAAACACATTACACACTCGAACTCTAGCCGTCTACTGCCACGCTGAGCCTACTGGCCCTGACGGCCCTCGCCATACGCCGCCGCAGGAAATAAGCTCACCATACCACTATGAAGCAGGGATAATGCCGAGCCGGTTTTATCCCTGCTTTCTTTTGCCTATATGGCGCCCCCTCCTCATTATCACCCTCACTTCATATACCCAAAACATTCCTCAGAATAAACCAAACCAGCGCGCTGTACGCAAATACGGAGAAAAAGAGCCTGTAATGGCGCTGATTTTCCCAATTTTTCCACCTGAATATGTGGATGGCACAAAGCCTCAAATACTCTACAAAAAGAGCAAGTAGAATGAACGGCAGAAAAAAATTATAGCGGAAAGCCTGTAAGATATCCCCTTGGAGCAGAGCACTGAAAGAACGAGTGCCGCCACAGCCGGGGCACGATATCCCTGTACACCTTCTAAAGGCACACCCGGGGGATATTTCTCCGGCCCAGCCGGCCACATATTCCGGCAAAAAGATGCTGAGCAAAACCACGGCAAGCATCATCAGCGAGAGAATAATGAGCCCCCACCGTTTCCACTCACCCCGGGCTTTCTCCACGCCTGTACCGGAAGAATCTTTCATCGGATATAGAATGACATAAAACAGCCATACTGCTTATACATGTAAATAACAGCATGGCTGCAGAATGAAGTACAATATACGTGAAATCCGCCTGATATTATGCAGAAGCTAAGGCTAGAGCGACATATAATATGATAATGATAACACTCAAAACGGCGTTAATGATATTACAAATCTTAGCCGATTCTGCCGCAGATTGGGCCTCGGCATAGCGACCCTGCATCCACAATGTATTCACAGAATTGGATTTGATAATGCAGAAAATCGCAAGCGGCCAGCAGCAAAGAAGGCCAAGTATACTCCATACCAAATAGTTATCAGGCTTGCCTGCCATTGCGTTCACACCACAGCCCCCCATGGGAGCCCCCACAAACACAACACCGGGAAGCTGACTAAGCGGCATCCATGAAGATGCCCCCGGATAACTGCACATGTAAGAAAGATTTATAGAACCTGCACAAAGCTGCGCGTTAATCTGCTCCAGAGTCAGCGGGCCAACGGGCTGAGTGGAGCCGGGAGCAAGCACGTAATAATTATTCATAGCAGAATAAATCTGACACAGCTTCCCCTCAGAGTCAAGAAAAAATTCAGGCTCACAGGCTAGAGCAAAACTCCGACCGTAGCCTATAACATGCCCCGTATATCAGGATGATTCTAAAAAAGTGTGACAACATCAAAATTTATTCTTGCGCAAGCAAAGGTGAATCATGTACAGTATCCGCGTAGCGAGGAGCCAATTTCCTCTGCACATATCTATCAACACCAGCCACACAGAACCTGTAAGATGATTAAGGTAGCCATTGTCGGATATGGGAATATCGGTAAGTACTCAGTAGACGCCCTGCGTGCAGCACCGGATATGGAATTAGTAGGCATCGTGCGCCGTGAAGGCAGTGCCCCCGTGCACGGCATTAAAACCGTGACGAACATTGATGAACTCGGGCAAGTGGATGTGGCGCTCCTCTGCACGCCCACCCGCAGCGTGGAAGAAACCGCCCTGCCCCTGCTGGCCAAGGGCATCAACACGGTGGACAGCTATGATATCCACGGCGGTATCGTGGAGCTGCGCCGCTCCCTCGGCAAGCAGGCTCAGGCTAACAATGCCGTGGCCGTCATCTCCGCAGGCTGGGACCCCGGTTCAGACTCCGTGATGCGCACCATGATGCTCGCCATGGCTCCCAAGGGCATCACCTACACCAACTTCGGCCCCGGCATGAGCATGGGCCACAGCGTGGTGGCCCGCTCCAAGGCCGGCGTGAAGGATGCCCTCTCCCTCACCATCCCGACCGGTTCCGGTGTGCACCGCCGCATGGTGTATGTGCAGCTGGAGGACGGCGCTGACTTTGCCTCAGTGGAGGCCGCCATCAAGGCTGATGATTACTTCTGCCATGATGATACCCACGTGCAACAGGTGCCGGACATTGATTCCCTCAAGGATATGGGACATGGCGTGTACATGGAGCGCAAGGGCGTTTCCGGCTGCACCCAGAACCAGATTTTCAAGTTTGAGATGCGCATCAATAACCCGGCCCTGACCGCTCAGGTCATGGTATGTGCCGCCCGCGCCAGCATGAAACTGGCCGCAGGCTGCTATACCCTCCCCGAAATTCCGCCCATGGATTTCTGCCCGGGAGACCGCGAAGCGCTCATCGCCCAGCTCGTGTAAGCACAGCGGCTCACCTTTCAACCATACGGGACAGGCTCACCCCTGTCCCGTTTTTCTTTTGCCTGCAGCCCCATGATATGACTAATGACTTCAGATTTTTTCAGTCCCTCAAAAAAACCGCCACCCAACAAAGAGCGGCGGTTTTTATAAAATACGCTGTACGCAAAATTACTTCCTACGGCGGCGGGCTGCCAAGCCAGCCAGAGCAAGGAGGCTCAGCGAGGCGGAGGTCGGCTCGGGAACAGCAGGAGAGCTCAGGGTGATAGTTGTGACAGGCATATACATACCCTCCCAGCTGTTGAGGGCATTCCCCTTGTAGGTACCCCATCCACTGGGAATCTGGCCGCTGAAAGAATTAGTTACAGCGGTACCCCATGCCATGGAAGCAGCCTTGTACCCATCAAAGTAGGAAAGGTCTTCCTTGGTATCAGCTTCAACATAAAGGAACTGGTAACGCTCAGAGGAGTTAACCATGATTCCCTCGAAATTCAGCGTGTAGGTCGAGTCGACGGCTACGTCCTGCAGCGTCGTGGAGGAAACTCCAAGGAATGCGCCGGTCGTACCATCTCCGGTGTATTTATACACGGCCACCTGCATGGCGTCAGTTGTAGCATAGCCGGAACGAGTCTGCAGGGTGATGCTATCCAGAACCAGCCCGGTATCGGAGGGCACATCCGTGGTCAGGAATGCGGCGTTATCAAAAGAAAGGGTAAAACCATAGTAATTACCCTGAGCGCCGGAGCCACTCTTTGCGGGAGTACTGGCGGTGTAAGTCTCAGCAGCAGCGAAGCTGGCCAGAGCCATAAGAGCAATAAGCGTCTTCTTCATATTGGGTGTGTTGTTCGTTATTATCGGGTTAGCAGTTCCCCGTACAGGGATACCCGTTTCCGCTTGCGACAGAATGCAGAGAAACCTGCACCGGACTGCTGGCGGAAGTTTACAGAATTAAAGGCTATAATGCAAACCTAAAAAGTGGGATTTCTCTATATATTAGACAAGATTACCACAAGCATAATGCGTAGGTTTTCTATTCTTAATTTTCGGCAAAAAAGCCTCCCACCTAAAAAAAGGCGGCGGCTTTTTATAAACAAGCTATGAAAAAGATTACTTTCTGCGACGGCGAGCAGCAAAAACAGCCAGAGCCAATAGGCTCAGCGAAGCCGTAGCCGACTCTGGAACCAGCTTCCAATTTGCGGAGGCCGCTGCATTGAGCGCGTACACGGAATCAATATAGACATCATGGCTGCCGTAGAAATACCAATCCTCCAAGTCGTTCTCCGTTCCGGTAATATAAATTTTCCCATTCTCAGCAACGGAGACAGTAGCGCTAAAAAGCCGGGGATCAGAGCTTACCCAAGCGTCATCAAAATCCGTCAGCCACAGTTTCGTCAGAACCCCATTTTCGTACTCTACCCCCCACAGCGTGATACCATGGGAAAGTGCGGTACTATCCGCGCAGATAGCAAGGGAAATACAAGCGCCACTCTCAAACAGTGCCCGAAAGTCAATCTCCGCAGCGCCATCCTTGGACCATTCACCATGCAACCATGCAATGAGGTTTGATGCGCACCCAGCATAACACATCAAATCATCAGCATCACCATCAAAGGAGTCATTTTTATTGGCATCATCCCCCCCCGTTTGCGATATACCCCCTTAGCCCAAACAGTGCCGGTTCCGGTCGATGCGTCATACGAAGAGTCCGCCGCTGTTGCATATCCAACAGCCAGCCCTAATGATAATCCCCAAAAGTGAGTAAGCTTCATATAGAAAAAGCCCAAGCGGATTGTAACAAGTCTTCTTCCTATAATCAACCGGAATCACACAGGCTGACGTGGCTCGCATTTGAAATGATGAATAATATTTGCAGCTTGTTCGAACCTGTCAGCGATAGGCCCGATGGCCGCAACACTCGCCACGCCAAAGTCACTTTAGCGATGGCGACGCTTGCATGCAATTACCTATCCAGCGCAAAAAACACCGAGCAAACAGCGAAAAAGCCCATATTTTCTACCTATTAGGACGTTTTAGGCTAGCAAAGAAAGACATCTTTATTTGAAAAACTTGACTCCTGCCCACGTTCAATCTATAATAATCCGCACAAACTTTTCCACTTATGGCAACAATAACAAAGAGAGAACTCGTAAACATGGTGTGTGCACAGCTTGACAATGGCTGCACACAGGCTGACGTACTGGAGATTATTCAGAAGATGGTTGACTCCATCACAGAGGCTGTCGGCAATGGTGACACCGTTGTGTTCCGTAACTTCGGCACCTTCTGCCCCAAGGAAGTGAAAGCTAAGGTAGGCCGCAACCCCAAGGACCCCGGCAAGGACGTAGCCATCCCCGCTCGCACGGTGGTTAAGTTCAAGGTTGGTAAGAACCTGAAGGACATTGTTGCCAAGCTTTCCAAGTAAGAACGCTTACAACACATGAAAATGAGGACGCAGCCGCTCAGGTGGATGCGTCCTCTTTCTTTTCCTGCAAAGTCGAATACCCTTGCTTGACTCCGCAGTGCGGGTTGATGTATACTACTCGCAGAAATTAAACCATACCCTATCACCACAATGGCTAGCAAACTTGATGCAGCGTCGCTAAAAGTATTAACCTCAGCAAAAAAAGGAGATGCCGTCACTTTACGGCAGGCATTGGAAGCAGGCGGGCGCTGTGACATAGCGGATGATTACAGCAGAGGGCCATTAAGCTTGGCTGCTCAGCATGGCCACCTGAACTGTATAAAGGTGCTGCTTGAATATGGGGCTGATATGGAAGAAAGAGATATTGAAATGGATTCACCTATCAGTCTGGCAGCCGCATGGGGGCATACTGAATGTGTACGCTATCTGATTGAAAAGGGGGCAGATGTGAATTGCTATTCCGCTAATGGAACTCCGCTCATACAAGCAGCTCGCTGCGCATGCGCTGAGTGTGTCCGGCTGCTGCTGGCTAAAGGAGCAGAAGCTAACGCTGGCTCCAGTTACGGGACAACGGCATTGAAGGAAGCAATCATGCAACAATCCGTTAAGTGCGTTAAGCTTTTGGTTGAGCATGGGGCAAAAGTCTCGGGAGCTGACTTTTTCGGCTTTGATGAGATGATGCTGGCCGTACAAATCGAAAATGAGGAGTGCGTGCGGCTTGCTCTTGCAGCCGGCGGCGACCCGAAATACCTAGGAAAACACCTAGAAATCTCCTTGTTTGATGCGGTAAATGATGATGATGTTCCCCGCGTGCGGGAATTGCTGAAACAAGGTGCGGACGTCAATTTCAGGAACGCTGCCGGAGAAACGGTGTTATTCCGAGCCCTGCAATACGCCACGCCTTGTGACTGCTTATCGGACATTTTAGCCGCCCACCCGGACGAAACAATCAGAGACGCTCACGGGCATACCGCGTGGGAAAGCGCGCAGCTGGATGGAGCGTTGCACGGAACCGGGCTGACTGTGGAGGATTTAAGGAACATGCCCTTTGCTGTGATAGAAAAAGCACCCTCCGCCGCCGAGGATGGGGCCATCTCCTAGGAATGATTGCCATGCCCCGGGATTTCTGATATACTACTGCCATGCTAACTCCCATCCTCATAGCCATCTTCGTAGGCTCAATGTTGACATTAAGTACCCATGAACATTGGCTTACGGGGGAGAGTAAGTACAAGGTGCTAGGATGGAGCCTAGCAGCACTCGGCATAATGAGTGGGCTGGGTCTGATTTTCCTGCTGTAAGTCCACATCCTCAGCAGGCTCCCTGCACATACAGGCCCAAAGGCTTTAACCGTCAAAAACGAAACGGGGTCAGATTTTTTAGCGATTCTGAGATCCGCTCTTTTTTGAGCAGTTTGTTATTTTTGATTTGGCAGTGATAATGTCTACACATCTCCATGGAGAAGAGCATCATTGGCATGGCCCAATACGGAATCAATCCAATTCTCACCCAACCCGGCGGCAATCATGCGGCACGCAGTTCCTACATCGTTATTTCTAACAGCCTCGCAAAAGGCTTTTGGGGTATCGGGATTCATAAAGGTAGAACGAATAAACCTCCTCGCGGACGCCTGAGGTGATTGTACCATGCCATTTTCAACTTGCAAGCCGGAAGCTCGACAAAAAATAAGAAAAAACACTTCTAGTGACTCAATCACCAGAGCCATAAATTACCTTTTTTTACGGTATGACACAAAAAAGCAAACTTACAAATCACACCCAAAATAGCTCATTTTTTCATAAGTCATTCATTTATCAACAAAATAACCCGAATAAATTTGTATTAGAATTATACTATATATAGAGAGAAAGATTTTTCATATTATGATTATATTCCCCGAAACGATTCCTGCGCCCCCCGAAAAACACATTCAAAAACGCATCTCTGCCGCCTGGGCAGGGTTAATGCTAGGAGACGCGCTGGGAGCCCCTGCTGAGTTTTGTACCCGAGAGGATATCCACGAGCTGTATCCTGAGGGGCTATGTGACATGGTGCCCGGGTTTGGCATATGTACGGACCGCCGAGCCGGAGAGGTGACGGATGACACACAGATGGCCTATTGCCTGCACCAAGCCTTGCAGGAAGCTAATGGATGGAGGCCCGAGATAGCGTATAAGCACTATCTGGCCTGGTTTGCTACAAATCCGCCCGATATTGGCGAGGCTACCGCTGCAGCTCTTTCCGGCCACCCGAACGCTGAATCTCAGGGTAACGGCGCTCTCATGCGAGTGTTACCCATTGCCTTGTGGGCCGCCACCCACCCGGGCTTTGATTGGCAAACGGCAGCGAGAGAGGATGCCTTCATCACGCACCCTCACCCCGTGTGCGGTGATGCTAACGTGGTCTTTGTACACGCCTTACTGACTGCTATGCGCTCCAATATAACAGCAGATGATATTCAGTTTTCAGCTTTAGCGTTTGCAGTGGAAAACAGCTTATCCTCCGCTGTGGTGGAAGCCGTAGCCGCTGACGACATGCGCCCAGATTACGATGGCGAACACATCGGCTGGGTTCTGGTAGCCCTGCATAGTGCTTTCTTTCAGCTGAAAAACGCTAGTAGCTTCCGTTCCGCGCTGGTGGATATCGTTTCCTCCGGTGGTGATACCGATACGAACGCCGCCATAGCCGGAGCCCTATTAGGCATGTGGAAAGGGCTAAGGCACATTCCCCGCATCTGGCTACAAGCGGTGCATGCGGCTAATCTCCCCTGCTACACCGCCCTGCTTCCGGCAGTAAAAGATGTGCCGCAGTACCCGAGTACGTTCTACCCCAAAAAGGGCAAAATGTCTCGGCAGCAGCGCCAGCTCGGAGGAATCAGCATCCCTCTTCATTTTTTAGAGTGAGGCACTGATGGCTGCTTTGCTGTACACAAAAATACGTTTTTTCTCACTTTTTTAAAGTATGACACAAAAAAACTTTTCTCCAAACGATAAAAAAAAGGAGCAAGATTTTCGTAAGTCATTCATTTATCAACAAAACGACTTAAATAAAATTGTATTAGAATTATACTACGCGTTGGCATAATTAGAAATTAGGCGGATAACGTGTAGCGTAGCTGACAAAGCGAACGTTTTTCTTGATGGTTTATATATTGAAGCAGAGTAAATAAGGTTACTTTAGAAATCACTTTTAGGAAAAGCCCCCTCTGTGATTTTGCGTAGCTCTTGCGTATAGAAAACTGATCCACTAACTGAGAAAAGACTACTTCCACACGCTTTCGGAGCCTCTGATAATCCTCCGGCATTGTGTATTGAATGCGCTCATTCTGTCGGCATGGGGTGGCTAATTCGATTCCGGCATATTCAAACAAGGTTAGCCTCCAAGGATTACTGCGATAGCCTTTGTCTCCTATAAGAACGCAGTTAGAAAACTCATCTTTTACATCATGCAGATAGTTGA
>JAFWZG010000038.1 GCA_017517385.1 Akkermansia sp.
GACTCGCTACGCTCGCTGTCATTTTGGGGCAGAAAAATGGTGGATTTGCCTTGTTTTTTAGTCAATTATCCGCTAAAATTTCGGTGACCGCAATTTTGAGGCATCCACTTTTCGGTGACTGTTTTTTTTGAGGCAATACGAATAAAGCGACTGCACCGGCAGTACAGCCGGGCAAAAACGGGCTGGGATAACAAGAAACGGGTTCAGAATCAGCGGCGATTCGGATGCAAATCCCGGCGCATATCCTCACGGTCATCGCGGTTACGCATGGTATTGCGCTTTTCTCGGCGGGAAACGCGTTCAAGAGTCATCTGGCGCTTAGCGGAGCGGCGCTCAAGCTCAGCAATTTCGGCGTCCAGATTCAGGAAGTGCTCATAACGCTCAGAAGAAAGGGAGCCGTTCTCAAGAGCAGCACGAATGGCACAGCCGGCGTCCTTTCTATGCGAGCAATCCGCAAAGCGGCACTCAGCCGCAAGCGCTGCGAGGTCATCAAACTGGGCACGCAGGGAGGCCACGTCCGTCCACATCTGAATCTCTCGCATACCGGGATTATCAATGAGAACGCCACCGCCCGGAAGCACCACGAGCTCACGAGCCACCGTGGTGTGGCGCCCCTTGCCCGTAACCTCATTCACGCCTCCTGTTTCCAGCCATTCATCACCCAGCAAGGAGTTCACAAAAGTGCTCTTACCCACACCGGAAGAGCCGACAATCGTGATAGTGGTTCCCTTAGGTACGCGGCGGAGGTACTTGGGATAGCCCTTCTTCCAGCGGGCCACAATGGGGTACACCTCCACGCCGAGGGTAGCCACCTCATCGCAAGCCTGCTTCATTTGCGCCTCCGGCACGGCATCCGCCTTGTTGATAAGCACCACGGGCTTGGCCCCACACTTATGAATGAGGGTGAGATAACGCTCAATTCGGCGCAAATTATAATCGCTGTCAGCATCCGTCACAACGACGACGATGTCCACATTCGTGCCGATAACCTGCTCAGCGCAGCTCTTCCCCGGAGCCTTGCGAGAGAATCGATTACGGCGCGGCAGCATGGCGCGGATAACAGGGAGATCTTTCCCCTGCCCCGGGTCCACGGCCACCCAGTCACCCACGGTAGGTAAATCAGCATCACTCACGGCATCATGCCACACCTTGCCGCTGAGCACCACCTCATGATCCCCCTTCCCCTTAGCAATAACGGTGAAGTTAATCTTAGTTTCGCGAATGATACGGGCCGGATACCACTCAGGGTGTCCCAGAGCGTCAAAAGCAGCGGCGAGCTCAGCATTCCAGCCGAGCATTTCCATGGTAACGGTCATGGCAGGGAAACAGCATGTTCAATGATGTGCATAGCAATGTGCTCTTTGGTGTCTTTCGCAAGATGCACCTCATGGTCCGGGTAGACGAGCACGACGGCATTCTCACGGGAATCAAAGCCGATACCGGGCTGCGACACGTCATTAGCGACCACGAAATCGCACTGCTTGCGCTGCTGCTTACCACGGGCGTACTCCACCACGTTCTGGGTTTCAGCAGCAAATCCTATCAACTTACCTTCAAAGCCGAACACCGAGCGCATACTCCCCAATATATCCGGTGTACGCTCCAGCTCCAGTACAAGTCTCTCAGCATTCTTCTTCATCTTCTGCTCCGCGACGGCCACGGGGCGATAATCCGCCACTGCAGCACAAAGAATGGCGACATCCACCCCTTTCAGCATGTCACGCACGGCATCATACATCTGCTGCGCGCTCTCCACCGGGATGAAATCCACCCCGGCAGGCACATCCAGCGTGGTGGGGCCGGAGATAAGCAGCACCTCATGCCCTTCATGGCGGGCAGCGCCGGCCAGTGCATACCCCATGCGCCCGGATGAGCGGTTAGTGAGGTAGCGAACGGGGTCAATGGCCTCACGCGTGGGGCCGGCGGTAATGAGAAACTTCATGGCGGGCATTCTACCAGATTTTTTCCCTGATTGCAAGCGCGATCTGAGCTTGACAATGCAGGTACTCGCCTATAAACTGTGCGCCGTTCTGCACCATGATACTGTACTCAACCATCATTGCCCTTCTTGTAGCGCTGTATGTGATACTCCGAGCCATCAAGCCGCTGTGCTGCGGGCGCACCGCAAAAATCATTCTGAGCCTTATCACCTTAGTGGCAGCCTTTAAGTTCCATGTATTCTACGTGATTGAAGGAAAGAATTTCTTCACCCCTGAGCTGCCGGCATGGCTGATATGGGGTGGCTGCGCCGCGTTCAGCACCGTGGTGGGATACGCGGTACTTCTCCTTGCTGTGGACATTATCCGCATACCGCTATACGGCCTGCTGAGCCTCATCAAACGCATGCCAGCCGCATGGCAGGAAGCGAACAACGCGCTAAACCTCTCCTTGCTTCTGATAATTCTGGGACTCGCAGTGTGGGGCACATGGTGCGGAGCACAGCCCCCCGTAGTGAGGCAAATTACGGTGCGTGTACCTCACATGGCGGCAAATGCCGCTCCTATCCGTGTGGTGCAGCTCACGGACTTGCATGCGGACAGCACGAAAGACGCCGCGTTTTACGAGGACATCGTACGGCGCACCAATGAACTGCAGCCGGATGTCATTGTCATCACCGGTGATTTTGCTGATGGAACCGTAGAGACCTGCGGAGCGGCTCTAGCCCCCCTAGGAAAACTGGAGAGCGCCATGGGCACTTATGCCGTATGCGGTAATCATGATTATTTCTGGAGCCCCTTGGAATGGATGCAGTTTTACAACCGATTGGGAATACGCTTCATTGATGGCCGAGCCGCGTACCTGAGTTCACGCGGGGAGGATGGCACCACCAAGACCCTGCAACTGATAGGCCTGCACGATCCCGTGGCATTCAGAGGCAATGGAAGAAACACGAAGCTGAGCGAACTCACGAGCGGACAGGGGGATTCCACCCTGCCCACCATCTTGCTCTCCCATCGCCCGGCTGTAGCAAAAGAAGCCGCCCATCTGGGCATTGACCTGCAGCTTAGCGGCCATACTCATGGCGGCCAGTTTCCCGGCCTGCAGCAGCTGGTTGCAACCATGAACGAGGGTTTCGTCTACGGCCTTTACCGCGTGGGAAACATGCAACTATACGTTTCAGGCGGCACCAGCCTCTGGACTCCGGGCTGCCTGCGCTTGGGCGTTCCGGCGGAGATAACACTTATCACGCTCGAGCCGGAGGTAAGCAAATAATCCGACAACTGCGCAGCACCTGCAGCAGCCGAGTGACAGGGAGGCCGACGATGTTATCATAATCGCCCTCTATGCCTTCAATAATCAGTTCGCCATGCTCCTGAATGGCGTAAGCGCCCGCTTTATCCATCACATTGACAAGCTGCATGTAATGGCGCACATCCTGTTCTGACAAAGGGCGAAAACGCACGTGGCTGATTTCTGCAAAATCGCGGCGTTCTCCGCCGGGAAGAATCACGGCCACAGCCGTACAAACACAGTGAGCTCGCCCTTGCAGCTGCATCAGCATGCGGACGGCGTCTTCCTCATCAGCGGGTTTTCCCAGCGGCTTACCATCAATGAATACCAGCGTATCAGCCCCCAGCACAGTAGCCTCAGGATATTCCGCCGCCACAGCCTCAGCCTTTGCCGCTGCATTATGAGCGCAGAGCTCCTGCGGCGGAAGGGAGGCATCATGAATCTCTTCCGTATCCTTCACCACCACAGTGAAGTCCACACCCTCGCGGTGCAGCAATTCGCGGCGCCGCGGTGACTGAGAGGCCAGTATCAGCATGGCAGCATTAACCCTCCATGGGTGACATGTTATCAAGCACGCGGCGGCGCACACGATCCGGCATTTCCTTAATGCTCTGGATAGTCGTACCCTTCATGGATTCTGCAAACTCTCGACAAGCCTCACGGTCCTCCACGGAAAGGAACTCCAGCCCCACCATAGCACGGCCCACCTGCTCACCGGAATACTTATAATTGAAGTAGCACAGGTTAGCATATCGGCCCACACCGCTCATGAACTCCAAGAAGGCGCCGGGACGCTCCGGGAACTCAATAACGAAGAACACCGGGTGGCTCAGGTGCACACGGTCATAGGAAATCATGCGGAAGCGTACATCATCATCATTCGTCACATCCTCAGCAGAGAGCCCGCGGACAGCAAGGCCGCTTTCAATCTCAGCAAACTGCTCATCCGTGCCGAGTATACCGAACACGGGGTGCTGAATATCACCGTTCAGGCGGCCAAACTGCACATCCATCAGCTGCACGCCTTCGGGAATATGGTTGAGGTATTTGAGAATCTGGCCGCGCTTCGTTTCCATGGGAATGCGCAGGTAACGCAGGGTGCGGTTCGTCTCACGCACACCACCACGAGCTGCGACCACCCCCAGCTGGGAGAAATCCATATTACCGCCGGAAAGCACCACAAGACACTTCTCGCCAGGCTTAATCTTACCGGCATCCCAATCCTGTTGCAGAGCAGCCAGGCCCATGGCACCGGAAGGTTCAGGCACCACGCGCAGACCATTCCACAGGGCACGGATAGCTTGGCAGACCTCATCGTTGGTCACGGTTACAAAGCCATCAAGCAGTTCACGGCAAAGCTCGAAGGTGTTCTCACCGGCAATACGCACCGCGGTACCGTCACAGAACACATCGACATAAGGCAGAGCGCGGCGCTCGCCGCTCTCCACAGCGAGTTTCATGCTGGCCTGTTTCACGCCCTCTACACCTATGCACTTGCAGTCCGGCCAAAACTTCTTAAACCAGCAGGCACAACCAGCAGCAAGACCGCCGCCGCCAATCTGAAGGTACACGCGGTCAAAGGTTCCCTGCCCACTCATCACCACCTCATCAGCCAGAGTTCCCTGACCGCCCATGGTGGCAAGATCATCGTAGGGGTGTACGAAAGTAAGGTTGTTCTCATCCGCGAAATCGTGAGCGGCAGCGGAAGCCGCATCATAGGAGTCACCTGTCAGCACGATCTCCACGTTATCACCGCCATGGCTCTTCACCGCATTCTGCTTCACGATGGGGGTAGAGCGAGGCATGAAAATGTGCGCTTTACACCCCAGACGGCGTGCAGCCAATGCCACGCCTTGGCCATGATTACCGGCACTAGCAGCCACCACACCGCCGGCGCGCTGCTCGGGGGTGAGTTTACACATGCAGTTGTAGGCACCGCGCCACTTATAGGCCTTAATGGGACCGAGGTCTTCGCGCTTGGCATAAACCACGGCATCCACCCCCGGCAGGTTCAAACGCTGAAGCGGCGTAGGCTCACCCACGGCATACACACGCTGACGGGCCTGCAGGACTTCCTCAAACAACTGATTTCTGAGAGCACTCATATTCTTACGCACGTATCTTACACGGAAAGCGCTGCTATAGCAAGCGCGTATTGTGCTTACATGAAGGAAATATGACAGCAAAAGCCTATTCCCCCCCCTTCACCACTATGCAGCCCAAGAAGGCATCCGCGTTTCATGAGCGGAGCTGAGTTTCAAACTGGCGGAACTGAATGGCCTCAAAGAGGTCATTATCCGTGGGCGTATCATGCCCGGCAAGATCCGCAATCGTGCGGGCCACACGCAATATGCGGTCAAAAGCACGAGCAGAGAGCCCGAACTGTTCTACAGCCTGCAGAAGCATATTCTGCTGATTTTCAGTAAGCGGGCAGAACGTACGCAGTTGTTTTCCGGAGAGGCGGGCATTACAGCTCACACCGGTGGAGGCATAGCGTTTCTGCTGGCGCTCTCGGGCAGCCAACACGCGAGCCCGGATATCCGCACTACACTCGCCATCCGGCCGGGTTAGCAGCTGAGAGGGGTCGACCGGCGGCACCTCAATAATCATATCAAAGCGGTCCAGCAGCGGACCGGATATTTTGCGGCGGTAGCGATCTATGAAGGCGTGATTGCAGCGGCAACTGTGGCGCGGGTCGCCGAGATAACCACAGGGGCACGGGTTCATGGCCGCCACCAGCATGAACTCACAGGGAAAATCCATGCTTCCGGACGCACGAGAAATGGTAACAACACCGCTTTCCAGTGGTTGACGCAGCGTCTCCAGTGTACGGCGTGAAAACTCCGGCAACTCGTCCAAGAAAAGCACACCGTTATGAGCGAGGGAAATTTCACCCGGTGAAATAGCAGTGCCACCCCCCATCAGCCCTACATCCGATATAGTATGGTGAGGTGCGCGGTACGGGCGAGTGGTAAGCAGACCGCCATTTCGCGGCAACAAGCCGCACACGGAATGAATCTTGCTGGAAGTGAGTGACTCTTCCTGAGTAAGTGGCGGAAGTATAGTGGGAAGTCGGCGGGCAAGCATGCTCTTACCACTACCGGGGCTGCCGCACAGCAGCAGATTATGCCCACCGGCCGCGGCAATCTCCATGGCACGGCGAGCGTACGGCTGCCCCTTAATCTCATCAAAATCCACCTTATTCTGAGTATCAGCCGCAGCCGAAGCTGGAGTACACGGGGTGAAATATTCACGCTCCAGCAGCAGTGCCCACGCCTCGGAGAGATTCTCCACAGCATACACCGTAATTCCCTCCACCACAGCAGCTTCCGCAGCATTCTCCTGAGCCACCATCAAATACTTCCGCCCGGCATCTCTGGCGGCCACAGCCTGTGGCAGCACACCACGCACACCGCGTACCATGCCATCTAATGCAAGCTCGCCAATCATGCACCAGTCATCCGTATGCAGAGGGACACGGCGTTTCCATGGCTCCGGCACATCTTCATAATTCTGCTGAATCGTCATTTCCAGCCCGAGCGCGATGGGGAGGTCAAACCCGGCGCCCTGCTTTTTCATATCAGCCGGGGCCAAATTCACCGTAACAAGCATTTCCCCGGGGCAAAAGAAACTGCTGTTCTTCAGTGCAGAAGTCACACGCTGCACACTCTCGCGCACGGCGGTATCCGGCAGGCCAACGATGGACATGCGCTCCACGTCCTTAACTTGGCGCATATCCACCTCGACCATGACTTCATAGCCGTCAATGCCGTTTACGGCCGCTGAGTGCAGGCGTGCTATCATAATAACAATCAGCGTACGATCACACGAGAGCCTACTGCCAGCTTCTCAAAAAGAATGCTGCATGCTTCCTCTGGCACACGGACACAGCCGTGGGAAGCGCCCTCTCGCTCCACCTTGCCGGTATGCATACCGATGGCGCCATTGAAACGCATCCAGTATGGCATCAGGGTACCCTCAAAGCGAGTACCCTCCGGGCGAGTATCCGTTGAGCGCACTCCGCCCTCCACTGAATCACCGGCAGCATTCACGAACGAGCCGTAAAGGGATGAACGGTGCTCACGCTTCTTTTCCGTGATACGGAATGTACCGCGTGGCGTTTCATGGCCACCGTAACGCCCCGAACAGATAGGGAAGTCCATGGCGATAACATCATTGATGTACAAGCGGCCACGCTGCTCATCCAGCAGAAACTCCACGCGAGAGTTTGAGGGATTATACTGTTCTATGCTGCCACCACGCCAGTAGTCTCGAGAGTTGCGATAAGTGGGACTGGCAATAAAGGCCTCAAAGGTGCGGGCTTTACGCACATTCCGAGTAGCTTCCTCCATCTCATCTCCAGCACGGAAGTATTCCTCAGGTGTGGTCTGACAAGCAGGTATTAGAAGAACGAAAAGAAGCGGCAGTGCACGTCTCATCATAATATGTAGGTTTTAGATTTTATAGGATTCTATGCGAGCCGCAAACTCACGGGGAAGAATCGCCTCCACGATAGCATCATTGCCTTCATATTCAGTATTCACCACCTTGCCATCACGGTGCATGATAGCGATAATGCGGCTTTCTGCCAGAGGTATACGATAACGGGCGGTAGTGACGCGATGTGAGAGCATTTCCACACATGAGGCCAGCAACTTATCCATGCCTTGCTCCTTCAGCACACTAGCCTGAATGCTCGGGCACTTCACCTGATTAGCCAAAGCCTCCAACGTGGCTTCCCTGACATCATCAGGGATGAGGTCCGTCTTATTCCAGACGACCACCATCGGCTTGTCTGCGGCGCCGAGTTCAGCCAACACTTCACAGGTTGTCTCATAATGGCGCAGGGCCTCGCGGTCACTGGCATCCACCACCTGAATAAGGAAATCAGCCAGCGTGGCCTCCTCCAGTGTGGATTTGAACGCCTCCACAAGACGGTGCGGCAGATTACGGATAAAGCCCACAGTATCAGTCATCACAAGCGGCTGACCATCGGGAAGCTCAATCTTACGGCTCGTCGTATCAAGCGTGGCGAAAAGGATATTCTGAGCAAGTACGTCTGCTCCGGTGACGAGATTCAGCAGGGATGATTTGCCGGCATTCGTATAGCCCACAATGGCAGCAGAGGGAATCCCCTGACGATTGCGCTCCTTGCGCTGCGTACCACGCTGACGGCGGACGACCTCCAGCTCATCACGAATGGCTTCTATACGCTCATGGGCAAGGCGGCGGTCCACCTCAATCTGTTTTTCACCCTCACCACGGGCAGCTGCGCCACCACCTTTACCTCCACCGGAACCACCACGCTGGCGATCCAAATGCTTCCACATACCAGCCATGCGAGGCAGAGCATACTGCATGCGGGCGAGGTCTACCTGCAGCACTGCCTCACGAGTGCGAGCTCGGCGAGCAAAAATGTCCAAAATAATCTCCTCACGATCCATCACCGTGACCTCCAACAGCTTTTCCCATTCACGCTGCTGGGACGGAGCTAGAAGATTATCAAATATCACACAGTCAGCATCCAACTCCTCGGCTAAGGCACGAATCTCCTCAGCCTTACCCACACCGCACAAGTACTTGGCCTGCAGCTCGCGGGTAAACTCCAGTCTGCACTCTGCGATTCCAATGCCGAGGTTCTTCACCAAGTCCTCAAGCTCGGCCAGAAGAGCCGTCCGCTCACGGCGAGACTCCCCGGGCAGCCCAAGGCCAACCAGCAAAGCACGCTCAAACTCACTCGGTTTCTCTCGAATCTCAAATGACATAGCTTAACGGAAGCTGCGGGAGGAAGATCTGGGAACGTCGCGCAGGTAATCGCTGTTATAAGAACCACAGGCACACTTGCCACAGGAGTTCAGCATGACGGCAGCAGCCACGCAAAGCAGACAGATAGCTATCTTATTCATACGCGAATATTAGACATCATTCTGCGTCAAATTGCAAGCTAAAACTTCGCCAACAGCCCTCCCCCCTCCGCATGTTATGAATCCTCCTCAGCATCCATAAGATATCGGATAGCCCCCCAAAACACCCCGGCATCCTTCCGTGAAATGACCTTTTGTTCAAAATAGCATGCAGGTGCAGGCACTTGGATTACGCCTCCGGCAACAGCAGAGAATGAGGGCAATGTGCCGAAATGCAGTGCATGACATGTGGCAAACGTGCGCCTCAGCATATCAGGCGCCTGACCTTGCAGACCGGCAAGCACACGAATATCCCGCCACCGACGCCGCCAACCACGAGGAACAACAGGAAAATTCGCCAAGCGTATTGAGCGAGTACTGCAAATCCATTCAGCAAGAGCCGGATAAATCATCACTTGTCTGGCCCGGCCATTTTTCGCATGCTCAGCAGGTATCCGGATAACGCCGCGCTCCATATCCACATCACGCCAGCAAAGCTTCTCCACCTCTGCTGAACTCACATCCGCCCACAGCATCATTCCCACAGCCGGAGCACAGCATATGTGCGCAGGCTGAGTGAGCACTTGGAGCAAGCAACGCACTTGGGCCAGCTCCAGAGGATGAACAGACGGCTTCCGGCGAACGCTGATATCCACCCCCTTGGCGGGATTTTCGCTCACCCAGCCTTGGCTGAGAGCGTACCCAAATATACTATGCAATATGTGGCGAGCTTTGTTCTGCGTGGTCGCAGTCTGCCAGCAGTCAGCAATCACCTGCCGACAATCCCTTGTGCTAATACTCCGTACGGATTTGTTCATAAATGACGGAGCCTGCGTCTCTAGGCGCTGCACGTATTGTTTCACTTCTGCTACTGTTCGCTTCCGGCATCCGCTTTTGGACTGTATAGCATGCGCTGCAAGTGCACGGAAAGAGACTTCTCCGGATAACGGAATACACCTCTCCCCATCGTGAACTATGCTTGGATTCCACTCGGACACATTCACCGGTTCCTCACCTACGGGGGCTCTGCTCATAATATATTATTTTCATCACAATCCCCCACTTCTTCGAAACTTTTTATTTTTCCGCCCTACCAAACAGCTCAATATCAACATTTTTTCCCAGCTTTTACTGCAGCATGGGGCGACTTCGGAATAACCTAAAGAGTAGATAAAGAAAAAAAACTTGACCAGCGGCAGCGTGAACTTTATACTCTGCTTAAGATGTCAAACTATGCTCTGATACTTGCAGGGGGAAGCGGAACTCGCTTCTGGCCGCTTTCACGAAACGCGAAGCCGAAACAGTTACTGGACCTGTTCGGCAAGGGTACCATGCTGCGACAGGCAGTGGACCGAGTGAGCGGTTTAGTACCGGCAGAAAACATTTTCATTCTGACAAATCATCTGCAGGAGGAAGAGGTACGCCGACAGGTAGCCGAGATACCGGCTGAAAACATTGTTGCAGAACCGGCAAGAAGAGATACAGCTCCGGCCGTGGCACTGGGTATCGGTCTTATTGCAGCGCGTGACCCGCAGGCGAACATGATTATCATCCCCAGCGATTCCCTGATACTGGATGATGACTCCTTCCGTGCACTGGCAGCGGATGCGCTAGCCTTGGCTGAAAAGGAAAATGCGCTGATGACTATCGGCATCCGCCCCACATGGGCTTGCCCCAGCTATGGTTACATCGAGCGCGCCGGAAAACTCAATGCAGAAGGCCTAACTCACGATTGCTACGAAGTTGTACGCTTCCGCGAGAAGCCGGACGCCGCCACCGCCGCCCAATATCTGGAAAGCGGAAACTTCACATGGAACGCCGGCATGTTCATCTGGAACGTAGCCCACGTGCGCTCCCAGCTGGCTACCCATACGCCGCAGCTGGCTGATTTCATTACCCGCCTCACCAGCACAGATAACCTGCCTGAGTTCATCCGCACTGAGTTCCCCGCACTCACCCCAATTTCCATTGACTTCGCTCTGATGGAAAAGGCTGACCGCGTTCTGAACTTTGAAGCCACTTTCGATTGGGACGACGTAGGCTCTTGGATTTCCGTAAGTAAATACCTGCCCACGGACGAACAACAGAACGCTTCAAACACTCCCCTGAGCGCCCTGAATGCCGCTGGCAACATCGTCTTTACCCAGAACAACAAGCGTGTGGCGCTCGTAGGCGTGGATGACCTCATCGTGGTTGACACCGGTGACGCTCTGCTTGTGGCCCGCAAAGACCAAGCAGACGACATCAAAAAAATCGTGAACGGACTTCCCGAAAACTTGGTCTAACCCACATTCCAAACATGCACCCAGCACTCGGCATAGACTACGGACAAGCTCGCATCGGCATCGCAGCCACGGACCCCTGTGGTATTCTGGCACACCCGGTGGAAAGCATCCATCTGGCCAAAACCGAGCCGCTGAATCGCATTGCAGAGCTTGTAGAGCAGAAAGGTATACGCAGTCTCGTACTGGGACTGCCGCTGAGACTGGACGGCACCGAGGGCAGCGCCTGTGAAAAAGTGAGAGCCTTCGGCAAAAAACTCAGAGAAAAGTTCCCTGAGTTGCCTCTTATCTATGTAGATGAGTTTCTGACGACTACCGTAGCCCAAGAAAAGCTGCACAAGGTCGGCAAGAAAGCGAAAGACTTCAAGCCCATTATCGACCAAGCCGCAGCCGTGGAAATACTAAACACATGGTTGGAACAGACCATGCCGCCAGAACCGGACTTCGACTTCTGACATGAGCGAATATCCATCAGAATCCCCGAAAAAAGTGAGCCGCAGACACTTTTTACGTCGGCTTGCTGGCGGCACCGCAGGCCTACTGGCAGCAGGATGGGGGCTTGACAGACTGCTGGCCCATACCATCTGCCGCCCGGGCGAATGGCATGGTCCCGTAACGGATCATTTTGATGGCACATGCTTCTTTAATCCCACCGTCAGCCTAGATTACAGCACATCTGCCGCCATGCGCTGGCTGAGCGAGCGAGGAGAAAAAGGGCATTACCCCACCGTGAAAGAAAACAGCTGCAAGCCAGAACTCGCAGCAGAAGTCACCGGAAGCGACTGGGAAGTAACCATGGTAAATCATTCCACCCTGCTCATCCGCTGCGCAGGACTGAATATTCTCACGGATCCCGTGTGGAGTGATTACACCAGCCCCGTGCCGCTGGGCCCGGAGCGCAAACGCCCCGTCGGCATTCCGTGGGAGCAGCTGCCTAAAATAGACGTCTGCCTGATTTCTCACGACCACTACGACCACTTTGACGCCCCCACGCTGCAAAGGCTATTCCAGCGAGACAATCCCCTATTCATCATCCCGCTTGGCCTGAAAAGCTTGCTCACCTACCATCTGGACGCAGAACCGAAGTGCCAAGAAAAGGACTGGTGGGACGAGGTGCAAGTTAGTGAGCAGCTGAAAATAGTACTTACTCCGGCCCTGCACTGGAGCAAGCGCTACCGAGATGCAGCCAGCGCCAACCGCTCCCTCTGGTGCGGCTTCTCCCTGCTGGTGAAAAACGGCCCGCACATCTACTTTGCCGGAGACACCGCCCGCTGCGACTGGCCCAAGGAAATCCGCCGTAGACTGGGTGCTCCTCAGCTGGCCATCCTACCCATCGGCATGTACAAGCCTGAATGGATTCGCAAAAACCACACCAACCCGGCCGATGCCGTGGAAGCTTTTGGCATGCTGGGTGCCGAGAAAGCCATAGCCTGCCACTTCGGCACATGGCAGCTCGCCAATGAAGGGTATCAGGAAACGCTAGATGACCTCGCGGCAGCTCTTGCAGCCGCCGGCGTTTCCCCTGAAAGATTTCCTGCTCCGGAAAACGGACAGACACTGAGAGGATAAGCCCGGAACACGTCCTCCCGTGCGCCCAGTAGGACGCATTTTAGACTTGCTCACAACGAAAAAAAACATAGAATAATTGTCCCGAGCTGATGGATTTTGATGAAAACAACTACACCGACGACGAACTGGAGCCGGTGAGAACTTGGCCTACCCGAGTAATCGGCGCAGGCGTAGTATCTTTGTGTATATTATTGATACTCAGCCTACTCACATATAACATCAACGAGATGGGCTGGAGTGTTCTCAACCCTGAAAACCATGAAGCTTCAGAAAATCAGCCTTGCACAAACCTTCTCGGAGTAGTGGGCATGTACCTTGCCGGGCTCAGCTATGCCTTGCTCGGAGCCGCCTCCATTTACAGCTACGCCCTTCTCGCCATCATCGGATTGGATATGATTATCTTTCCGCTCCGTGCACGCACCGCAAGATGGGTGGCCCTCATCATTATGATAATCTCCACATGCGCCTTCTTGGATTTGCAGCCGTGGATATGGAAAGAGTGGGCACAAACCACACAATTATACGGAGTGGGCGGCCTGCTGGGCTATTTTGATGGCACCTGCGTGCTGGCAAAACTGGTAGAAATCCGCTGGGTTCTTATCCTCACTCTACTGGCACATGCCATCTCCTTCATTTACTTCGTGCGCGAGACGCCCAAAAGCGTGGCCATTGCGTTCTGGGCAGACGTCTGCTGCTTCTGCCGATTCCTGAAAAACAAGCACCAAGCCCGAAAGAACGCACGCCAGCAGGACGAGGAAGACTGGAAGACAGCCCCCCAACCGATGCCAGAACCGGATACACCGTCAGGCTTCGTGGATGAACGCCCCGAAAATGTTAACGAGACGCGTTTTACCCCGCAGACAGTAGTACCACAGCCTCCGCCCGCTCGCAAACCTCTGCCCATTCCCCCGGTACGCCAGACTCCAGAGCCTCTGAACGCTCCTCAATCTGCCCCGCAGGGGCAACTTCCGCAGCGCGTTCGCCCGACCATTCAAACGGCCCCCCCCCCAGTGCCGGCCCATGAAGCCCCCGCACAGCCTCGCCAGCCTCAGCGCACTGTTCGGCAAGCTCCCGTGCGAGATCCCTTCGACCCCGAAGACCGCGAGGAAGAAGAACGTGTACCGAATTTTGTCCCCCGCCCGGCTACTCAGAGAGTCGCCACACCGGCACCGACCGTACGCACACAAACACCGCGCCCCGCAGATCGAACTCTGCGTAATCAGGGTAATGGCGACAACCTGCTCGACCTTATGCCCGAGGTGGAGGACGAAATCGAGCGTCGGCTGGAGAACGATATCGACGATGACGATGAGCCCATCCGCCGCCGCTCCGGCATGCCCCTGAGCCCAGCAGCGAGAGAGGCGTACCGTCGCTTCAAGGGCATAACCGATGATGAGACCGATGCTGATGATACACCCTCCGCAAAGCCCAAACAAGCATCAGCCAAGTCCCGACCGGTAAGCAATAACGAAGACGACATCGACACACCGCCCGCTCCTGCTCCCCTGCCGAGACTGAATCCTCACATCAGACCCACGCCGACTCCGGCTCCCAAAGCAGCCCCGAGCCAGAGCATGACTGAGCGTATAAAGCCTGCAGCAAAGCCCACCCGTCAAGAACTGCCGGAGGATTCACGTACCATGTACGAGGATTATCCGCTGCCCCCGTATGACCTACTGAACTACCGTCCGCCGGCAGAAGAAGACACGGCTGCAGCACGTGAGGAAATGTACAGCACTCAGCAGAACATCATTGAAACGCTGTCCTCCTTCCGCATTGATGTAGAGGCTGGTGACATTACGCGTGGCCCCTCCATCACGCGCTACGAGTTCTATCCCCCCAAAGGCCTCAAGCTCAACCGCATCTCCAACTTGGCTGACAACCTCAGAATGTCCACGCAGAGCAAGTCCATCAACATCCTTGCCCCTATTCCGGGCAAGAACACCGTGGGCATCGAGCTGGAGAATGAGTTCAAATCACCCGTTTACCTGCGCGAGCTCCTGCAGAGTGAGGCGTTCCACTCCCCCAAACTCCGCATTCCCGTGGCACTGGGCAAGGACGTGTATGGCACCCCCGTCATCGGCGACCTCGCAGCCATGCCCCATACCCTTGTGGCCGGTACCACCGGTTCCGGTAAATCCGTTTGCGTGAACAGCATGATTCTTTCCATGCTCTACAAGTTCCGCCCGGATGAACTCCGCCTCATTCTCGTGGACCCCAAGGTGGTGGAAATGCAGCCGTACAAGAAGCTCCCGCACCTTGCCTGCCCCGTGGTAACGAATGCCGCCCGAGTCATCGGCGCGCTGCGCTGGGCTGTAAATGAAATGGAGCACCGCTACAAGCTCTTCAGTAAGATAGGCGTGCGTAATTTCGAGGACTTCAATAACCGCCCCGAAGATTATGCCCCTGAGCCCGACGAAGAAGAAGTTCAGGAGTACAACTCTCTCCCGGATAACTTTGATGCGGCGGACGCCATCGTGCGCGATATCGAGGATTCCCAAGGCTCCGAATACCTCCCCGAGGAAGAGGAACAGGGCGAGTTTGACTTCGATGCTGATGAACAAATCCCGGCCAAGCTTCCCTACATCGTCATCATCATTGATGAGCTAGCAGACCTCATGATGCAGGTGAAGGAAGACTTGGAAAACTACATCGCCCGCCTCACCCAGAAGGCTCGTGCAGCCGGTATACACCTCGTGGCAGCCACCCAGACTCCGCGTGCTAACGTCATCACCGGTATCATCAAGGCAAATATCCCCAGCCGCCTCGCCTTCAAAGTGGCTAGCCCGCTAGACAGTCGCGTGATTCTGGATACAAACGGCGCCGAGAACCTTCTCGGCAAGGGTGACTTCCTCTTCCTTCCTCCCGGCGGCATTACTAAGATGACCCGCGCTCAGGGAGCCTTCGTGAGCGACCCGGAAATCGCTTCCATCGTGAAGTTCTGCGCCTCTCACGCCAAGCAAAACTTCGTACAGGGCGTCACCGCAGAAATGAATAATGCGGAAGGCGGCAGCGCTGACGGTGGCGACGGCGGCGGCCGTCTCGGCGGTAACGGCATGAGCGATGAAGATGCTGAACTCTACACCCGCTGCGTAAACCTCGTTATCACCGAGCGCAAGGCCAGCACCTCCATGCTCCAGCGCCGCTTCTCCATCGGCTATGGTCGCGCCGCTAAGATTATGGATATGATGGAAGCACGTGGCGTCATCGGCCCCGCCTCCGGCAATACCTCCCGCCCGCGTGAGGTACTTATAGAGGCCCCGGAATAGTCCCTTACAGATGAAAAAAATCCTCTTACCTCTGCTACTTCTGTTCACCTTTCCGGTGTTCATTTTGCCGATATCGCAAGGACTTCCGCGGTATCGGTACACAGAAATCAGGCCAGAGGACATCATACGCATGACCGCGAGGTACATCTCACCTACACAGCTGGAAGTTACCCTGATAAATAATAGCAGCACCAGCATACGGCTGTTCACCGCAGGGCGGCAAATTCGCACTATAGCGCCTGATAGTATCGTTATGCACAGAGGTAGAACAACCCAGCTGCACTTTCCTTCAGAAGTCACCATTCCCGCCGGTAAATCCACCACTTTCCGACTGACTATACCCAGAGATTCTGCTCTCCCCGGAGATACTATCATCTACAAAACCATCAGCTTACTGACAGCAAGCAACGACCTGAACGAAGGAGATTTCAACCTCAGAGCCACCATCTCGAAATAATGAAGTATCTCTTTAGTCTCATACTACCGCTGCTCTTCAGTAATTGTGTAAGTACAGTGAACCAGTACGCGGCCAGACGAGCGCTTGTCGTCGAGAAGGCTGCACTGGTACAACGCCCCTTGCAGACAATATGGCAAGTCGGGGATAAATATTATGCGCAAGGTAGCCTATGCCAAGCGCGAGGCGTGCAGAGAGGTGTGCCCATCAATAGCGTACTCTACCAGCAACCAACCCATACTTTTACCCCCACCAGCAATTCAGGTGAGCTCGTTTACGTGGAAGTCACAAGACACGAAAGCGGAGACATCACTCAGGCTCCGGAACAACAATTATTCATCTCCGGCAGCTCTTACCTCACGGCCCTCCCGCCGGGAGCGCGGCGCATCACCCGCACTCAACTTCCCACCGCAGTAACAGAAACAGTCATCCCCCTTGAAGAGCCGACTACCGATGCCCACTGTTACTATGCTTACCCCTTGGCCGGACTTACTGCAGTCGCCATTGACATACCGGCCACGGTTGTGATGACAACCGCCCTCATACCGGCAGCGGTTGTTTATGGCACCTACGCCAAACTTCACTCCATTTTCCGGCAGGAACAGAAAAACTGAGCAACCAACGCACAGAAGCTAGTTGTATAGCATTCGATGTTAGTTACAGCTAACCATTAAAAAGCATTAAATAATAAGGCAAGCTTACACTTTAGGCTTGAAATTTAGGCGGATTAGGTGTTTAATAACTGGGCACCAATGTGGCCTGAGGTGGCCATAAATCTCGAGATTATGAACACGACCAAATTTATACAAGTGCCTGATGCTTTGAGCGCTGCATCGGATTATCTAAAGAATGATGCCGAAGATAACGGCGAGCTGATGACACTGAATGTAGGCCCCTCCCACCCTGCAACGCACGGTGTGCTGCGACTGAAGCTGGTGATTGATGGTGAGGTGATTGTGTCCTGCGATCCTGTGATTGGCTACCTGCACCGCGGCATGGAAAAAATCGCGGAGAACTGCCACTACAACCAGTATGTGGCCTACACTGACCGTTTTGACTACTTGGCACCGATGAGCAACAACATCGCGTACGCCTGCGCCGTAGAAAAACTACTGGGCTGGGAACTGCCCGAGCGAGGTCAGGCCATCCGCGTACTCTGCAGCGAGCTCTCCCGAATCTCCTCCTGCTTCCTTGGCACAGGCGTGTATGCTATGGACACCGGCGCCATGACAGCCTTCCTGTATGCTTTCGAAGAGAAAGAAAAGGTGCATAACTTATACGAGCAGATTTGCGGTGCCCGCTTTACCTCGAGCTACACCCGCATCGGCGGCATGACTCGCGACCTGCCCAAGGGCATTGATAAGCCCATCCTTGAGTTCTGCGACAGTGCCCTGCGCACCGTGGACGAAATGGAGAAGCTTCTGCTCCACAACAAGATTTTCATTGACCGCCTCGTAGGCGTAGGCGTCATCAGCCGCGAGATGGCTCTCAACTGCGGCATGACAGGTAACAACCTGCGCGCCAGTGGTGTACAGCGCGACCTGCGTAAGACCAATCCCTATCTGGGCTACGAGAAGTACGAGTTCGACGTACCCGTGGCTTACGAGGGTGACTGCTACGCCCGCTTCCAGGTTCGCATGGAAGAAATCCGCCAGTCCGTTCGCATCATCCGTCAGGTGCTGGCCACCATGCCCGGCGGCCCCATCTGCGTGCAGCTGGACAAGGGCATCCTGCCGAACAAGAAGGACGCCATGCAGAGCATCGAGGAGCTTATCCGCCAGTTCATGGTAAGCACCGAGTGCGTGAACGCACCCGCCGGTCAGGTATACTTCGCCGCCGAAAACCCGAAAGGTGAGCTGGGCTTCTTTCTGGACTCCAAGGGGGGTGGCATTGCAAACCGCCTGAAGATGCGCAGCCCCTCCTACTGCACCCTTTCCATCCTGCCTGAGCTGCTGCCCGGCCACTTGGTCAGTGACGTGGGTGCCATTCTTGGCTCCTTCGACTTCGTACAGGGCGAATGTGACCGCTAAACCTTTAAACAGATTAAAAGTTATACCATGTCCGAAACACCGAACGCGATAGACGCCATCACGGCCCCCATTTCCTCCCCCGGTGAAAAGTTCTTCCCCAAGTTTGAGGTAACGCCGGAGCTCGTGGCAAAAGCTCAGGAGCTCGTGGCCCTCTACCCCGAGGGTAAGGAACAGTCCGCCGTGCTGCCCATCATCCACCATGTGCAGGAAGAGTTTGGCTATGTAAGCCCCGAGGCCATGCCCTGGATTGCTGAAATGTGCAAGAGCACGCCCATACACGTGGCTGGCATCGTTACTTTCTACCCCGGCATTCACCGCAAGTGCCCGGGTAAGTTCCATTTCCGCGTATGCCGCACCATCGCCTGTGCCCTTGCCGGCGGCGAAGAGCTGCTGCCCTACATCTGCAGTAAGATGGGAGTGGAACCGAGCGAGATGACTGATGAGGAGCCCATGGTGGTCAGCCCGGATGGTCTCTGGAGCTTGGAAGCTGTCGAGTGCCTTGCTAACTGCGGCTATGGCCCGAATGTGATGGTGAACGACACGCTGTACTCTCAGGTCACTCGCGGTAAGATTGACGAAATCATGGCTGCATGCAAGAAGGAACTCGCTGCTGAGCGTAAGGAAGCTGCCGCCGCCAAGAAGGAGGCTGCTGCTGCCCGCCGCGAGGCCAAGGCTGCCGCTGCTGCCGAGGCTACCGAAACAACAGAGGACGAGTCCGCCACCAAAAAGGCAGCACCTAAGAAGAAAGCCACTCCCAAGAAGAAGTAACCCCTTTAGCGTAACATGAGCGAAATCACTTACAAACCCGGCAAGGAACCGCACCCGCGGGAAACTCGCCGCATTTTCAAAAACATTGATCGCGAGGGGTATGATCCCTCCATCAAGTGCTTCATGAAGGATGGTGGCTACCAGACCCTCAAGAAGTGCCTCAAGATGGAACCTGCCGACATCACCAACGAGGTGAAGAAGAGCGGCCTGCGTGGCCGTGGCGGTGCAGGCTTCCCTACCGGCGTGAAGTGGACATTCATTCCCAAGGGCAACACCAAACCCGTCTACCTCGTATGTAACTGTGACGAATCCGAGCCCGGCACCTTCAAGGATCGCTTCATTGTGCACCAAGATCCGCACCAGCTCATCGAGGGCATGATTATTGCCTGTTATGCAGTGCAGGCTCACTACGCCGTTATCTACATGCGTGAGGAGTTCCCCGAGGCAGCTAAGATTATGCAAAAGGCACTGGATGAAGCTGAGGCCAAAAATTTCCTCGGCAAGAACATTCAGGGCACTGGCTTTGACCTGAAGATTGTGCTGCACCGGGGTGCCGGTGCTTACATCTGCGGTGAGGAAACCGGCCTCATCAACTCCATTGAAGGCGTGCGCCCCTATCCGCGCATTAAGCCCCCCTTCTTCCCTGCTGCCATCGGTCTGTATGGCTGCCCCACCATCGTGAACAACGTGGAGTCCCTCTGCCAGGTACGACAGGTCATGATGATGGGTGGCGAGGCCTACGCAGCGGAAGGCGCACAGCGCAGCCCCGGCACACGTATCATCGGTGTATCCGGTGACGTGAAGCGCCCGGGCGTATACGAAATCATCTCCGGCTCCATCACCTATGGTGAGCTACTGTATGATATCTGCGGTGGCCCCCGCATCGGCCGCAAGTTTAAGGCCATCATTCCCGGTGGTGCCTCAGCCAAGGTAATGCGCTGCGATGAGATTCTCAAGGACCGCAATCCGGATGGCACCGTACGCGAGATGACTATCTTCGACGTACCGATGGATTTGGACAGCATTGCCAAGTTCGGCTCCATGAGTGGTTCCGGCGGTGTTATCGTGATGGATGACACCCGCAGCATGCCCAAGGTGCTGAACAACCTGAACCGATTCTTTGCTTGGGAATCCTGCGGTCAGTGCTCTCCCTGCCGTGAAGGTAACCCTTGGATGTACAAGCTCTCCACTCGCATTTGCGAAGGTAAGGGCTCTCCCGAGGACGTAGACCTCCTGAAGTCCGTAGCAGATAACATCTGCGGCCGCACTGTTTGTGCCTTCGGCGAGGCCTGCTCTTGGCCCACTCAGGCATTCACCACCAAGTTCCGTGAGGAGTTCTTGGCGCTTACCAAGCCCATCAATGCCCTCAAGCCGCACTCTGCTGAAACTGCCGAGGCTCGCAAGTTCCTGACTCGTGAAGACTAAATCCTTTTAAAAAAGAATGAGCAATAATCCTACAATACTGCCGAAGGATGCCGCCGCTGCCGAGGGCAAGGTGAACGTCCAGATTAACGGTAAGTGGTACCGCTTCCCCAAGGGAACCCGCATCGCAGACGCCTGTAACTCCGTAGGCGCCCACGTGCCTTGCTTCTGCTACCACCCGAAACTCACCGTAGCCGGTTCCTGCCGTATGTGCCTTGTGGAGCAAGGTATGCCCCCCCGCTTGGCGCCCGGCGCCACTCCCACTTACGGAGAGGACGGTTACCAGCCCATCCAGTGGATGCCCCGTGCCATCATCGCTTGCGCTAACACAGTGGCCGAGAACATGGGTATCCGCACAGAAGGCAAGCTCACCAGCGAGGCTCGCCGCGGCGTGCTCGAGTTCCTTCTTACTAACCACCCGCTGGACTGCCCCATCTGTGACCAGGCCGGCGAGTGCAAGCTTCAGGAGTACACCTCTGATTACGGCAGCGGTACTCACCGTTTCACCGAAGATAAAACCAAGAAGGGTAAGAATATCTCCATCGGGCCGCGAGTCAATCTGGACCAGGAGCGCTGCGTACTCTGCCGCCGCTGCGTACGCTTCATGAAGGAAATCGTGGGTGAAGAAGTGCTCGGCGTTGTAGGCCGTGGCACTCACAACGCCATCGCCTGCTATCCCGGCACCAGCCTTGACAGCAATTACTCCATGAACGTGGTGGACATCTGCCCCGTGGGCGCGATGACCAGTAAGGATTTCCGCTTCAAGATGCGCGTGTGGTTCCTGAAGAGCACCCCCACCATTGATGTGAACTGCGGTACCGGTACAAACATCAACATCTGGACCCGCGAGCAGCAGGTATACCGCATTACCCCGCGCCAGAATGATGAGGTGAACAGCTGCTGGATGCCTGACAGCCACCGACTGAATTACAAGTACATCAATGCTCCGGAGCGTCTCCTCACCCCCCTCGTGAAGACCGACCACGGTGCCCCGCAGCGCCCCAGCACATGGGACGCCACCCTGAACATGGTGGTGGAGCAGCTGCACTCCTGCGCACCTACGGAAACGGCTATCATCTGCTCTGCCCGCATGACGAACGAAGAGCTCTACATGGTGCGCGCTCTCGCCCGCCAGCTCGGCGTTACCAAGATTGACATCGTTCCCCGCAAGGGCGAGAACGACGGCATGCTCGTGAGCGATGACCTCAACCCGAACACAAACGGCGCCAAGCTCATCCTCGGCAAGAACGGCAGCGGCCTGCCCGCTATTCGCCGCGGCATCAAGAATAACAGCATCCGTTTCCTCATCGCCCTCGGTGAAGACGTCACCAAAGAGGCCGGTATCGAAGCTGAAGACCTCGAGGCGCTCGATTACATCCTGGCCATGAGCCACAGCGAGAATGCCACCACCAAAGCTGCAGACGTTGTGCTGCCCAGCGTGACCTTTGCTGAGAAGTACGGCACCATGATTAACGTGGCCGGTCGCATTCAGCGCCTGAACAAGGCCATCGAGCCGCAGGGTGAAGCCCGCCCGGACTGGGATATCCTTCGCCAGCTCACTGAGCAGCTGGGCTGCGACTGCCCGCGCGTCATCGCCTGCCCCAGCCCCATGATTATTCTGGAAGAAATGGCCCAGGAGTTCGAGCCCATGAAGGGGCTTACCTGGGGTAAGATCGGCAACGGTGGTATCGTCATCATGGATACCGGCGTCACTATCCCGCTCATCGAGCGCGAGAAAGCCAAGAAGTAATTTAACACCTGCACATTAACACATCATGTCCTTATTCGATACCATCTGGAACTGGTGCGTGGACCTGCTGCACAACGATATCTGGTTCTACCTGATTACGACCGTTGTGAAGCTGGTGCTCATGTTTGCCGTGATTCTGGCATTCGTGGTGCTCTCCGTGTGGATTGAGCGTCGCGTAGCCGGCTGGATTCAGGACCGCCCCGGTCCCAACCGCGCCGGTATTCCGTTGCAGCTTTTCCAGCGCTTCGGCAGCAAGGAGAAGCAGCCGCTCAAAGACCTGCTGCACTTCTTCGGTATTCCCGAGACCTGCTGGATTGCCAAGCTCTGCACTTGGCTGCGCTTGGATCGCGAAATCCCCACCTTCGGCCTCATGCAGCCCTGCTTGGACGGCGGCAAGCTCTTCCTGAAGCAGGAACTTACCCCCAGCTATGTGCGCAAGGTGTACTTCACCATCGCCCCCATGCTCGTGCTTGGCCCGCCCATGGTAGCAGCTGCTGTCATTCCTTTCGCCTCCAGCGTAAGCACCCAATTCGGTGAGATTAACATGGTGGTGGCTAACCTCGCCATCGGCCCGTTGTGGATCTTCGCCATCTCCGGTCTTTCCGTATACGGCCTCACGCTCGCCGGTTGGTCCTCCAACTCTAAGTACCCCTTCCTCGGTGGTCTGCGAGCCACGGCTCAGCTCATCTCCTACGAGGTAGCCATGGGGCTTTCCATCATTCCCCTCCTCATGGTTTTCAGCACACTGAATATGCAGGATATCGTTCAGTACCAGGCTGATAACGGCTGGACTCTTCTTCCCCTCTGGGGCGAAGGCCTCAGCTGGCAGCGCTGGGCTCTCATGGCTCCGCTCGCGCTGAGCTTCATCATCTTCGTAACCTGCGTCTTCGCTGAAGCCAATCGTACTCCCTTCGATATGGCTGAGTGTGAAACTGACCTTGTGGGCGGCTATCACTCCGAGTACTCCTCCATGAAGTTCGCCTCATTCTTCATGGGCGAATACGCAGCCATGGTCATTGGTTCCGCTCTGGTGGTTACCCTGTTCTTGGGTGGCTGGTCCATCGGTTTCGGTGCGGATGCTGCTCTGCACTCCGTGTGCAGCTGGCTGGCAGTTTTCTGCCAGTTCATCATGTTCCTCATTAAGCTGGTAGCCTTCATCTTCTTCTTCGTGTGGGTGCGCTGGACGCTGCCGCGCTTCCGCTGGGATCAGGTGATGAAACTGGGCTGGCTGGTATTCCTGGAGCTCGCCGTAGCTAATATCTTCCTGACGGCAGCTGTACTCTATTTTGTAAAGTAACACCTGAGAATTTCACGCTATGTCATATACACCTGTAAAGCGACCCAAGTTCTCCCTCCTCGACAAGATTTACGTTGTGGAGTTGGTGAAGGGTCTGGCTATCACATTTAAGCACCTTGCCCTCTCCTTGCTGGGCAAGAGCCGCAACAAGAAAGACTTCAACGGCAAGGGTGTGGGCGCCTGTATGCCCTTCCCTGAACAGCGCTGGGACTCTCAGCTGCCGGATTACTACCGCGGCGCACCCACTCTGGTGCGCGGTGAGGACGGCCGTGAACGCTGCGTGAGCTGCCAGCTCTGCGAGTTCATCTGCCCGGCACGTGCCATTAAGATTACTCCCGGAGCCGTCAGCCCTGACGCCTCCTGCCAGAAGCAGGAGAAAGCTCCTGCCGAGTTCGAGATTGACATGCTCCGCTGCATCTACTGCGGCATGTGTCAGGAAGTCTGCCCGGAACAGGCTATCTTCCTTTCCAAGGAGTACCTCATCACGGTAACTGACCGCAAGCAGGCTGTCCGTAACAAGGCAACCCTTTACAAACTCGGCGGTACCCGCAAGGGCCTCGTCAACAAGTGGAACCAATTCAAATAACACACGACTATGGATCCCGCAATTTCCTCCATTCTCTTTTACCTTTTTGCGGCAATGGCCCTCATCTGCGCTTGCGCAGTAGTCTTTGCCCGCAATCCCGTGACCTCCGCCATGAGCATGGCTCTGTGCTTTGCAGCCACAGCAGCTCTGCTCTTCGGCATGGGTGCACAGTTCCTGGGTATCATCCAGATTATCGTATATGCCGGTGCTATTCTGGTACTCTTCCTCTTCGTTGTCATGATGCTTGACATCCGCACGGAGGAAGAAGATAGCAGCTTCTCCGTGTTCCGCAGCCTCATCCGCATGGCTCCCGGTGCCCTCGTGGCCGGAGTCCTCAGCGCCATGATCTGCATCGCAGCCATTAAGCTGCCCGGTGCCGGTGACTGGCAGAACCCGCTCTGTCAGGTCTGCGACTCCATGGGTGAGCTCTGCATTGGCCAGCAGGAAGCGGCTGCTGCACCGCAGGGCCAGCTGCCTTACGGTGGCGCGCTGCCCCGCCTCAACCCCGAGGCCGCTGCCCGCGTGCTGAATCCAGCCATCAGTGATTCTGAGGCCGCTGCTGCCACCAGCATTCCTGATGTGAAGCTGCTTGGCCAGCGCCTGTTCTCCCAGTATAACATCGCCTTCGTCATTCTCAGCTTTGCGCTGCTGGCAGGCACGGTGGGTGCCGTAGCCCTGAGCCGCAAAATCCGCAAAGACTAACCCCGGTACATAACCATGGATATCCCCTTAGCTCATTATCTCATACTCTCCGGCCTGCTCTTCTCGATAGGTCTGGCCGGCGTGCTGATTCGCAAGAACATCATCGTGGTCTTCATGTGCCTGGAGATGATGCTCAGTGCAGCAAACATCTCTCTGGTGGCCTTCTCTCGCGCTAACGGCGTGAACGGCGTACCGGTGTATGATGCACAGATTCTTGCCCTGTTTGTCGTAGCCATCGCGGCGGCGGAAGTCGCCATCGGTCTGGCTCTCATCGTTGCCATGTTCCGTGCCCGCCGCACCGTATCCAGCGAGGCGCTTAACACACTTAAGGAAGACTAACCCCCACGGCTCACTATTATGATTCAGAATCTCCCCTGGTTATTCCTGCTGTTGCCGCTGGTCGTAGCTGCCATCAACTGGCTGTGCTTCAGCAAGTGCTCCCGTGCGGCAGCCACGTTCTCCATCCTCTCAGCGCTCGTCACCTTCGGGATGTGCGTAGCATACCTGCGAGGCTGGGAAACCGGCACTCCTGATACCTATACTTGGATGCCCATTGAAAGTGAGGGTGCCATTTCCCTCTCCTTGGGGCTGATGATGGATGCGCTGGCCATGCGCATGATGCTGGTAGTAACCGGCATTGGCCTGCTGGTGCACATCTTCTCTCTGGGCTACATGAAGGGCGACCCCTCCAACCTGAGCCGCTACTTCGCCGGCCTGAGCATTTTCATGTTCAGCATGACGATGATTGTACTGGCTGACAATCTGGCCATGACCTTCATCGGCTGGGAAATGGTGGGCTTCTCCTCCTACCTGCTCATCGGCCACTGGTTCAATAAGGAAAGCGCTGCTGATGCTGCGAAGAAGGCTTTCATCACCAACCGCGTGGGTGACTTCGGCTTCCTTATCGGCATCCTGCTGACTCTCGCTGTGTTCGGCACCCTTTCCTTCACAGAGATGGCCGGCAAGGCTGACGCCATCGCCCCGGCTGTGCTCACGGCAACAATCATCTGCCTCTTCTGCGGCGCCGTAGGTAAATCCGCTCAGTTCCCGCTGCACGTGTGGCTGCCGGACGCCATGGAAGGCCCCACGCCCGTGTCCGCCCTCATCCATGCCGCCACCATGGTGGCCGCCGGTGTGTACATGATGGTACGCCTGCAGGTGAACATGGGTGAAGCCGCCTTTACGGACTGCGCTTGCACCGTCATCGCCACCGTAGGTGCCATCACTGCCGTTCTGGCTGCTCTCATGGCCCTTCAACAGGACGACATCAAGCGAGTGCTGGCCTACTCCACCCTCTCCCAGCTGGGCTACATGGTCATGGCCGTGGGTCTGCTGGCCGGTGAAGCTGCCATGTACCACCTTTACACACACGCCTGGTTCAAGGCTCTGCTCTTCCTCGGTGCCGGTGCCATCATCGTACGCTGCCACCACGAGCAGGACATCTGGAAAATGGGCGGGCTGCGCAAGCGCATGCCCCTCACCGTGCTCAGCTTCCTTGCTGGCACCTGTGCCCTTATCGCCATCCCCGGCTTCTCCGGCTTCTTCTCCAAGGAGGCCATTCTGGATGCCGCGCTGGCCAAGAACCCCGTATTCTTCTGGGTGGGTGCTGCTGTTGCCGCTCTGACCACCTTCTACATGGCTCGCCTCTGCCTTGTGGCATTCTGGGGTGAAGCCCGTGCCCACGGTGCTGCTGAAGCAAAGGAAGCTGGGCCCACCATGCTTCTGCCCCTGTTGGCACTCTCTGTAATGGCTATCATCTCCGGCTATGGTTTCGTGGCTGATGATTTGGTACCCTTCGAAGGTTTCCACGCCCATGACTTCACGCTGGGGCTTCCCTTCTATGTAAGCATGGCCTCGCTGATCCTCGGTCTTGTACTCGCCTTCGCCATCTACGGCTTGGGCAAGCGCAAGCAAGATCCGCTTGCAGGCAATCCCCTCAGCACGGCTCTTCGCAAGCGCCTCTACATTGACGAACTCTATGACAAGGGCCTCATCGGCTTCGTGCAGGGCAGCCTTGCCCGCGCCATTGACCTGACAGATAATGCAGGCGTGCGCGGCATCGGCACCCTGGGTACCGGCTGGATCATCGGCAAGCTCGGCAAGCTGCTCACATGGTTCCAGGGCGGTGTGCTGCGCCGCTACGCCATTCTGGCGGCCCTTGGTATGCTTGTATTCCTGTTCCTGCTGGCATCCTCTTCATTCTCACACTAAAAACACATCACTATCATGCTTATTTGGCTTATTATCGTACCTGTGATAGCAGCCGCCCTCATCGGGCTGCTGAAGGCGCCGGGCCGTGCCACGGCGCTGGTAAGTGCCACCTTCACGCTGATTATGGGTGTGTGGGCATTTATTAGCACAACGTTCTGCCCGGAGGCCTGCATCGACGGCTGGTCTCAAATCGGCGGTAGACAGCTCTGGTTCTCTCTGGAGCTCCCCCTGAGCCGCATCATGCTGCTGCTGGCAGTCATCGTTACCTTCGCTGCCATTCTCGGCATGAAGGCACCGAACAAGGATGCTGAGCGCAGCTGGGCCATCTCCTCGCTGTTGCTTTCCACCGGTGCTATCGGCGCATTCGTTTCCGATAGCGTCTTCTCCTTCTACGCTTTCCACGAGCTTGCCCTCATCCCGACCTTCGTGATGATTGGCTTCTATGGCCGCGGCGATCGCCGCACCGTAGCATGGACTGCTACAGTATACTTGGGACTTGCTTCCATGGTACTGCTGGCCGGCCTGCTGATGCTCTGCTATGAAGTAGGTGCCTATACCTTCACGGGCATTGCCTATGCCGTTCACGTTGGCGCAGTACCCTCCAATGGTCTTGTTCCCGGGCTGCTGCTGGCCGGTTTCGGCACGCTGGTATCCCTCTTCCCGTTCCACGCATGGGCAGCTCCTGCTTATGCCAGCGCTCCCACACCGATTGCCATGCTGCACGCCGGTGTTCTGAAGAAGTTCGGTCTTTACGGTCTCCTCACGCTCGCTTACCTGATGGGCCCGGCCTGCAAGGATTTCTTCGGCTACTGGAACAACCTTCTGCTGCTTCTGCTGCTGGGTAACGTGCTCTGGGTAGGTTATGTAACCATGGCTCAGACACGTCTGGATGACATGCTGGGTAACTCCTCCGTCATGCACATGGGTTACATCTTCTTGGCCTTTGCTGTGTACGTCAGCTCCGGCTCCGCCAGCGACCTGGCCTTCAAGGGTGCCGCTACGCTCATGTTTGCCCACGGTCTGACCATTGCTCTGCTCTTCCTGCTTACCGGTCAGGTAGAGAGCCAGACCCGCACACTGGAGCTGGACTCCATGGGTGGCCTCGCCAGCAAGCTGCCCACTCTGGGCTTCCTGTTTGGCTTGGCTGGTCTGGCCAGCATCGGCCTTCCCCTGCTGGCAAACTTTGCAGGTGAGTTCAGCATCTTCGTATCATGCTTCCAAGGTTGGCAGCCCGGTGCCGCCGCTGCAACCGCTACTCCGGATGCTCTGAGCGGTATCCTCAGCTGGCTGGAAAGCATCTGGCTCATTGGGCCGGTGTTCGGTTGGATTTTCGGCGGCATCAACTGCGCTCTCGATACGATTTCCGGCTGGTTCGGTGGTCTGGGTGCTGTACAGATTGCTACGGTGTTCGCCCTGTGGGGTCTGGTCATCAGTGCTATCTACATGCTGCGTGCATTCCGCCGCGTGTTTGAGGGCAAGATCGGCCGAGCCTCTGAGCGAGCCGTTGGTCTCAGCTGCTCGGATAAGATTGCAGCCGCATTCCTGGCCTTCTTCATCGTACTTTTCGGCGTCATGCCCTTCATCCTCATCTGAACCTCACCCCATCTGAAATACCATGATTATCGAAACCATTTCAGCCATATACAGCTGGGGACAGTTTGCACCGGCGTTCGGGCTGGTGACGCTGGCCGTCATCATCCTGATGGCAGACTGCTTCATTCCGCAGATTCCCAAGCGTGCATACTCTATCATCGCTGCCGTTGGTGCCGTTATCGCCGCCGTTTTCATGACGACGGATGAGTTCCACAACAGCTTCGGCCTTATCGCCTGCCTTTCCACGGCTCTTGTGTTGCTGCTTGCCTTTGATTACCACAAGGTGACCTGCGCCTCCGTGGGCGGCCCCGATGTGGAGGATGGCACGAGCGAGCTCCCTGCTCTTCTGCTCATTGCCTGCGCAGGTGTCTGCAGCCTCGTACAGGCTCATGATATCATCATGCTCTTCGTGAGCTTGGAAGTAATCACGCTCTCCTCCTATGTGATGGCCGGTTACTTCCGCCGCAATCAAGGCTCCGTGGAAGCCGGTGTGAAGTACCTTGTACTGGGTGCCCTCAGCACAGGTCTTCTGGTATTCGGCGCCGCTTGGTACTATGGTACCACCGGTTCCTTCCTGCTGAGCACCGAGCTGGTGTACAATCTCTTCAGCAACATCAATCCTGCTCTGCACACAGGTTTCTATCTGGCCATCGGCATGCTGCTTATCGGCGCCTTCTTCAAGGCCGGTGCTGCTCCCATGCAGATTTGGATTCCGGACGTATATCAGGGTTCTCCCACCCCCGTGAGCGCCTTCTTGGCAGTAGCCTCTAAGGCTGCCGGCTTTGCGGTACTGACCGCTATCCTGCTGCCCTTTGCTCCGCTCATGCAGGTATACCCGGACAAGGTATCCTCCATCATCAGTGCCATAGCTGTAGTAGCGGGTGCCACTCTGTTGGTGGGTAATCTGGGTGCCATCTGCCAGAACAATGCCAAGCGCCTGCTCGGTTATTCCTCCATTGGTCAGGCCGGCTTCATCATCGTGTTCTACACGAACCTCAGCTCTCCCGTCCTCACCGCTAATGTAGCGGGCTACCTCGTGGCTTACATGCTGGCCACCGTGGCTGCATTCTTCGCCATCGCCATGGTGCGCACTCAGCGTGGCAGTGAGGAAATCTCCGCCTTCCGCGGTCTGGGTAAGACAAACCCCCGCACAGCCTTCCTCATCACGGTGGCCTTTGCCTCATTGGCCGGTGTACCGCTTACCTACGGCTTCTTGGCTAAGTTCAATTCCTTTGCTTTCTTTGTGGATGCTATGCAGACACAGAGTGGCCTCATCTGGCTGCTGCCCTTCATGATTGTGGGCGCTGCAGCAGGCTTCTACTACTACTTCAAAGTACTTCGTGAGATGTACTGGGAGAAGCCTCAGGAAGGTGATGTCCCCCTGCAGGTGCCGGTAGTGACCGTAGCCGTTCTGACCGGGTGCGCCATCGCACTTATCTGGCTGGGTACCGCTCCGCTCATCTTCATTCCGCTCTAAAGCAGCTGACAGCATTTAATCAGAATCCCGGTTCCTTGCGGAACCGGGATTCTTCATATAAACCAGAGGAGTAAACCCATTACTTCTGAGTACCGCTGATAAGGTACACCTCTGAGCAAAGCACAGTGCCCCGGGAAGCATCGTGCACGGCTACCCGCACCGCATACAAATCCCCCACCCTGCCCTTCAAATGATTCAAGCGCACCACAGGCTGCTGCGGCAGCCGGCCATCACGGCGGCGGGCGACAGGTACAGGCAACGGCTGCATGCGTAAAGTTTCTCCCGCCTCATTAAGCAAAACGGAGCGCCCTGTACTGAGCTCCTGAATGGAAAAAGCATAACGGGGACGAACAGGATTTCCCCAATAGAGCAGCTCATAACAATTTGGAGCATACTCACGCAAGCGTACAATCGCACTATCAGACTTTCGCGCCTCCGGCACCTGCTGATTAGCCGCATAAGGCACGAGACACACCGCCTCCAAGGGAAGTGAGTGGTACTGCTCCGGAGGAAGCTCAGAAGAGCTATAATGCGACCGCAAACGCGAACCCAGCACCAGAAAAGCACTCAGCGTCACAAAGCCGGCCGACGTCAGAGCCACCACATGTGACATCCAGACCCGGCGCTCAGGAAGATAGGGGTATAACAAGCGTCGAAACCACATCAGCGAGTCATGATACGCAGCGCACCGCGGATAAGCTCATCCGTATCCGCCTGCGGATTATCCTTGAGAAGAGCTTTAAGCGCTTTTCTGGCTTCCACCTGTTTGAAGCCCAGCGCAACAAGGGCAAGTTCAGCATCCGCCGCGGCCGGACTAGTGGCGCCCTGCTGCTGAGCTTCCCACGTTGCAGCAAGGCCCACCTTATCCTTCAGCTCAAGCACAATTCGCTCAGCGGTCTTCTTACCCACACCTTTTGCGCGGGCTATTGCCTGCACATCGCCCCCCACCACAGCGGCCTTAAACGAGCTCACATTCAGCCCGCTGAGGATGGATATAGCCGTGGCCGGCCCGATTCCACTTACGCGCTCAATGAGCAGGCGGAAAATATCACGTTCCGCATCCGTGGCAAAACCATACAACACCTGCGCATTCTCACGGATGTGCAAATGCGTTTTCAGAGTCACCACCTGCCCCGGCAGAGGGTTGATGCTATCAAAGGTAGAAAGGGGCACCTGCACCTCATACCCCACTCCGTTCACATCCAGCACAAGGCACTGGGGAAGAGCCTCTGCTACGGTTCCGCGTAAAAAAGCGATCATGGTTACAGGTTATTGAAAGCTGAGAGTAACGGTTATCTATCAATTATTAGCAGCAGGTGCAGGCTGAGGCAGCAAATCCTCCATCTCCACGAACTGTGCTTCAGGACCGATTCCGCCAATTTCCTCCAGCAGCTCACGGCAACGGGTGTTCAGGCGGGCATAATCAATCGGGCCATTCTCAGGCTCCTTCGAGCCGGGGAAAATGATATAACTCACCCCAAGCGAAGAAACAGGGCGACTGTATACCGTGGCACGCGGGTTGATTGCCTTACTGAGACGCAGCGAAGCCTCACCGGTCTTGAAACGCGGGCCGAAATCACCAACAATGGCCGGAAACACACGGTTGTCCACCACTACCACGGCATAATCACCGGGCTCTGGGCGATACGTGGCATCCCGCCCTTCCTTTACAGTAAGCGGCACCACAATGAAGGAATCATACTCGGCCAACAGGAAGCTGTAGCGCTCCAAATCTGCAATCACACGGCCGGCATGCTCAGCAGACTCGCGTTTCCCCTCACGGCGATAACGGCGTTGACGCTCCTGCCAGCCTTCCAGAAGAGGATTCGGCGTATCTGTACGCTTGCGCCAGCGGTAGGATGTAGTGGGCTGATAATGGTCACTATTACGGATATTTTCCGGCATGGTAGGCAGGCGGTCACCATCCGAGCCGTCGGACACGACATCCATGTCAGCCTGAATCCAAAGGACTTTACGCCCGCTATCCGGGGCCTGAATCTGGAGGATTGTATCCGTATCGTAGAAGTTGTGGCGGTCCAGCATCTGGCTGAGGGTAGCAGCATTCTTACGGACTCGGTTCTGCTTATGAAGATAAAGCGAATGGAACCAGGGAGACACACGAGCGGCGTCCATCAGGCGCGTAAATGCCGGAAGCACGTTGGGCAGCTGCGGGTTGGCGTGCAGCAGCTCATCCCCCTCTGCGGCATGAGGCAAGCGCAGATTCAGAGAAACACGGAGCTGGTAAGCATCTGCAGCGCCACGATCTTGGCTGCATGTGGTACCGGTGGCAAAGTTCACATTGCTGCGAATGCTCACGCCCCTGCCCATATCATTGATATGCTCATAATTACCGGGCTCCACGTGCTCAGGCAGAGCCGGAGGGAATGGCGGGAGCACAATGTTCGGCATGGCAAAAGATGAGCGGGGAGACCAAGGCTCAGGCGCAGCAAGCGTCACAGGCTCAGGCGGAGTAGGCTCAGCTTCCGGTTCAGGTTGCGGAGCCTCCACCTCAGGCGTGGGGGATGCAGGCGGCTGAGGCGCAGGGGGTGGCACGGACGTAGACTCCGTTCCCATCAAAACTCGCGCCAGCTGGGCGGGATATGGTGTAAACAGAGAGCCTGCCGCACCACCCAGCACGGCCAGTAGCCCCAGCTTAAACCAAGTCACACTACTCGCATTCTTTTTCTTTCTCGAAGAGTTCTTTTCCATTTTATTCAGCTGGTACAGCCCGGCGTGGGCGTGAGCTCATGATAAGACGAAGCACCCACAGCGGTGCATTGCGTACAAATAATCCGGCCAACCGGATTTTCAAGGAAGGATAACAGCGCGGCTTATTCGCCAGCACCGCACGCAGCCCGGACTCCACCACACAGGGAATCGACGTATAAAACCACTTGCGGAAAGGTACTTCTTTCTTACTCTTGCCGGTACGGCGCGCCACATCACCAAAACTCGTATGCACCGGCCCGGGACACACGGCCGTCACATGCACATGAGAGCCTTTCAGCTCAATACGCAGAGCCTCACTAAATGAAGCCACAAATGACTTACTGGCAGCGTACATAGCAAAATCAGGAATGGCCAAATCTGCAGCCAGCGAAGCAATGTTAATCACAAACGCCTTCTGCGCTTGGAGTAATGAGGGCAGCATGGCTCGGGTAAGCTCCACTGGAGCCGTCATATTCACCTCAATCATGCGACGGTTTCGCTCCGGCTCAGAGCTAATGAACTCACCATAGTCCCCCAGCCCTGCATTATTTATCAGCATCATCCACTCACTCTGCAGGCCACCAAGCTTCTCAACAAGCTGAGCACGGGCAGCAGGGTCCGCCAAATCACAGGGGCAGACCATCACGTCACAGCCACTTTGCGCCCGAAGCTCATCTGCCAGCGAGTTCAATTTATCTTCACTACGAGCTATCAATACCATACGCACTTTCTCAGCCTTAACCGAGTTTTTCAAATACCCGGCCAGATGGCGCGCAAAAGCCTCCCCGAAGCCCGAGGATGCACCGGTTATGACTGCCGTCGCTACTGCTAACATGCAGCTATCATCCCATGACTATACAACATATGCAAGCATAAAATCCGCCAGCGAGCATGCCGTACAGCTTTTTTTGCTGGCAAATCAGGGCAGAATGTGATATAAATAGTCTCGTTATGGCAACACCTCCTTTTGTCTATCAGGAAATGTTCCCCATGGGGGAAGACACCACGAAGTATCGTCTGCTCACTAAGGACTACGTGAGTGTCAGTGAATTTGAGGGCAAACCGATTCTGAAGGTTGAGCCCGAAGGTCTGCGACTGCTGGCTGAAACCGCTTGGCATGATGTGGCTTTCTACCTGCGCCCGGAGCACCTGCAGATGGTGCAGAGCATTCTGAGCGATCCCGAAGCCTCAGAGAACGACAAGAGCGTGGCTCTCACCATGCTGCGCAATGCTGAGGTTGCAGCCCTCGGCGTGCTGCCTCTCTGTCAGGACACCGGCACCGCCATCTGCGTGGGCAAGAAGGGCCAGCAGGTATGGACCGGCTTTGATGATGCCGAATACATCTCCCGCGGCGCTTACGATTGCTACACTAAGAACAACCTGCGCTACTCCCAGAATGTGGCTCTGGACATGTACAAGGAAATCAACACCGGCACCAACCTGCCCGCTCAGATTGATCTCTTTGCTACAGACCATGGCATGGAGTACGACTTCCTCTTCATCGCCAAGGGCGGCGGTTCTGCCAACAAGACCTATCTCTATCAGGAGACCAAGGCTCTGCTTAACCCCACTTCCCTCAAGAAGTTCATGGTGGAGAAGATGAGCACGCTGGGCACCGCTGCCTGCCCGCCCTACCACGTGGCATTCGTTGTGGGTGGCACCAGCGCTGAGCTCTGCCTCAAGACCGTTAAGCTGGCCTCCACCAAGTACTACGACAGCCTGCCCACCACCGGCAACGAACACGGCCGGGCCTTCCGCGACGTGGAGCTCGAGAACGAGCTGAAGAAGGAAGCCGAGAAGCTGGGCCTGGGTGCACAGTTCGGTGGCAAGTGGTTCGCTCTGGACGTTCGTGTGGTACGCCTGCCCCGCCACGGTGCATCCTGCCCGGTAGCTCTGGGTGTATCCTGCTCCGCTGACCGCAATGCCAAGGCTAAGATTACCCCCGAGGGTATCTTCATCGAGGAGCTCGAGTACGATCCGGGCAAATACATTCCCGCCGAGCTGCGCGAGACCAAGAGTGCCGGTGTACCCATCGACCTCGACCGCCCCATGAAGGAAGTTCTGGCCGAGCTTTCCAAGTACCCGGTCAAGACCCGCCTTTCCCTCAACGGCACCATCATCGTTGGTCGCGACATCGCTCACGCCAAGCTCAAGGAACTGCTGGATGCCGGTAAGGACCTGCCCCAGTACGTGAAAGATCACCCGATTTACTACGCCGGCCCCGCCAAGACGCCCGAGGGTTATCCCTCCGGTTCCTTCGGCCCCACCACCGCCGGCCGTATGGACTCCTACGTGGACCTCTTCCAGAGCCACGGCGGCAGCATGATTATGATTGCCAAGGGTAACCGCGCTCAGTGCGTGACGGATGCCTGCCAGAAGTACGGCGGCTTCTACCTCGGCTCCATCGGTGGTGTGGCTGCAGACCTTGCTAAGAACTGCATCACCTCCATCGAATGCATCGAGTACCCCGAGCTGGGCATGGAAGCCATCTGGAAGATTACCGTGAAGGACTTCCCGGCCTACATCCTCGTGGACGACAAGGGCAATGACTTCTTCGCCGACATCCGTGCCGGCTGGGCCTGCCCCGGTTGCGCGCACTAAGCATCCTCATACCACCCCCGCTCAGTGCGGGGGTGGTTTCCCTCTTCAATGACGGATAAAACAAAAGAAGTACTGATACAAGTAGCCTGCTACGCTGCTGTAGGTGCCGTTGTCGCAATTGGCCCGGAACTCCCTTTAACCGCCTGCCTTGTGTGCGTGGGCGGCTCTGTCATTTTTGCCTACCTCTACAAATGCATGCAGGGACAGCCCCTGCGCTTAGTTTTCCTCATCAGTGCACTGCTCTGGCTGTGGGGAAATACGGCAGTCACCGTGATTCATTACACCAACGGCCCATTATCTCTGGCGCTTCTGATATTGGGTTGCGTTCTCGTCACCGGTGCCGGTCGCTGGTCGCGCTTAGGAGCCTTCCTTCTGCCCGTGGGCACACTGAGCCTTATTCCCTACGGCTTACGCGATTGGGAGAGCGGCATGATGATGGGTATCATGGCCGCATTTCTGTTAATTTTTGGCGGGATATGTTACTTGTTCCGCACTCTCATCCCCGAGCGCATACCGTGCAGCAAACTTCTGCGCTATGGGCTGCCGTACCTGCTTTGTCTTGTATTGGTTGTTTATTTCCTTATTATCGTGCGCCTTCGCGCCGATGAAATTATAGAAATCATCCCCGGCATTCTTCTGCTGTTGACTCCTGACCTGTGGGCCACACTCAGTCAGCGCTGCCACCGTTCCTGTGGCGTACAGAATCGCTGGTGGCTCGGCGTGCTGAGTGCTCTCTCCTGCCTGGCTCCACTGGGTATTATCAATTTTATTCTCAACATCATCCACTAATTCTCTCCCCAATTAAGCCATGACTCCCAAACTCAAAACATTCATCGAACGCGGCATCAGCACCATCATCCTCCTTGGCCTGCTCGGCGGTGCCGTGTGCTGGGACAACGCCATCGGCTACGCCGTTCTAGTGTGCGTACTCTGCAACCTGACCAGCTATGAGTGGTTCCGCATGCTGAAAGAACGAGGCAAGGAGTCCAACCGCGCGCTTTCCATGATTGCCGGTCTCATTTATCCTTGGCTTATGGCCGTCGGCATGCTGGTTCTCGGCAACGGTGAGCCCATCATGCTCGTATCCGGTGAAGATGGTCCATCGAGCATCTTTGTAGGCGGGTTCGCTTTCCACGGGGTAGCGCTTTCTCTGCTGGTTCTCTTTGTGCTCGCCACCTTCTTCTGCGAGCTCTACCGCATGGACTACAAAGGCAGCACCGGAGCACAGGCTCTCAGTAGCGCCGGCATGACCATACTCTCCTTTGTTTACCCCGTATGGCTTTTTGCCTTCGCCCTTGGTGCACTTGATGACCCCATCCGCATTCACAACCTTCTCTGGCTCATACTGGCCACGAAAATGAGCGACATCTGGGCATACGTGAGCGGGGTTCTGCTGGGCGGGCGCTTCATCAAACCGAAGTTCAGCCCTGTCGTTTCACCCAAGAAGACCTGGGAAGGCATTATCGGCTCCTTCATCATAACCTCTGCTCTCAGCTGGCTGCTGTTGCCCATTACCGATTTCGGCTTTGAAATTCCCCCCGTAGTATTCTTCTGCGTTCTGATGCCCTGCATCTTCATACTCAGTGTTGCCGGTGATTTAGCGGGCTCCCTGATTAAGCGCGGTGTGGCCATTAAGGACAGCGGCTCCCTGCTGCCAGGCATCGGTGGCATCTTTGATCTCATTGACTCCCCTGCCTTCACCGTGGCATTCTTCACCGCGGTGATGGTTATCATCTAATTACCTCTTTATGCACCTCACCGTTCCTCTGCTCATCAATCCCAAGGCCGGCAGCCTTTTCCGCTCCGGCCTGAAGAGCTGGCTGGATGAGCACCGCGATGATTTCATTCTGGTGCCGACTAAAAGCGCCGAAGATCTCACGGCAAAAGCCAGAGAACTAGCTGAGGCCGGCGAACCGGTCATTGCAGCGGCAGGCGGTGATGGCACCCTCATGAATGCAGCTCAGGGGCTTGTGGGCACTCAGGCCGCTCTCGGCATCCTGCCCTGCGGCACCATGAACGTATTCTCCCGCGAGCTGGGAATTGGCTCACGCCGTTTTGACATTGCCTTGGACGCCATCCGGAATGGAGACCGACAGGACGTGGACATATTCACGGTAAATGACCAGCCATTCCTGCAAATGGCCGGTTTCGGCCCGGACGCCAGCATCGTGAAGCTCATTACCCCCAAACTGAAGCGGAACATGGGTGCAGCTGCTCACATCGTCACCGGCCTGAAAGTAGCCGTACAGCATCACCCACTCATCACCATTACCCTGCCAAACGGCGAAGAAGTGAGCGGCACACAGCTCATCATGGGAAATGGCAAACGCTATGGCGGTGAAGCACACCTATTCGCTAACGCACGCTATGATGACGGCATGCTGGATGCCGCTATCATTCACCAAGAAAGCATGCCCATCCTCTTTGAGATTCTGGGCTGCATGCTGCAGCGCGGCGCCACCAGAAGCAATGTAAGCCAGTTCACCCAGCTGCGCACGTTTGAATCCTGCACGATTACTGCTGAGGGCAAGGTGGATTACCAGCTGGACGGCGACTACGCCGGCACCCTTCATCCCGGTGAAATTGCAGTCATCCGCCGCATGCCGAACAAGCTGAAAGTGTGCATTCCCCGCACCCCCATTCCCGTTACCCCATTTGAACAGATTATGGCCCACCCCATGGTGGCCGCCTGGAAGAGTTTCATCCGCCGCGCCAAGGACTTTTAATCCCCCCGCTTGGCGCATAAAAAAGCCAGCAATGCCTATTTTGGCTCTGCCGGCATGAAAAGAGCTAAAAATAAGCCGCTTACTTCACCCAAACGCCATTCCCCATGGGAAGGCAGCCATTACTTACGGGATGATAGCGGGTAGCCTCAGTATTCCCCCAGAGGTGAACCCCCACGGCACGATACCAGCTTCCGCTCATGCTGTTACCGGTGTAACAACCAAAACTGCGGCAGCGGGCATCCGGAGCAAAAGCAGCACGATTCAGCTTAGCGGCTAAATCATTTTCATGCATCCACTGCGTGGAAGCGCCTATGATGTCATTACTGTAATCCAGCATGAAAGCATGGGCATTCGAATGGCCAAAGTAGTAGAAAGATGTTATCTTTTCCCCGCCACGAGCCGCACCATTAATGGCTCTAAATGCCTCATCCGCCGTATTTACCCACACCAGACGAACCCTGCGCTTGGTAGCCTGCTCAGTAATCATACCCACATAATTCTTGCCATCCTCAGCACCACGAGTCACGTAGGACGGGCGGAATACAATCCACACGATGGACGCATTCGCGTCGCGCCGGCGTGTCATATCCATCTGAATAGTAGCAGCGCGTATGAAGTTAGCCCACCAGTTATCATGAGCGGCCGGCCCGCGCAAATGCTCCCAGCTTTTGAGAGCCACTCCGCCGGAAAGTATCACCTCCACAGCCTCTGCCAATGGGCAAAGAGCCAACAGACCTATCAGTGAAATACTGCGCATGATTTTCATTCTGTGCTCAGAATACCTTGCAACCCCTGATAAGTCAAGCCCAGATTACGCCAATTACTGACACAGAAAGACACGACTAAGACTCGCCCATGTACAAAGCGCCATGTATAATGGTGGCGTGAAGAAATGCCAGATTTGCGGAAAACGCGCATCCATTTACCTGACACAGATAATTAACGGACAGGCGACTGACTTGGCCCTGTGCGAGACATGCGCCCGCGAAAAAGGGCTTTTTGACCCGCAATCTCTCACATTTGCGGAAAAGTTCTTCCCGGAAGCCTTTAAGAAGAAGGTAGATAAGCTGGTGAAAGAACTCATCGGCAGAGAGGGAGAAGCTTCTCAGCCAAACCAAGCTCGGCAATACAGCGGGGACATGCTGACGGAATGCCCCGCCTGCCACTTCACTCTAGGGGATTTCCGCCGTTGTGGCCGTCTCGGCTGCCCGGATTGCTACACCGTTTTTGCTCAAGAGATTACTGCAGAACAACTAGCAGATAATGAAGCGCCCAACACGGCCCCGGCTACGGAAGAGTCCATCGCCATCCACCGCAGCAAGCTTGAGCAGCAGCTGCAGGCCGCCATCAACAGAGAGGACTATGAGACGGCGGCAGCTCTCCGAGATGAGCTCAAGAAACTCAACTAAGATTTTCACCCCACATGGCTTTTAATTTCGAGACACTTCAGAAAACATCACCCATCTGGTTCCGCAAAGCCGGAACTGAGGGAGATGTAGTGCTGGGTATCATGGGACGCCTCGTGCGCAACCTGCGCGGCCATGCCTTCCCGGGCTGGAGTACAGCGGAAGGACGCCGGGCCGTGATAAACAAACTGCTGCCCGCCATTCTGAACAGCCCCGGCTACAAGACTGCCTACCATGCGGAAATGAACCGCCTGAGCTACGCCCACCGCCGGGCGCTGCTGGAGCGCCGCCAGATTTCCCCCTGTATGGCAGCCCGCCGTGATGGTTGTCACCTGATCGTCAGCCGCAAGCAGGACACCGTCATCATGCTGAATGAGGAAGAGCATCTAGCCATACACGCCTTCAGTGCGGAAGCGGACTTTCCAGCCCTGCTCTCCCGCATGCAGCACCTGCCTGAAGCGCTGAGCCGCACCTGTGATTTCGCATACGATCCACGCCACGGCTACCTCACAAGCCTGCCCGGCGAGGCCGGCGAAGGCGTTCAGCTCTACTGCGTGCTTCACTTGCCTGCGCTCACCCTTTCCAACATGATGCCGCAGGTAAACCGCAGCATCGACAAACTTCAGCTTAATATATCCCCTTTCTATCCCCACCTCGGAGAAGAATGCGGAAATATCTATGTGCTCTACACGGCCCCCATCATCCGCGGTGCGATGGAAGAAATTCACATTCACTTCACGGATATTATGCAGACTCTTGTGAACCGTGAAAATCAGGTACGTAGCCGCCTGCTGGAGCTGCATGAAACTGGAGACCTTTTTCTGACAAACCGTCTCAACCGCTGCTACGGTCTTTTGCGCTACGCTCGGGCCCTCACGCAAGCAGAATGGGTAGACGCCATCTCGCTGCTTCGCCTCGGGGTCTGCTACGGCCTCGTTAAACCCACGGAAAGTACGGAGGAAGAGCTCTTGGCCCAACTGGCATGCCAACTAATCCACGGCGGAGAATACCCCCATGGAGAAGACATACCTCCGCGCAACCACCCCCGCGCCGCGACCGCCCCGGAAATAGCGCGCTGCGCTAACATCTGCGAGCTACTCCGCCGCACAGAACTTCTGACAGATCCCCGCAAAATCTGATTTCATCTCTTATTCGCCTATCTGAACTCATATATGAATAATTTCACACCCAGAGCACAGCAGGTTCTGAATCTTGCCCGCCGCGAAGCAGACCGCTTTCACCACAACTACATTGGTGCGGAGCACGTTCTGCTCGGCATGCTGAAACTCGGTCAGGGCGTCGCAGTCACTGTACTGGAGAACTCAGGTATTAACATTAAGGACCTCATCAGCAAAATAGAAGCGGCCATGGTAACCGGTGATTCCGGAGGCTCCGAAGGCTCACTTCCGTACACACCCCGAGTAAAGCGCCTGCTCACTATGGCCGGCTCAGAAGCTCGCGACCTTCGCCACACTTACGTGGGCACAGAGCACATTCTGCTGGCATTTCTGAAAGATGACGGAGGGCTGGCCCACGAAGCACTGAGCTCTGCCGGGCTCACCTATGATTCTGCTCGCCAAAGTATTCTGCGAGAAATCGACCCGAAATTTGATAATACCTCCTCAGCCGACCGCGAGGATTCCCCCCGCCACCGTGAAGAAGAGGAAGAAGATGATGCCAACGAATTCCTGCACTCCAGCCCAGTGAACAGCGGCAACAATTCCACCGCTGAAGGTCGCACCCGCACGCCAGCCCTGAAGGCCTTCGGTCGCGACCTCACCGAGCGGGCCGCCCGTGGTGAGCTGGATCCCGTCATCGGCCGCCGCAGTGAGCTCGAACGAGTCATCCAGATTCTCTGCCGCCGCACCAAGAACAACCCCGTGCTGCTGGGCGAAGCCGGTGTGGGCAAAACCGCCATTGTGGAAGCACTTGCTCAGATGATTGTGAGCGGGGACGTTCCGGAGTTTCTGCTGGGCAAAAAGCTCATTTCTCTGGATTTGGCCCTCATGGTGGCAGGCACTAAATACCGCGGCCAATTTGAGGAACGCCTAAAGGCCATCATGGATGAAATCCAGCGAGAGAAAAATATCATCCTCTTCATTGACGAGATGCATACTCTCATCGGAGCCGGCTCCGCTGAAGGCACCATGGACGCATCCAACATCATCAAACCCGCCCTCTCCCGCGGTGAGCTGCAGGCCATTGGCGCCACCACACTGAATGAATACCGCAAGCACATCGAGAAGGATGGAGCCTTCGAGCGCCGCTTCCAGCAGGTGCAAGTCGGCGAACCTTCTGTGGATGACACCCTTCTCATCCTCAAGGGGATAGCCCCTCGATACGAAGAGCACCACCACGTACACTATACGGATAAAGCCCTCTCAGCCGCTGCGAACCTCTCCAAACGCTATCTCACGGGCCGCTTCCTGCCGGATAAGGCTATTGACGTGATGGATGAGGCAGGCTCCCGCCTGCGCGTAGCCCTCATGACCCGCCCGCAGGCGCTCAAGGATCGCGAGCAAGCCCGCAAGGAACTGGAGGCAGACAAGCAAACAGCCGTTAAGGAACAGGACTTTGAGCGCGCTGCCGCGCTGCGTGACTCCATCGCCGCTCTGGATGCCAGTTTCAAATCCGAAGTCGCGGAATGGAAGGAGCAGATGAACGCTGCCCGCCTTGATGTGACAGAGGAGGACATCATGGCCGTCATCTCCAAGTGGACCGGCATTCCTCTCTCCCGTATGGAGGAAAAGGAAACCGAGAAACTCCTTCGCATGGAGGAAGAACTCAAGAGCAAAGTCATCGGCCAAGATGTAGCTTGCTCCGCCATTGCCCGAGCCCTGCGCCGCAGCCGCGCGGATATTAAGGATCCCCGCCGCCCCATCGGCTCCTTCCTCTTCATGGGCCCCACCGGTGTGGGCAAAACTTACCTCGCCCGCAACCTCGCCGAAATCATGTTCGGCACAGCGGAAGCCCTCATTCAGGTAGACATGAGTGAGTACATGGAGAAGTTCAGCACCAGCCGCCTCATAGGCTCGCCCCCCGGTTACGTGGGGCATGATGAAGGTGGGCAGCTCACCGAGCAGGTACGCCGGCGCCCCTACGCCGTCATCCTTTTTGATGAGGTAGAGAAAGCACACCCGGATGTGATGAACCTCCTGCTGCAAGTGCTGGAAGAAGGCGCCATGACGGATTCACTCGGTCGCAAAGTCAGCTTCGCTAACACCATTATCATCCTCACCTCGAACGTCGGCGCCAGCCTCGCCGCTCGCCAAGGCACGATGGGCTTCGGCGCCATGGATAATGCGGAAGCAGATTATGATACCATGAAAGAGCGTATCACCGAGGCCGCAAAGCAGCATTTCCGCCCTGAATTCATCAATCGCTTTGATGAGCTCATCGTTTTCCGCATGCTTGAACGCCATGATTTGGAGCGAATCGTGGTACTGGAAGCTCAGAAGCTCATTAAGCGCCTCGCCAGCAAGCAGATTACGCTGGACCTCTCTCCGGAGGTGGTCAGCATGCTCGTGGACAAGGGGTACGACCCGCAGTACGGTGCCCGCCCCATGCGCCGCGCCATCGAGCGTCTGCTCGAAGATCCCATTGCAGAAGCGATACTTCGTGGGGAACTTGCCGCTGGTATCTCGTCCCGCGCGATCCGCCCAGAAGGGACGGACCGCATTGACTTCGCCGAGCTCCCGCCCCCGGCCCCTGAGCCAGAACCTGCTCAGCCCGAGCTCGAACTCACCGTTGAGCCGCCAGCCAAGCCCGCCCGCAAGCGCACCGCTTCTCGCAAAAAGACTGACTCAGCGGACAGCAAGGCCACGAAAAAAACAGAGGCCCCTAAAAAGCCTCGTAAGAAAAAGAGCGAATAAATCCTTCAACAACATGAAAAATCCCCGTTCGTCACTCAGCGACCGGGGATTTTTCTGCAGGAGTTACAAGAATATTTTACTCAGCATCAGGCATAAGCTCCTCCATGAGAGCCTCGATATCCGTCTTGCAGGATTCACGGGTGGCGAGGTTCTTCAGCTCAAGCTCGGGGTATTCCGAGCCAACGATAACAGCCCATGTGGCACCGATTTTCTCAGCGCGCTTAAGCTGATTGCCCATTTTAGCCGGAGAGAGAGGCAAGTCCACACGCACGCCGGCATCACGCAGAGAGGAGGCAAGAGAAAGCATCTGCGGGCGCATCTCAGGAGCGGCAAGCACCAAGCACACATCACAGGCATTCGGCTTCACCGCAGCATCTCGCAGAGCACGAGCAGCAGGGCAAGCATCAATGAGGTGAGCAATCACTGCATCACCCATGGCGAAACCGGTGGCTGGCATATCAACCGCACCATTGGAAAGGGTGGAAACCAAGCCATTGTAACGGCCACCACCAGCAATAGCACGCAGGCTGTGCCCCTTGTCGAAAATCTCAAACACCAGTCCGGTGTAATAGGCAAGCCCGCGCACCACATAAAGATCCAGCTTCACATAATCAGCCAGTCCACGGGCTTTCAGCTCAGCCAGCACGACTTCATAGCGAGGAGAGCAGCCGGCGGGAGGATTCTGAATAAACGCCTCAATATCAGCTCGCTTCATACCGAAAACATCGAGCTTCTCTTGGCAAACCTCAGGACGGTCACGCTCAAACTTATCAATAACGGCGAGGAAATCACCAGTCTTTTCCTCAGGCACGCCGTGCTCTGCAGCATAGCGCAGCCACACCTCACGGTCAGAAACACGCACTACAAAATCATCTGCCGTGAAGCCGAACTCACGCATGCAGTCAATAGCCAACGCAATCAACTCAGCGTCAGAGCCCTCGCCGGCCTCACCCAGAATATCAGCATTGAACTGCACAAACTCACGCAAGCGGCCCTTCTGAGGTTTTTCGTAACGGAAGCAGCTACCAATCTCAAACCACTTGAGCGGCTTGGTGTACTCGCGCTGGTACGCAGCGGCGATTCGACCGAGAGAAGCCGTAAGCTCAGGGCGTACGGTAATATCGCGCTCACCTTGGTCTACAAAGCGGAAGAGCTGAGTGGGCAGTTCGCCACCGGACTTCTTGAGGTAAAGCTCCGTGGCTTCAATGGTGGGGGCCTCCCATTCCACGAAGCCATAACGATGGGCTACCTTCCGCCAGGTATCAAAGAGATAAGCACGCAAAGCGTACTCCTGCGGGGCAAAATCGCGAAAACCGGTAAGGGGCTGGAATCTGGCGTCAGGCATAGTGAATCTAAACGGTTGAAATTAAGAGAGCGCTATTATACGCCGTCACGCGCCTCTGTCAATACCAAATTGCGCTGATATGGCAGAACATAATTTTGACAATCTCGGGAAGGTCTGGTACAATGAACCCCGTAAGATGAATACAGCGTTCGTACCGGAGGATTACTTCAAGCGCTACACGGTTGCCGAGATGTTCGGGCCAGGTGGTGAGCAGACCTGCGAGGTGGATTTGGGCTGCGGAGATGGCGGCTTTCTGCTGGCCATGGCTGAGCACTATCCGCAGACCAAATTTCTGGGCGTAGAGCGCCTTCTTGGGCGCATACGTAAGGTATGCAGTGAAAGTGCGAGGCGAGGGCTGGAAAATGTGCGCGGTCTTCGAGTAGAGAGCCGTTATTTTCTGGAGTGGATGGTGGCTCCCGGCAGCATCCACCGCCTTCACTACCTCTTCCCTGATCCGTGGCCCAAAGAGAAACACCACAAGAACCGCCTCGTACAGGACAGCTTCATCCCCGTGCTGCATCGAGCCCTTGCAGAGGGCGGCGAGGTACTTTTTAAGACGGACCACGAAGAGTACTTCCAGTGGGTATGCGAAAGGTTTAACGCAAGCCCGCTCTTCACTCAGGCTGAGTGGAATGCACCCTTTTACCCCAAGACGGATTTCCAACAGCAGTGGGAGGCCATGGGGAAACCTATCTTCGCTGCAAGATTCCTGCGTAACTCATGAGCTTCACCCTTCACAGTACTGACCCCAGCGGAGCCCGCCTCGGCACCCTGCACCTCCCGCATGGTGACGTGCCCACCCCCATCTTCATGCCTGTAGGCACTCAGGGCACAGTAAAAACCCTACACCCCGAGGATTTGGAGGCACTCGGTGCTCAAATTATTCTGGGCAACACCTACCACCTCTGCCTGCGCCCCGGAGATGAAGCTATCCGCAATCTCGGCGGCCTGCATAACTTTGCCGGCTGGAACCGTCCCATGCTGACGGATAGCGGCGGCTTTCAGGTGTGGAGCCTGGCCCGCCTGCGTAAGATTACGGAGGAAGGTGTGCGCTTCTGCAACCACATCGATGGTGCGTACATGATGCTCACCCCTGAACGCAGTATGGAGATTCAAGCGAATCTGGGTAGCGATATCGCCATGCTTTTCGATGAATGCCCCCCCTACCCCTGCGACCGCAAATATGCCGAAAAATCTCTCGGCTATACCCTGCGCTGGGCCAAGCGCTGTAAGCAGTGGGTGGATGAGCACCAGCCCACCAGCGGCAATGGCCTGCAGCAGCACTTCGGCATCGTCCAAGGCTCCGTGTACGAAGATTTGCGCAAGCTCTGTGCAGAAGAGCTTGCGGCTATGGATTTTGATGGGTACGCCATTGGCGGCGTTTCCGTGGGTGAACCGGAGGAAGAAATGCTCCGAGCCATTGAAAACACGGCCCCATACCTCCCGCAGAACAAGGCCCGCTACGCCATGGGACTGGGTACTCCCACCCAGCTACTGGAGATGATTGAGCGAGGAGTGGACATGTTTGACTGCGTGATGCCCACCCGCTTAGCCCGCCACGGTGTGGCCCTCACACCGGATGGCCCCATCCACATCAAGAACAAGCGCTGGGAGAACGACAGCCGCCCGCTGGATCCGGAAGGACACCCGCACGTCACTCGCTTCTCCCGCGCAGCCATCCGCCATTTCTTCCGAGCCGGAGAGATGCTGGCCCTGCGCCTGCTCTCCTTCCAGAACCTGCACTTTTACCTGCGGCTCATGGCGCAAGCGAGAAGCGCCATCGCAGCCGGTGAATTCGCTGCATTCAAACGCAGCTTCATCTCGCGTTACCAAGCAAACGACATACCATGAGCTACATCAATGTATTAGCACAGGCCGCTGTCCCCGCAGAGGGTCAGACCGCAGCTCCCGCCGAGGGCATCACCACCTCCACCACTCAGCCCGCAGCCAGCGCCCCCGCACAGGTAGCTGAGGAGCCCAGCATGCTCTCCTCCTTTCTGCCGCTCATTCTGCTGGTAGTTATCTTCTACTTCCTTCTCATCCGCCCGCAGCAGAAGAGGGCCAAGGAGGATAAGGCCCGTCAGGATGCGCTGAAGGTGGACGATGAAGTAGTCACCATCGGCGGCATTCATGGCATCGTGCGTGACGTACAGGAGAGCACAGTTCTCATCGAGGTGTCCCCCAGCGTGACGCTCAAGATGGAGAAGGTTGCCATCGCGCGCGTGAAGTCCAAGTAAAACATACTTCACCAGTCACTTTATAGCAAGCCGCTGTCCAGCCGCCGGAAATGGCGCGGACAGTGGCTTTTGCCTGAACACAGCAGAAGTTTTCCCATGTCATTTCACACCATAGATGACCTTGCCTCATTAGGAGCAGAGGTAAAACTGGGCGTCATCGGTAATCCCATCGCACACAGTAAATCCCCGCAAATGCAACAGGCTGCCCTCAACGAAGCCGAGCAACCATACCGCTATGTACGCCTGCTTGCGGATACGGAAGAAGGAGCCTTCGAGCGCCTGCTGGATACTCTGGCCAACAGGGGCTTCATCGGTGTGAATGTCACAGTCCCCTTCAAGAAGAAGGCATTTGCCGCAGCTGTGCAGGCAGATGCACTTTCCACCCTCTGTGGTGCGGCTAATACCCTCGTACTAAAGAAAGATGGCTGGCACTGCCACAATACGGACGGCCCTGGCTTCGAGAGGGCCATACATGAGCTGGGAGGCCAGCCCCTCAACAATCTTCGCATCGTCATCCTTGGCGCCTGCGGCGGTGCCGGCTCGGCACTTGCCGCCCAATGTGCCCTGAGCAACAGTCCCGCCCTCACTCTTATCAATCGCCCGCGCCCGGAGCTGGAAAACTTAGCCACTACTCTCCGCCCGCACACACAGGGCTGCATCTCCACCTGCCATTTCCATACACCTGAGGCCCGACTGGCGGTTGAACAGGCAGACCTTGTGGTGAATGCCACCAGTCTGGGACTGCAAGAGGGAGATGCCCTGCCCATTCCGGCAGAATGGCTGCAAAGCGGGCAGATGGTGTACGATATCGTGACGCATGCCACACCTCTGAGGCAAGCAGCAAAGGAAAAGGGCTGCCGAACAGATAATGGTTTGGGCATGCTGCTGTGGCAGGGCGCTTTTGCCTTCCAGCATTGGTTCGGGAGCCTGCCCTCCGTAGAACTCATGCGAACAGCCTTACAATAACCCCTCATAACAGCAAAGCGTTTATCGTTAAGCAAGACGCGTTTTTATCTTGCCAACATAGACATGGCAGCATAAAATGAGCGCATTCTCAAACCTACATGAAGCCGTTTTTCCTCACCACCAGCTTACTCGTACTATTTGCTATTCTCACCCCGCAGGCAGATTGTACTCCCAGTAATCACAATGGCCGGCAGCTTAGAACACGGACAGCCAACGGCATTCGCAACCGAGGCGTGAGACGCATCTCACACCCAACCCCGAGGCCATCTCTACCGCTGGCTTCCATGGAAGATGCTCCCGGAGCAGACTCGAAGGCCCCGGCTGTTGACACCTCGCCGGAGGCTCACCCCGAGCGATACAGAGAGTTCTTGGCTCATCTTGCAATTCAGCAGCAAGAGAACTCCTCGGATTGCTGCAAGGCGTTTTCCCTTGTTCTTGTGGCTACCGGAGATGAATTCGCAGTTGAGTCCTGGATGAGAAAAGCCGCAGAAGATGGTAATGCAGTCGGCATGCACTACCTTGGCATGACCAGTGCGGCCCAGAATGCGGCCCCGGAAATCCGCTATCTCCCGCCGGCCCAAAGGCAGGCTTTATTAGACGAAAGGCGCAATGATGCCCGAGAAGCAGCCCAATGGCTTAAAAAAGCGGCGGATATGGGTTATATTCCGGCCATGCTGGATTACAGTATGTTCCTACGCACCGGCATAGGCGTGGAACGCGATGAGCAGGCAGCTAATCGCCTCATGCTGAACGCCAGCCGCAGTGGCAATTTTGAAACACGCTTCAGCTGGCTCCTTCAGAATAATCGTTTGAACCGCTGGGAGGATAAAGACCGCCCCGAGGTGGCCGGTGAAATCAACAGAGGAAACCACCACGTCACTTATTACCTCAGCCGCTATGCCCCCAATTCTCAGGAGCAACTCAACTGGCTGCAGAAAGCTTCTGATGCCGGCAACCCCGCGGCCCGTTACGCCCTAGCTTCCATTACCAGCACACAAAATCCTGAGCAGAGCCTCTCTCTGCTGAAGTCTGCCGTCGCGCTGCATGACCCTGCCGCCACATTCGCCTACGGTTCATTCTTGGTATCTCCCCCCGGTGAGTTCCATCAGCGTACAGGCCTACAGCAAAACATCCCCCTTGGCGTGGGTATGATACGCCTCGCCGCACTACTGGGCAACTCTCATGCGCGCCGCGCACTTTCCCGCGCTTACTATCGCGGTGAGCTCGGCTTCCCACGAGATCACGACAAGGCCTATCGCCACCTACGCTGGATTAACTGCAGCACCAAAGATCAGATAGCCTTCGCCGCTCAGGGGTTCATGCTCCTTACCGGTGATGGTGTGCAGCAGGATATTGAAACAGGCTTACGCTACATTGCTCTCGCTGAGCTCTCCGGCTACAGCTATGCCAGAACAATGTTGGCATACGCTCACTATAAAGGCCTCGGCACAGAGAAAAACGTCACCACGGCCATCGAATACCTTCAGGAATCCGCCGCTCTGGGCTTCTCTCATGCCTACGTCTACATCGCTTTTCTAGCCGCAAAAGGACTGCATGGTAAACCAGCAGACCCGCGTGAAGCTGAGCGCTACCTCAACCTCGCCAAGTTCAGCCTCGGTGATTCCGCTCGTGAATATTATGACGTACTCATGCAGCAGGATGACTGGATCCTGCCGCCGTTCCCACTCGAAAAGCAATAAATATTTAATTATTTAGGACAAGTTAACTAACCACAATATAAGCAACACTAACCAATAAATTCCATACAACATATTGGCATAAGTAAACAAAAATAAAGTTTACAGCGAAAACGAGCCATTAAAAAAACGCTTGTCAAGCCAGTATCATGTATGCTAGAATGCCGCCAACCGCGAGTAAATAGAGCAGCCCACCGAGGACGCTCCTTACACCTTACCAAAACCGCCAATCATGACGAAAACAGTAAAATCACTTGCCGTGAGCGTGCTGGGCATACTCACAGCATTTTCCTTCTGTAGCGCCCCTGCAGAAGCGAATCAGGGAGTGAGCCAAGGCTTTGTAATGCCCTCCGCTCCATCTCCTTCAGCTAGGCCGGATTCCCGCCTTCCCCGGCTGGGCCGCGATAAGCATGGTATGCCGTTCTATCATCCTGCACAGCTCAACCGCGTTGTGCGCACCACGGCTTATACGCACACGGAAAGTGACCATATTGGCTATGGTCCACGCAATGCCATCGGCACAACGCTGAAATACACCGAACAGGTACGCAGTGCCGCGGCAGACTGGTCCGTTTATCCGCTCGGAACACGTTTCCGCATCAAGGGGCAACCATACATTTACGTGATTGACGACTACGGCAGTGCTCTTGTGGGCACCGGCACCATCGATATTTACCAGCCCACGCCTGAGCTTATGCGCCGCTGGGGCCGCCGAGTGGTGGAGATTCAGATTATACAGTGGGGCTCATCTCAGCAGAGCATGCGAACCCTTCAGGGCCGTACCGGTTACCGCCACTGTGCCCGCATGCAGGCCGCCCTGCAGCAGCAGAGCCGCCACCGCAACACTGCCAGACGCTGATAAAAACAGCTAAACATTCCTTACCATAAGAACCCCGCCTAGCGTCGAAGTCAGGCGGGGTTCTTCATTTCAAAATAAGAAAAGAAAACTTACTGAAGGTCTGCCAAGATGTTAAGGATTTCGCTGACGACCTCTTCCAGCTCCGGGCAATTATAGTACGCCCTGCGCTCAAGCTGAGATGTTACCTCATCCAATCTATCCAGAAGCTCCTGCACTGAGGTATCAGCTGCAAGTTCCATCTGAAAATCTTCATATTCTCCTGCTCCAATATCAATGGCCATGGACTCCAGAGAACGTGCTTCCTGCAGCAGCTCCTGAAGCTGCTCTGCCACTTCCTCGGGCACAGCTGCCACCAAATCACCGGAAAGATGCTCCAGAAGCCCCTGCACGATGGAAAGCTGGGCCATAAGACAACGTGTAGCAATGTTTGCCTCATTATCTCCCGCCGGGTCGGATTCCAAAAAGTTGCTACCACCATCATCCAGAGCTGCAGCCTCTGCTGCCATAGCTGCGCCGGGGTCAGACTCAGCAGAATACGTCATCGGATAAGCGATGAGCTGACCGCAACACACTGCAGAAGTTAATACATACATTGATTTGTGCATCATATGCAAATAGGAACTATTTAGGATAGCTTAACATATTCAGCGTTGAATTCAAGCACGAAATCAGGCTTACGTAAAAAAATAGGGTACAAAAAAGAGCCTTCAGGCTGTCACGCCATAATCAGCCTCGGGTGCCACCAGTTCCCGCAAGGGAATGTGAGTCGGCTGCTGCAGCTGCGGATCCGCCTCCAGAATAGCGGCGGCATCACGAGAAGCGCGATGGATGAGGCGCATATCCGTAAGCCATTCAGCAAAGCGCACAGCCCCCAGCCCGCTCTGAGCAGTTCCGAGCACATCACCAGGGCCGCGGAGGCGGAAATCCTCCTCAGCAATTTCAAATCCATTCAGCGTACGGCAAAGCACCTCCAGTTTCTCACGCCCGGGCTCACCGGGCTTAGCGTCAGAGAGCAGAATGCAATAGCTCTTATGCTGCCCGCGGCCAATACGGCCTCGCAGCTGGTGCAACTGGGAAAGCCCGAAGGAGTCCGCATCATTAATAATCATCACAGTGGCATTCGGCACATCAACCCCCACCTCCACTACTGTGGTGGCCACGAGGATATGCGTATCATTTGCCCGGAATGCGCTCATCACTACATCTTTCTCTTCCGGAGATAAACGCCCGTGCAGCAGACCAATCGTTTCCTGCGGAAATATACCCCTCCATTTTTCAAGTTCAGAAACAGCTGCGGCCTGCTCACGGGTATCGCTCTCCTCGATAAGAGGTGCGACGATGTAAATCTGCCTACCGGCCTCAAGCTCCGACTTCATGAAGGTAATGATACGCTTCATATGGTTGGGATTACGAAGGGCCGTGATAATCTCACCACGGTTTGCCGGCAGCTCATCAATAACAGAGACGTCCAAATCCCCATATAAAGTCAGCGTCAAAGTGCGGGGAATGGGAGTAGCGGTCATCACCAACACATCCGGATTTTCACCACTGCTCACAAACTGCTCCCGCTGAGCCACACCAAACTTATGCTGTTCATCCACAACGGCAAGCACAAGATTGCGCGGGCGATTCTTGCGGTACAGTAAAGCATGAGTGCCCACCAGCAAGCGGGGAGTATCATCCGCTTCATCCGGGTTATCCGGCACGTAGCCAACATCCTCTGCGCGATCAGAAGTGCGCAGGGAAAGGCGAACATCCATCCCGGCTAGTAGACGATTGAAATTGTTAAAATGCTGTTCTGCAAGAATCTGCGTAGGCGCAATAAGGGCCGCAGTACCGCCACTTTCCACCGCCAACAGCATAGCACAAAGAGCCACCAGTGTCTTACCACTGCCCACATCCCCCTGCAGCAGGCGGTTCATCTGGCGCGGGCTTGCCATATCAGCCCTGATTTCTTCCACACAGCGGGTCTGTGCCGAAGTAAGGCGAAAAGGCAGGCTCTCCAGCAGCTCTTGTAAATAGCCGTCCGTTGTAACATTTACTCTACCCATCCTTCCCTGAGAGCGGCGGCGGCGCCAAGCCACACGGAATTGGCTTTCAAAACATTCCGCCAGAGCAAAGCGCAGGCGGGCCTTACGGTTATTCTCCGGCTCAGCCGGGAAGTGCAAATCCTGCAAGGCCTCACGGAACGGATACGTAGGCGCCACATCATACCCCGGCGGAGTAAGCTGAACAGGCAGCTCCGCCAGAAGCTCCCACACAAGCTGACGAAAACGCCTCACTCCCATACCGGAAATTCCGCGGTATATCGGCACAATACGCCCAGTGTGAATGAGCACCGTCTCCGGGCCAGCCTCCCTCAGAGGGGCTTCCATCCCCCCCATGGCAATTTCCTGCAGTCGATACCCGGCATCCTCTTCCTCCATGATTTCAAAATCCGGATTTATCATGGTGAGCTTACCACCAAACTCCCGAACTTTACCATACACGGAAAGATTCATCCCGGTAGCCAACAGCTTTGCTACATAGGGCATATTAAACCAGCGCAGCAGCAACCGGGCTCCATATGGGTCATTCTCGCCACCCACACTCACCTCATAATAGCGAGTGCGGGCAAAACGCCAACCGGCACTGTATACGTGCACCGGCACACTCGCAGTCTCGCCGTTCACGAGTGAGGCAATCGGCTTGGTGCTGCGGCGATCCTCATAACGCCGAGGAATCTGCAGCAAGATATCCCCCACGGTTCGGAAAGATGCCGCGTGAAGAGCATGCAGCTCACGCGAGCTTAGCAAGGAAAGCCCCTCCAGATTATCTGTGAGTGTCAAAGGCACGGAGCTTCACCCGGTCAACAAGCCGCTCAACGATTTGAGCGGCCCGCATTAATACAGCGGTAATAATAATCCACGCGTGAGAGGAACCACCCCCACTTCGGGCCGGGGCGTCCATTTGTCATGAGTGGCATGGGACAATTCTTACCCGTCCAGTGGTGGTGAGGCACTACTCGGCGGAGGTTTATACCATAGCGGCTCATAAGAACGGCCGTGAGCTTAGCGGTGCGATCCCAAGTACGGAAATGGTTATGCCCTCTACTCTCACACTCGCACATTTCAATACCGATGGAGTGCCTGTTACCGGCCTCGGTACCGGCATGCCAACCGGACTCATTTAGGGGCAGATTCTGAACCACCATAAATTGGTCCACCGTGAAGTGCCAGCTTCTGTTCGTGAAAGCACCACGGCAGAGAGCACGTGAGTGCTGCATGGCCGTGGAAGAAGCAGAATGATTTGCCGTGCTGTGAATGGTAATGAAGGAGGGACGCATGCGGTGCGAACCACGGCGCTGCCTAGAGCCGCGGGGCATCATTCGGATTTTGATATTCGCCTCACGTGCCAGACGACTGATGGAACGGGGTATAATCTGCCTGCCATCCGGCCTGAACTTAAAGGCAGGGGGTGTTCTCAGATATGAGTTCTGGCTCTGCTGCTGGCAGCCAAAAAGACAAGCCAGGACAAGGGCAAAAAGAGCCACCAGTGTACGATACGCCATGCCGCTATTCTGCCATGAGCGTACCTGTTTAGCAAGCCGAATTTATTCTCCTTCGTAAAAAAAACTGACATGCAGCCGGTCTAAAAACAAGCAAATTGAGTCAATTATAATTTGAGCAAAATCTGATTTTTTCTGAAAAATCGATTTTGTAGTTCGGCATTGCCCAAAATTGGGCAATGCAGTAGCTGGACTTGGGAGAGGGGGAAGTGCATTGCCACTTCCCACCTCTCCCA
>JAFWZG010000039.1 GCA_017517385.1 Akkermansia sp.
ACTCTACTATTGCTTGTTTACTCATTCTGAGTGACATGTGTATATATTAGTGCCTGATTTATGAGGCATCCAGCTTTTCACGTGTCAGCCGAACTCGTGGGAAGTGTCAGTTCGGTGACTGGATTTTTGAGGCAATGCGTAAAATCCTCTTTCCACGCCTCTTCCGGCCAAATTAGATTGACGCAGAGGGGTAAGATGCGCTATAGTGGCGGCATGGCAGAGTGGTTCAGCACAGCATACAAGTATATAAGCGGCTTGTCAAACACGGGCTGGTACGCCTTTGCCATGTATATCATCATCGGCTGGGTGGCAGCCACGGGAGTCAGCAGATTGCAACGCCGAATTCACCACGACAGTGAGCAGCGGCAGATTTACACCCTCCTCTGCAAAATAGGCAAGGGCGTCATTTGGGCGCTAGTCTTGGTGCAAGGTCTGCGCAGCGTGGGCGTGGACGTGGTGAGCATACTGGGAGCGGCCGGTGTCGCCGGTGTCGCCATTGGCTTTGCCTCACAGACAGCGCTTAGCAACCTCATCAGCGGAGCATTCCTTGTGAGTGAGCGCAGTTTCCGCATGGGGGATTTCATTCAAGTAGGCGGCGAAGAAGGCACGGTGGAAAGCATTAACCTGCTCTCCGTCTACCTGCGCCGCGCGGACAATACGCTAGTGCGCGTGCCCTGTGAAACGCTCATTAAAACCCCCGTCCGCAACCTGACCGGAGGCAAGCTCCGCCGCATTGATTTTGACTTAGGCGTGGACTACTCCAGCAATCTCAGTGAGGTGAAGGAGCTCATCATGAACATCATCTCAGCTCAGAAAGCTCTCCTGAACGAGCCGGCGCCATCCGTCACATTCAAAGGATTCGGAGCCAGCTCACTGGATTTGCACATCGGCGCCTGGTGCCGCACAGAAGATTACCATACCGTGCGTTACGAGTTCGCCACCGCCATCCTCAGCGCCTTTGCCGAAAAAGGCATCAACATACCCTTCCCCATCCAAGCCGTCACACGTTACCGCGGCGGCGAGTAACATACAATGCAACTACGTGCTCTCTTCCGTGCAGACCGCTTCAGCGGCTGCAGCAATCCCCGAGTCTTCATCCTGCCTTTTCAGAAAGACGAGGAGCAGGCTCTCACCCTCTATTGCGCCGAAGTACCGGAAGGTGCTCGCCTACAGCTGCGCGACAAACACGGCGTGGTAGATTTACTCACGCTGCCCCTGCCCGCCTACCTCATAGAACGCATCAACTTCTGGAACCGCTGGGCAAGCTACGCGCTAGAGCGTGAATACGAATATATCCCCTCTCTCTACGGGCTGGAAGCATACGCGGCGGATATCGCCATTTGCATTTCCCGAGCCTGCCCCGAGCGCCCCGTGAACTACTGCGGCCTCCCCGTACATGATGACTTTGCCCTGTGCCAGCACGTGAGCAAAAACAGCATATCGGCATACAATGTGCCTCACAATATCCCCAGACGAGAACTTTCGCCCCTGCCGGATGGAGTGCAACCCAACGGACACCTTCACCGCCTGATTCAGCATGCAGAAAAGAATCCCTCGCACCTTCCCGCGGAGGGCTTCATGGGCGGAATCGACCTCGAATACAGCTACGGGTACATGCACTTTGACCCAGCAACAGAACCATTCGCTTGGTGTGGCTATGAAAACTCATTTGACCTGAGAGACATTCATCTTCCAGAATGGCTGATAAAGCGAGGGGAAGAAGTGGAGCAAATGGAAAATGATTACGCCTATGACAACATGCGCTGGCACCCGGACCTCCTGCTGCTGAAGTTTACAGAAGACGCTCTTGCTGTGGATATAGCCAGATACCATCGTCCGCTCGTTCCCATTGCCATGAGCAAGCGCTTTTACGCAGGAGAAGACGTACTGGAGCTTGCCGCGCAGGGCTAATTTCACCGGAGAGAAGACAACTCAGCGGCCTCATAAACGAACCTGTAGCCCACCATCCTCCCGTCCACCGACAGGAGGAGCCTATCAGACTGAACATAACAGACTCACGCTGAAAAACACCCCAAAAAGCCCATATTTTTCCGCTGCCACGTACTTGGTACTTTACTTTACGTTTCAAAACTGATAAAATTGTCCTGCTATGGATTTAGAGCAACGCGAAATCAGTGCAGCAACCATCAGCCCGTACTTCGAGCAGTACTTTGGCCAGAAACCCACAGTGGTGGCCGCTTCTCCGGGGCGCGTGAACCTGATTGGTGAGCACACAGACTATAACAACGGCTTTGTACTGCCCATGGCCCTCAACAACGTGAATGTTGTGGCCGTGGCTCCCTCTCCCACCGGCAAGCACCGCTGGATTGGTTCTCTGGGCGATACAATGATTGAAATTGATCCTGAGGACGTCACCAAACCCGGCGATCCCTTCTGGAGCAACTATGTACGCGGCGTCATTTGCATGCTGGAGCGCCGCGGCGTGAAGGTTCCTGCCGTTGATATGCTCATTGACTCAAACGTACCTCGCGGCGGCGGGCTCTCCTCCAGTGCTGCGTTCGAGGTATCCGCCTGCACCGCTCTGGCAGCTCTCTGCGGCGTGGACATTTCTCCCACCGACCGCGCCCTCATCGGCCAGGCTACTGAGCACGAGTTCGTGAATGTTCCCTGCGGCATCATGGACCAGTTCATCTCCGCCAACGGCAAGGAAGGCCACGCCCTCATGCTGGACTGCAAGGACCTCTCCTACAAGCACATTCCCATGACGGATCCGAACGTGAGCGTACTCGTGATTGACTCCGCCGTGAAGCACTCTTTGGCTGATGGTGGCTATGCCGCCCGCCGCAAGAACTGCGAGGACGCCTGCGCTATTCTCGGCGTTCCCTCCCTGCGTGAAGCCACTCTGGAGATGCTGGAAGAGAAGAAGGCCGAGCTGGGTGACCTTTGCTACCGCCGCTCCCGCCACGTCATCGGCGAAAACCTTCGCGTGGAAGCCTTCGCCGCTGCTCTGCAGAAGGGCGACTGGGACGCCGCCGGCGTGGCCATGCGTGGTTCCCATGACTCTCTGAAGAATGATTTCGAGGTATCCTGCGCTGAGGTGGACACCTTGGTAAGCCTCACGGATTCCATCCCCTCCGCTGCCTCTGTATATGGGGCCCGCATGACGGGTGGTGGTTTCGGTGGCTGCATCGTGGCTCTGGTGAAGAGCGAGGATGTGGAGAAAGTGGGCCAGGAAATACTGGATGCCTACCGCGAAGCTCTCGGCATCGAGACTTCCTACCTCGTAACCCGCCCGGGCGAAGGTGCCCGCGTGCTTTACAAAGCATAACGCAACGATAAACTTATGAAACATATTCTGACCACACTGAGCGCTCTGGCGCTCCTGGCCATGGGCGCCAATGCCCAGGAGGCCACTGAGGCAGCCATAGCAGCAGAGCCCGAGGCACTGCCGCTCTGGGAAATGATCGTCTTCTGCCTTGTGGTGGTGGGCGTCATCGGCCTGGGTATCTGGAAGTCCGGCGATTCCGGCGAGGATACTGAGGGCGAGAAGAAGGAAAAAGGTGCAGCCGACTACTTCTTGGCCGGCCGAGGCCTGAGCTGGTGGCTGGTGGGCTTCTCCCTGCTGGCAGCTAACATCTCCACGGAACAGTTCGTGGGCATGAGCGGCCAGTCCGCTGACTGGTTGGGCTTGGCCATCGCCGGTTATGAATGGCTTGCCGCCATCGTACTGGTCATCGTGGCCTTCACCTTCCTGCCCATGCTGCTGAAGCGCGGCGTATTCACCATTCCTCAGTTCCTTGAGGAGCGCTACAACGGCATCGCCCGAGTAGCCATGGCTCTGGTGAACCTGCTCATCCTCGTGGGCGTACCCACTGCTGCCGTGATTTATGCCGGTGCCAGCGTGGTATCCGTGTACTTTGACCTTTCCGTGGTGACCGGCTGCCTTATCATCGCCGGTGCAGCCACCGTATACGTGTATGTAGGCGGCCTGAAGGCTTGCGCATGGACTGACCTCATCTGGGGTGCAGCCCTCATCGTGGGCGGTGGCGTGGTAGCCTACTATGCCATTATGGCACTGGGCGGCATGAACCCCGTCCCCGAAAACGTCATGGCTACTGCTGTGAGCACTGCCAACACCGGCGCTGATGCCATGGCTTCTACCGGTTCCCAGTTCTGCGACGGTCTCTCCCGTATGATGGACCTGAACGCAGGCGAGGTTAGCGGTGCCACGAACGGCATCGGTGGCAAGCTCCACATGATGCGTGAGCAGAACGACCCCGTAATGCCTTGGACCGTTTACCTGCTGGGCCTGTGGATTCCGAACTTCTTCTACTGGGGCCTTAACCAGTACATCATGCAGCGCACGCTGGCTTCCAAGAGCTTGGAAGAAGGTCAGCTGGGTATCGTATTCGCAGCTTTCCTGAAACTGCTCATTCCCTTCGTTGTTATCATCCCCGGCATTCTGGCCTACAACCTGTTCCGCGATGATTTGGCCGCTAAGGCAGACAACAACATGGCGACCATCGTACAGAAGGCAGAGGAAAGCGGTAAGAAGGTGATTTATGACATCTCCGCCAGCCGTCTGGTGCGTGAAGACTCCGCTGCTTCCTCCGTGGAACTCCTCTGCAAGAACCTGACCACCGTGGGTGCAACTGACCGCGTAGCCGAGCTGGAAACCAAGGCCGCTGAGCTGGCTGCCATTCCTGCCACGGACACTGCCGCCCGCTGCGCTAAGGCCGAGGAAATCATCGCTATCGACAAGGAAGCCACGGCAGCCGCTCGTGCTAATGGCGCTGAGTACTCGGTGACCACTACTCTGGCCGCTTACCAGTATGACTATGCCTTCGCTACCCTGCTGCGCAAGCTGCTTCCGGGGACAGGCTGGGCTTGGTTCGTGCTTGCCGCCCTCTTCGGTGCCGTGGTGAGCTCCCTTGCCTCCATGCTTAACTCCGCCTCAACCCTCTTCACCATGGACCTCTACAACAAGATGAAGGAGGTTTCCACCGGCAAGCCTGCTTCTGATAAGCAGCTGGTGACCGTTGGTAAGATTGGTGTGCTGGTGTGCGCAGTTATCGCTACTGTGGTGGCCCCCTTCCTGGATAACCCCGCCTTCGGTGGCATCTTCACCTTCATTCAGGAGTTCCAGGGCTTCCTGAGCCCGGGTGTGCTCGCCGTATTCCTCTTCGGCTTCTTCGTGCCCAAGTGCCCCCGCGTATTCGGCTGGCTGGGTATCCTTGTAGGCGCTGCATCCTTCGCAGCCTTTAAGTGGGTGACCTTCTTGGGCTGCACGGACAGCTCCTTCCTGAACCGCATGGGCTACTCCCTCATCGTGGTGTGCTTGGTGGGTCTCGTACTCACCATCATGAACGCCATGAAGGGTGGTGAAGCAGTGGTTCTGGAGGACAAGGGCATCATTGAGATGAAGACGTCCAACCGCGCCAAGTTCTTCGGCCTTGCCGTCGTCATTGCTACTGTGGTTCTCTACATCATCTTCTGGTAAAAAGAAACACAGAAAAAGATCCATTCGCAGAGCGCGCTGCCTCCAAAGGGCAGCGCGCTCTTCTATGAGCTTGTCAAAAAGCAGCCGCTGTGCTATACTGCGCGCCATGACGATACCGCCTAACGCTACGCAAGAAGAGCTTAAAAAAACGCTGCGCCATGAAATGTGGCGAGGGATAGGGCTAGTCAGTCTGGCGGCGGTGCTGCTGAGCCCCTTCTGCTACCTTCGCTGCATACTGAACCCGCTCTGGGTGCTCGGGCTGAAAGCACCGGGGCTGTTTGTGACCGCGCTTTTCACCTGCTACGTGGGCTGGCAGTATGTGCAAGGCGATGCCGCCGCCGGTGAAACGGCGCTGCTCTGGTGGGCAGCGTGGGCCGGCATCATGCTCGTTATCCACTATATTCTCTTCTCCCTTACCCCCTTTAGCCTGTGGCGTCACAGCAGGAAAAACCTCTCCCCAAATACTGATAAAAAAGGCACGGAAGCCCCACAGCAAGCCCCCCTGCACTGGCATAAAAATGAACAGGGTTTCAAGCAAGCCGAGTTCATCCTCAGCGCTCCCACCCGTGGAATCTATGCCATCAGCTGGGCTCTCCCGGGATACACGGCACGTGTTTCCACCCCTGAAGGCGCTGCTCGCCCGGCCATCTCTGCTTTTCAGGCCCAAGAAAACGCCCTTACAGAACTTTACAAGTTGGAGCCCGGCAGCCACCGTCTCTGCCTACAGTTGGATGACCGTGACGCCCCAGCTCCCGCCTCTGCCACACTAACACAGTTAAGCAGATAAACACTACTCAGCGCACAATTTTTTCGCTTGACGCCGCGGCGCTTCAGGAGTAAAGTGGACATATGAAAAAGACGTTGACCCTCGGAGCGCTTGCCTCCATGCTGCTGAGCAACTGCACCTGCCCTGATAACTGGCGCGAGGTGCCGCGCCCTCGCGTGCGCACGGCCGCACAGGTAGCGGAACTCACGGACTGCCAGATAAAGCACTACGGCACCACCCTGCTCTCTGAAGCAACTACTCCCGGAGTCGTACGGGCGCTGCTGGCCCGCGGTGCGAAGCCGAACGGCATCATCATCCGTAACAACGAAGCGTACCGAGGCACAGCTCTCATGGGCATACAGGATTCCTCCATCACCCGCCAGCTCATTGCAGCCGGGGCAGATGCAAACATGGCAGGCGGCGGAGATACGCCCCCGCTCTGCAATGCAGCTATGAAAGGAGACACCGCCGCACTCTCCACTCTTCTGGCCGCAGGCGCAGACCCGAACAAGCCAGATAAAGACGGCAACACCCCGTTGCTTTTGGCTGCCGCCCGCCTGCACACAGATGTGTGCAATCTCCTGCTCGCCCGTGGAGCGCGCGCAGATATGGGTAATATTGCAGATGGCAATACCCCGCTACTGGCCGCGCTGAAAGCCTCCGGCTCAGACACAAAGAAATGCGCCGTAGCGCAGGCCCTACTCGCAGCCGGAGCTAACCCCGTACTTCCGGATGCCGATGGCAATACCCCCCTGCACTTGGCTCCCGCAGAGTTAACCTCGGCCTTTCTAGCTCGCGGTGCCTCAGTACACGCCCGAAATAATCAGGGACGCACTCCCATCTTCTACTGCAGCTCCATTGCTCAGGCGGATTTACTCATACGCGCCGGGGCGGACATCAACGCAAGCGACCATCAAGGCTACAGGCCCTTCGATATCATCTCAAACGCTCAGGTAAAATCATACCTTCTCACGCGTGGCGCCAGCGGCAGCTCTCACTATTGATTTTTTATTCTGCTCATGAAGCGACACCTCATAATCTGTGGCCTCTGCCTGTTTACCTTCACCTCATGCCAGACGGTGCGAACTGTCTATGATGAAAGTGGCAATGAAGTTAAAGAGCGTGAGGGGGGCGAGCGCTCGCTGGAGGATTACATGAGCGAAACCTTTGACCGCGACGTCACCCGCAAGAAGAATGATGAGGGTGTTCCGGAATCCAGCTCCACCAAGGTGAGCCGCTACCAGAGTGCACTGGATAACGCCCGCCGGGACAACACCACATTTAGCACCGGCAGCTACAGTGGCCTGCGCTCCTATGGCGGAACGGGGCGCTATGCAGAAGCAAACCGCACATTTGACCGAGGCGCTGCATACTCCGGCACTCACGAGAACACAGAGTACCGCACGGATTTGCGCCCGGATTTCATGAGTGATACCCGCGGTGTTTTCAGCCGGGATGATGCCTACAGCGTGAGCTCCGCGAACCGAGCCTCAGCTGATGGCCGAGCCAACGCCGCCTACAGCACGGCAAACACATACAGCACCGGCAGCAGCAATATCTCCCGCAATACCACCAGCGGCTATTACGAAAGCCGACTGAATAATTTCCCCAGACCACGTATCATTAATCGTGATGATTACTACCGCCGCACCATCGAGGAAACTCGCTCCATGCTGGGCAGGGATGACGCATCAAACGCACAATAACAAAAATACCAACTCAGATAAGCTAGCGTAATTTTGCCCAAGCGCACGCTCTACCAGCGGTATAAAGATAACAACGGCATAACATTTACACTTGACGCGCAGCCGTATTTTCTTTATACTGCGCGCGCCGCATGACCACGCTGACACAAAATAACAACAAACGGCAAATTGTTCAGTCTTTGTACTTGTGCAAAGCCCTCATGGCCTTTCTGATTGTCACGAGGCATACCTCTTTCTGCTACAAGGAAGCCCTGCTTCCTATCATCAGCATAGCCACCCCCACCTTCTTTTGCATTACGGGCTATTTTCTTTTCTCTAATTCCCGGGAAAGAGACATCGCCAAAGCTTCTCGCTGGATAAAAAAAGGGCTGATACTCTGTATCGGCATGAACCTTTTCTACCTGCTGCACCATCTGGTGGATGCTGCCATTTGCGGCCGCGGCTATACCCCCTCTTTAAGAGTCTGGGAAAGTATTCCACTTGGAGACACGCTCATCGGCGAGTTCATCCTTAACACCTTCACCGGCATCGCCTACAGCTACCACCTGTGGTACCTGAGCGCCTTCTGGATGGCCATGGTGATGTTCTATGTACTCCGCCGTTTTTGCCCGGTCCTCATTTACGCCGCTCCACTGCTGTTCGCATGGGCTCAGGCGTGCCACTTATGGGGCAGAGATCTCTTTCCCGGAGCAAGTGAGACCGTTCTGATTGTATTGCGCTGCAATTTCTTTGCCATGGCGCTCCCCTTCATCTGCACGGGCTACCTGATAGCAAAGCACAGCCGGACGCTACTGCGCATACCCGCCATTCCCCTTTGGCTCGTACTCTGCTACACGATCCTCTACAAAGGCGGCCTGTGGCTCTCATACCTCCATATCTACACCCATGGGTGGTGCTACCACGTCACAGTCTACCTCTCGGTGTGCTTCACCCTGCTTACATGCCTCAAGTACAACAGTGCACGCATACCCCTCATCAACGCCATCGGCCAGCGCCATTCTGCTAACATCTACTACACACACATTCTTATTTACACGCACCTCGTCCGCACACCATTCTACAACGATGAGCTGAACGCTGTGATTGTTTACCTTGCCTCCATCCCGCTCTCTTTCGGTATCATCTATCTTTCAAAAGGCTGGAAATACATAAAAGAACGGCTCAAACTTCAGGCCGCCCGAATGATAAACTGATGCCTTACCGGCTGGCTTGGATATTATTATTACAAAGCCGCTTATTTAATACTTATCAGGAGAATACATCTTCTTCTGTCGCGCAATTCTACGCTCTTACTCAATCCACATGTGTCCCAAAGATTTTCTGAAAGGATAGCAAAAATCAGGGCAAAGAAAATGGAAGGTTGATTTTTTCACCAGCAAAACGTATGCTGGTGTTGCTTCAAAAAAAACACCTTCCATGAGCACTGTACACCTTTTCTCCCAAGTTGCAAGCTTAATCGATCGAACCATAGTCGTTTCTGCTGCAAAAAAGCGACATACAGACAAATATTGCCAAACTCTCGACACATGGACGCATCTTATTGCCCTGTTGTTCTGCCATATGGCAGACTGCCAATCCCTGCGTGATATCTGCAAGGGGCTACAAGGAATAAGAGGTGGGCTCAACCACTTGGGAATTCAAAAAGCACCATCTCGTAATGCGCAGAGCCATCAGAATGCTAAGCGAGATGCTATGGTGTTTCGGGATATCTATCAACTTCTTCACAAACGCTTGGGACAGCAGGCCTTCACCTGTCGCTTCCGGGAGGGTATCAAGGCATCACGCATCATGTTGCTTGATTCTAGTGTTATCACACTCTGCCTCAATATATTCAATTGGGCTCACTACAGTGAGGAAAAAGGCGCAATCAAGCTTCATACTCTCTTTTCTCTGAATGATTTTCTTCCCATCGACGTACACGTTTCAGATGGTAAGATGTCGGATAACATAAGCGCCTACCACCTGATGCCGCCGGGGCGCAGCATCATTGTAGCCGACCGTGGATACGATGATACACAGCTCTGGAGGGATTGGGACAGCAGGGGAATCAGCTTTGTCGTGCGTTTACGCAAAGATATCAAATTTACCCGTAAAGAGGCTTTCCCGCAACCTGACGACCGGGAACAGGATATCGGCCATTAACTGAAAATTGCATACAGGGGGGCTTCGAAAAAGCCCCTTTTCGGAAAGCCTAGGAATTATCGGCACTTGCGTCTCTCAGAAAAATCTTTGGGACACATGTGGTGCACTCAATCAGTTTGACTGAATTTTAGATTGACATCCACCAAAACAAATGTTATTCTTATCGATAGTCTCAGGTTGCGGTTCTGATAGTTCATTTCGTCTACCACCGTTGATTAGGAAAAGGGACACATCTTACTTTACCTTCATACTATGAAATTACACTTACCCAAACTGTTATATACTGCTCTGATGAGCGTGTTTGTTCTGCCTGTATTGGCAAATCAAACGATGACGAATATTGCTCCGGAAGGGGCAGATTATAGACTTCTGGAAATTGGTGGAGGAGACTCCAGCCTTCACCCGAAAGATAATATTGTACAGCATAACGGGGACCTCACGCTTGAAAGCGGAGACAAGCTGGGGCACTTTGATTCTAGCGGCAATCTAATCAAATATGATAACGGGGATGGCTGCACCGTCATTCAGGTTACCCAGAAGTATAACAATTCTACCGTTAACACCTATAACGAGTACCAGGGTAACAATGAGTTCTCGAACATGGTAAATATAACGGGTACCCTCACGCTGAATGGCACCGCACAGGTCTCCATTGGCGGTCAGTACAAAGTGCAGAAACGCACTGATACCGTAGACGCTGATGGCAATCTTGTAAAGACCGGCTCAGTGAGTTCCTATTTAGACCATTACTCTGCACTCCACGCTGATACCGTCATAGTCAACGGCACAGGTAGTGGTACCCATCTTCAGGCTACATCTGCGGTAATAGGAAATCTGGAGGTAAACAGTGGTAATGTTTCATTCCATCAGGATCAGTATAGTGGCAACGGTTTCTACTCTGCCCTGAATACTGATTTCACCTCTTTCAAAGCAGTACGAATTGAAGATAGCCTGACACTCGGGGGAACGGCTAACGTAACGATGGGACGCACTCACAGTAAACACAACAATACGACAACGTCCCATATTGTTAACGTCTTCGGCTCCACAAAGAATGCAATTACCATCACGCAAGAAGGTGGCACCTTCCAAGCAATCGGCTATTCTTACGCCATGTCCGGCATGAGCATCACCCAGAGCGGTGGCTCCATGACGTTCCGTGATTACCTTCAGTTCTCCGGCACAAAAACAAATGTAATTGAACAAAGTGGTAACGCCTCGCTTACAATCGGTCAGCTCAAAGGCAGCAACGGCTCCACCTTTGACATCTCTCAGAGTGGCAGCGGCTCCATAACGTTATGCTACGGAACAGCTCTTGGCTCAAAGAACAGTGTGGTAAATATCACCCAGACCGGTTCCGGTACCATTACCTTGGGCGGCGGTAATAAACAGCACACCTATTCCGGTGTAAAAAATTATCCCACATCCTATGCAACGGGTGGAACCACGTATAACATCAGCCTGACCGGCAGTGGTACCCTTCATTTGTATAGCCGTGATAATATCACCCCGGCCATCACCGCTTCCGCTGTAGAGCTTAGTTCAACTTCCGCCCTCGTACTGGACGCCGGAACCAAGCTTACCACCAAAGAGCTATCCGTAAGCTCCGGCGCTACAATTGACAACAACGGACTCATCACAGTAGGTACCGGAACTAGTGGCAGCACCGCAGGCTCACTATATGTGACAGAAGGTGGCACGCTTTCTGCAGTATTAGATGGTACAAACGCAGCCTTGAACGTAGGCGCCCTCGCTGACAGTGACACCATCACAGGGTGGACTATGGACAGCGGCAGTACCTTCGGCATCGGCATGACTGATACATACTTCAGCTCGCTCACTATGGTGGATAACAATGGTGAAAAGCAGATATCGTTCAACAATATTCTTGTTGCCACAGTCGCCACGGGTTCCTCAGTTGACGCGGGTTCTTTCAACTGCGAATATGTAGTAGGTGACATCGCCGGCATGGACGCTGAACACTGGGAGGTAAAGAATGCCACCCTTACGAATGATTCTGCCGGCAATGTGGTGCTGAACGGTACTCTCACCTATAATCCGTGGATTACCATTGACGACGGCGGCACTGAAAACCGAGACTTCACCTATGATAAGGATTATCTCGTCGGCCTCATCATCACAGACAATGACGTTACCCTGAGCGGAGATAACACCCACACTCTGGGCACAGAGATTAACGGGGTAGAAGTAACACTGGCCCATGAAAACGCTCTCGGTAACGGAGCCATCACCACTAAGGGCGAATCCGGACTGGTAACGGCCGAAGGCATTACAGCCAATCTACCTGAAGCAATTCAGAACTCTGGTGCTTTAACGATACAAGGCCAGTTCAAGCTCGATAACAACAGTGCTTATAGTGGAGAGGTTGCTGATACATACGTAGACGTGGACAATCAGGAAGGAGACAACGGCTTTAAGCGCGAAGGCCTCACTTATCAGGTTGTTGTGAATAATGGTCAGGACGCCACCCTGACCGTGGGCCGTGACACCACTGTGCAGGTTGGAACGGATAACCTGCGCCTCTTCGTTGACGGCCTCGCCGGTAAGTTAAACCTCGAAACTTATTACATTCGAGCTGCAGGTGACGGCAGCGAAACCAGCTCACAGGAAATTCTTAGTGCAGCAGCTACGGGCGGAATTACAAGCGTCACGGTGGAATTAACGGAAGAAACCGGTAAACTGACGGCCAACAGCGACATCGAGGTAAATGCCACAGCCGGCACACTGATTACCGAGGCCGGAGCAAATGTGACAGGCACCCTGTCTAATACCACTATCAACGCAGCAGGCGGCACAATCGGAGCAACGATTGAAAATGGCTCTACGGTAACTGTGAGCGGGAATGATACCACCACCCTCTCTGGTAACAACAGCTATGATGGCGGCACTCTGATTGATGGCGGCTCTCTCTTGGTTGAGAATGCTAACAGTTTGGGTTCCGGTGACGTTGAATTGGCAAATAATGGCGTACTGGATCTCGGAAATCTGGCTGTAACGAATAACATTCTGGTGTCGGGTTGCACCCTGAAACGCGCCGGGGCATTGGATGCAAATCTTACCGTATCCGGTGAACTGATGCTGACGGATAACACCACAGCTAAAACACTCACTCTCCGGGACAACGGCACCATTCGCAGCGCTCCCGGCTCCTCCCTGACAGTGGATAACGCTGACATACAAACGAATGGTGACGCCTCAATTACGGCTAACTTGTCCATCAACAATAACGGCACTATTACTCTGAACAACGGTAACGTACTGAATGTAACCGGAAGTATTACTCTGAGCGGTATTACGACCCTCCGCCTGAACGGTCAGTACGCCGTCGGCACCGCCCTTGTAACCGCCACAGAGGCTCTGGAAGCCGATAATGTTCAACTGGATTATGATGACAAGAGCGTCAGACTGGAGCAAGTGGGTAACAGCCTCGTGCTGACACTGAACTTCAAGCAGGAAAGTGCGGATACCTTTACACAGGGCAACTGGGGTATTGCCACGGCATCCCGCGCCTTCGTCAACACCGTTCGTGGCCAGCGCAATAACACGGGCTGCATCGCCAATGGTCGAGGCACGGCATGGTTCAGCATACTTGGAGCCCAAAACAATATGGATGGCTCTGATGTATCCGTTCAGGGTGCGGCTGTGGGTGCAGACTTCAGAATCAAGCCTGCCCACATGATGGGTATCGCGTTCGGTTATGCTGACGGTGATGTATCCCCCACCGGCCTCAGCAAGGTAAATCAGGAAGGCTACTACGCTGCGGTGTATGGCGAACATATGCTTGCCACCCCCACGCCTACCAGAAGTTGGGTATTTGACTGGGTGCTGGCATACGGCACCACGGAGTCCAAGCAGAATAGCGACTCGTGGGAGCAGGACAGCCTGCAGGTTAATGCCCGAGTGAGCCGCCACAGCAGAATTTCCGAACGTCTGGGCGTGAATGCCTTTGCCGGGCTGGAATACTTTGCTACCGGCTCAGATACAGTGAACGGTACGAAGACAGGCTCTATCCAGAACGTCCGCGGAGAAATCGGCGTGGGTATCAACTATATACTCTGGGGTACAGCTAACAGAAGCAATAGCGAAACAGCTCCGGGGCTTAGCAACGCCTGCCGCCGCCTGGAAGTATATGGTGAGCTCTCCTACTTCAATGACATGGTGCGTCACAACCCTGTAATACGCATGAATGGCATGAGCGGGGACAGCTGCAACCCGGGCCGCAATGGCATCGAAGTACAGGCAGGTGCAACCTATCGCATTAATACCAGATGGACCACCTCTGCCAACTACTCCTTCAGTGCCATGGAGGATTCCACAGAACACCGCTTCAATGTGGGTGCTTCCTTGTCCTTCTAATTCACCAGCAAAACTAGCTATATCAGCACTCCGGCATCATGCAGCAATGCAGATGCCGGAGTCCTTTTTTAAACCACATTCGCTATGATAGAGCCATATACTTGTCTCTCAATTTATTGCGCTGAGTTACCTCCTTTCTCCTTGACATAACTTACCAAAAATGCTAGTAATAAAGCACTATGACTCTAAATCGTACCATTGCCGCAGCCGCGGCCTTAATCACGGGCATGCTCTCAGCCGCCACAGCTGCTGACGAGAGGCCAAACATTCTCTTTATCATATCGGATGACCACGGCGTGAACGCGCTGGGCACCTGCGAGCAGGATAGCCCCGTCCCCCTGCCCGGTTTCCGCCGCTTGGCAGATGAAGGCATGGTGTTTGACCGAGCCTACTGCGCAAACTCCCTCTGCGGCCCCTCACGCGCCTGCATGCTCACGGGGCGCCACTCCCACAACAACGGCTTCCTGTACAACTATGGCGGCCCGGCCTTCAATGGAGACCAGCCCACGTATCCCAAGATGCTGCAGGCAGGTGGCTACCAGACCGGCATCGTGGGTAAATGGCACCTCATCTCCCGCCCCACTGGCTTTGACTCATGGCAAGTATTCCCCAGCCAAGGTGATTACCTGAACTCCACCTTCCTTTCTGCCGGCCCGAACGGCTCCACCCGTAGCAACCGCCTGCGCGGCTACGTGACAGACGTGGTCACGAACATGGCCATCAACTGGATGGAAAGCCGCGACCGCAGCAAGCCCTTCGCTCTCATCGTAGGCCATAAGGCTCCGCACCGCAACTGGCTTCCTGCTGTGCGCCACCTCCAGATTATCAAAGAGCACGTTGCCCGCATGACGCCGCCCGCCACCCTGCATGATGACTGGAGTAACCGCCCTGAGTTCCTCCGCCACAATGGCCAGAGTGTGGGATGGAACCTCTGCAACTGGAATGATAATCACCTCGTGCGTGACCGCATTCCCTTTGACGTGATGAAGGAAATCGTACCCAAGGGGCAGCTGCGCAACATGATTAACAATGGCCTCTTCGCTGGCCAGATACCGGCTGATTTCAATATCGATACTCACGAGCCGCGCTTCGCCCCCAGAACAAACCTCGGCTGGGAGATGAACTGGATTGAACCCGGTCTGCAGGACGTTTACCGCGCTTTCTACAACCAGCGTACGGACGAGTTCGTGGCCAACATGCGTGCAGGCAAGTACCAGACACAGGAGCAAATGACCGAGCAGCGCTGGCGCTGGTACATGGAGGATTACCTCGGCTGCATACTCTCGCTGGATGAATCCATCACCAGCCTGCTGGAGTATCTGGACAAGGCCGGCCTTTCCGAAAACACGCTTGTCATTTACGTGGGTGACCAGAGTTTCTATCTTGGCGAGCACGGTCTGTACGACAAGCGCTGGATCTTCGAGGAATCCATGCGCATGCCGCTCATTATGCGCTGGAAGGGCCGCATTCCTGCCGGTGTACGCAGTCAGGCCATGGTACAGAACATTGACTACGCGCCCACCCTGCTGGAAGTCACCGGCAATAACACACCGGAGAACACCCGCACTATGGAGGGCGTTTCCCTCGTACCGCTCTTCGCCACCGGTGAGGCTCCGCAGTTCGTGGATCGTTCCCTCTACTACGCTTTCTACGAACAGCCCGGTGAGCACAATGCCCCCCGCCATGACGGCATTCGCACACAGCGCTACACCTTCGCCCGCATTTGGACGCCCACGGGTGAGGAACGCCGCACTGGCGTGCGCAAGCCTGAGAATGAGTGGATGCTCATCGATAACGAAACAGACCCGCAGCAGATGCGCAACGTGGCTCAGGATCCCGCCTACGCCGAAGTAGTGGCCGAGCTCATGCAGCGCTACAACGCCGCCCGCACCCTCTACCGAGTGCCTGCTGACTGCCCCGGCAGCGGCCATAAAATCCCGGATTACCTGCCCTCCTGGGGCCCGGGTGAAAATGATCGCATTCGCCGCTAAAACAGCTCAGCACCGCTAATCCTTCGGCCACCGCAGCAGCTCGCTGCGGTGGCTTTTTTTTTCGCAGCGCCCCACTGCGGCGATGTGAATGAAAGATTGAAATACACCGCGTACCGGTATAATCATACTCCCGGAATCCCCCATTAACAGCATGAAGACAATCCCTACTTTAATCAATAGGCAATACTGCCTGAGCGCCACCACGGCCTGCACTATTACGAGCGACAGCGGTATCACACTCTGCTCCGCGCAGCCGGGAGAGCAGAAGATTTTTACCGCCATCGGAAATCATGTAGAAGTCAGCGATAACCACGCCGTCGTATCCTTGCTCTTCGGCAAATTCTGCGACAATAGCGCGGCCCAACTTCCCCGCCCCTACCACAGTGGCACCATGCCCAGCACCCTACAAGCCGGGCATATATACGACCTCGGTCAACTTACGGAGAATACCGATTTCTCCGCTCTGAAACTCAATGAGACCGCAAACTGTCAAACGATTGAACTGTGGTTCAGTACCGGCAGCAGTGTACCGACTATCACCTGGCCGGCAAATGGCGTATGGGTAAACTCAGAAGAACCGATACTCTCCCTGTCAACCGCCTATCGCTTCGCGCTGCGCCGAGAACCTAACGGAAATCTAATCATTAACCTCGCTTATGAATATTCCATCTGACATGCAACCACACGGAAACAGCATAAACTCACTCCCGACGGAGTATATTCCGTGCTCGTTTCTTAATTTCAATGCAAATTCCGTTTTCGACACCAACTACACGACAACCCCGGATACTGGTTTCTCTTTTGACATATACGTTAAAAAGGATGATACATTCCGAGTTCTGGCCGGTAGTTACGACAGGGATAAGCCTCTCCAGTATATTTATGTTTTTTTTACTTATACCGGAAAAGTCGGTCTTTCTATCGATGCTCCATATTATCCCCTTCGAGATGGCGGATATGCCAATTCCGCCGCCGATGCATCTGGGCTTAATTCCTATACAGCCGAAGACACAAGAATTCTCGGAATGCTTAACTGGAAGAATGATAATCACTTCATGTTTAATCTAGGCGGAGAAATTCTCCGGCGCAAACTGCCCTCCCGTTTTTCACAGACAAGCTCTCAGCTAGCTATAGGAAACGGGATGAGTTTGCGCCCCATAGGACATGCTTTTGTTGGCAGGCTCTATCGTTTTGCCATATCTCAAGGCTCAAAGCTCGTGAGGGATTTCATACCAGTGCTTTCCGTGGCAGGAGATGTCTGTTTATACGACCGAAGCAGCAATAGCTCACCGCTCCTGAATACCACAGGCACTCAGCCCATCCCCGGATTCACCCTCACACAAGCTCGAAAACTTGCCCGGTTATCAGATGGTGGTGGTAATTTGACTATACAGCTGCCTGCCGGATGGGACGCCGCCCCAAACGTAATATTGTCTCTTGAAATAGCAAAAAGTAAGGGCTGGACCATTAGCGTGCAAACACTGCAAATAAACAACCGCGCGTCAACATACAGCCTCAGAAGAGGGCGGTCGGTGGTATGGTGTAGAAAAACAGCATGCCCTGACGGCCTTTATGTTGCTAACGACGGCTCTCGCTGCCAAATCGAGTGGTGCTCAGCAATATACTCACCTCATGGGAACAACCCGTTGATATTTGACTATGAGGCATTTGATTCCATAGAATCCGCCACTGAGTTCTGGCAACTACAAACCTATGCCGAGACACGGTAGTTCTACTTACGGCATAGGTGTCTCCTCTCTATCTACGCCGGACGCATGGATTGTTTTACCTGCGTCTGGCACCAACTCTATTGCCAAAGAACTACTTTCAGGTTCTCGGGTAAAGAGATTTCACAATGAGGTCACCGTCTTTTCAATTTACCAGCAATATATTTGGCATTTACATAAGAATAAGCCAACATTGTTGCTAGACCTGCGTAACCGGCGGCTATCAGCCGCAACACATATCGCAAAACTTTACCATTCTGTCGAGGAATACCGTCACGTTCCTTATCTACTATCGGCTTTATCTGTTTTGCAGTAAAGGCCGCAATCTCCGATACCGAGACCACAGATTTATTCGCTTTATTTAAGTGACGGTACAGAATACGGGTCACCATTCTATCCAATATGTAATTACTTGCAAACTCGCGAACACAATCCACCCCACTATTGTCGGACAACGCAATGAGGGCATTGTAATTCTGCAGCTGATTATGCAAAAAATCTTCGGGGGAACGCAGCTTTGTACCTAAGCCGGTGGCTCGCAAATCACTAGGCCAAATCATGACATAGTAAAAGGAATAATTTATAAAGGTCAGAGACCTAGCGTACTTCAAGTATTCACAGACAAAAATTTGGTCTTCACCCAAAGAAACGGTTGTACTGAAGCTGATGTTATTTTCGTGTATTGTTTTTGCACGGAATACCTTATTTACAACGCTGAAGTAGTGATTAAATTGGGGAATGTATTTAGTGTAAATCCATTCTACAAGTTCCCGATTTCCTTCTAATCTCGTAATCTCAAGTTTATCTTCTGTCACGGCACTGATTTCATGCCTTTTCTCCGCAAACACACTATTGACCGGGTACATCAGCAAATCTGTACCGGCCGCCACAATAGACGCAATAACCTTTATTGCATCCGGACACAAGGTATCATCCGAATCAACAAACATTATATAATCACCTGTAGCCTTCGTAATCCCAAGATTTCTTGCAGTACTCACCCCACCGTTGGTTTTGGTATACACATGGAGTCGGGGCTCATTTTCAGCAATCTTTTGGCACACGGCAAGCGTTTTATCGCTGCTGCCGTCATCTACAACGATAAGCTCTACGTTGTCATAACCTGAGTTTAGAATACCCGCTATACAGGCACCTATGGTATTCTCCCTGTTAAATGCAGGAACTATCACTGAAAACTTAGGGCCACTCATAGATTGTTCGAAAGTGATGAATATCTGAAGTTAGTGACTGCGCCCGAAAAATCTTCTCTTAATTCTTCGGAGAACATTGTACGCTTTATATAGCAAAGAACTTTTGCGCAGTCGGAACGGACCACATCTTTCATAAGCAAAAAGATTGTGGTAAATTTGGCAGAGCTTTTCATCCCGGAGAGCTCTGAGTACTTGTTCACGATTAGGCGGCAAAGCTTCGGCATGTCTTATATAAGTAGGCCGTTGACCGTCAATGAGATTATCTAATACATCTGCTACAAGAGTAACTGAGCCAGATGCAGAAAGCCGCTGCAGAAGAGCCTTACCTTTGGGCGAGTTTGCGAGAATGGAGCCAATTCCATCAGGGATGGGCCAATCCGGATGAAGTTTTTGTAAATCCCCCCAAAAATCCCCCAGAGTGATGTCGCCCACGCGAGGGAAACGGGCATGTGGGCAAGCGTAGCAAGCCTTGTTCAGCGCATAATCACCAACAAAAAGGCGAATAAACATATCTTGCCTATTGATATGGCCAAGGGAACTACCATCAGCAAAAATCTTTTTCACTTGATATTGCTGCCAATTACCGGCTTTATCACGGAATTGAATACGCTCAAGTTCTTTACCCGTAGAAACCTCAAACTCACGAATATAGGCCTGCAGCAGACTGCGACTTGGCACGCCATGGCACAGGATATCCACCAGCAATAATTTTTCGTAATCCTTTCGCAAATAACGCTTTAACGCATACACCTGACATGAAGTTCCGCAGAAAAGCACTTGGCGTCCCCGTTTCAATTCTTCTTTAACATCCCGATACACCATCCCCGGAACCGCTTGCGTGTACTTGGAACCACGCATAGCTGCCAATTCAGCCATATTTTCCGCCTTTGTATATCGGGCTATATCCTTACCGGACCAAACAACTCCGAATACGCAACCGCCGGCGGCGAAGATGTGTTCAGCCAAAGCGGAGAAAACACCTCCGCTGCTACTGTTTAAATGAATATCTTTATCCTTATGCCAACCACCATAAGCCTCAGGAGTTTCGGTAGCGGACGATTCCGCTCGAAGTTTTTCCAGATGAGCCGGCTGTGCCGGACAAGTTCTTACGCACGCGCCACAGTTGATGCACGCATTCACATTAACCTGAGGAACCAAAAAACCGTCGCCACTCCACACCATGTTAATGGCATCGGTAGAGCATACATTGGCACAAAGAGCACAACCTGTGCATTCCTGCGGCGGAGTGATATATTTGGGGGAACTCATGAAAAAATCTTATGTAAATGAGGAATAGACTACTAACTTCGTTTTCTGGCTATTTTTTCTTTAGCATACGCAAGGAGATAGGCCGCAGCCCGATCACGTTTTACCAAAAGAATACAACCGTAAATAAGAATCGACGTAGACAAGCCCAAGGCTAAACGACATATCGGCAACCAATCAAGTTTGTCAATGAAAAAGGATGGTATATTTGCCACCAAAGCCATGACTAGGTATGGGAAAAAGTCAGCAGCGAGGTCGCGAATACGAATGGAACTAATGCGCGTAACCAGATAACAGGTTGCAGAAAAACTGATCCCCGCCGCAAAGATAGCAGAGAAGCAAAGAGCGCCAACACTATGAAAGGCACACAAAATCATCACAATGATGCTGATGGGACGAAGTATAACTGCAATTTTCATGTGCAAATCAGATCTCCCCTGAACTGCGAAGAAATTCGTATTTAGGAGCGTCAAAGGGTTAAGCATCCAACCGAAACAGAGTATCCGGGCATATTCAGCCGCAGTTTCCCAGTTTTCACCGTATAAGAGAACAATAATAGCCGCAGAATTTGCCGCCAAGGTTATCATCCCCCATTCAATAACCATGGACATGAGGCGCACGAATTGGCGAAAAACCTGAGCCAAACGCTCCTGATCATGTTGCAACGTGGCTAAAACGGGAAGAGTAATCGGGGTTAATATGCTTGTTGCTAATTGAAGCGGCGAGCTACAAGTATGCTGACCTCTAGTGAAATAAGCCAGCTGAGCCGGAGAATAAAACTTACCTATGATAAAAGTTCGGGCTTCCAAGTAAAATTGGGTGATTATACCCGAAATAGCCAGATTGAGACCAAAGCGGAAAAACTCCCGGAAGGAGGCGGTTGAGAAACAACATTTGGGCTTCCAAGGTGAAATAACCCAGATGGTTATGAGAGTCAGTACACCTGTAATGATTCCTTGAAGCATGGGCGCCCAGTAACTCCACCCCGAAAAAGCTGCCCAAATAGTGAACGGCATAGCAACAAGTGTGGTACACATGGAGACAAGGGCAGGCGTTTTAAAATCGCGACGAGCCTGATAAAGTGTCATGTGAACACTTGTAGTAGAATTTAAAAACATCAGCAGCGCCGATACGCGAGTCAAATTGACAAGAGCCGGCTGATTAAAGAAAGCGGCAAACAAAGGAGCTGACAGAAAGAGAATGAACGATAGAACAAAGCTCATCCCCACATTGAACCAGAAAACGGTACAAATATCCTCGTGAGTGCGGTTCTGCTTACGTATGAGCGCTGTACCAAACCCACACTCCTGAAGCTGGCCGGCCAAAGCAAAGAAGATAGCAGTAAGCCCCAAAATACCCATTTCATCAGGTGAGATGAGACGAGCAAGAATGATACCGTATAGGAACTGCAGGGGCTGCATGGTGAGCTTCTGGATAAGCCCCCATTTAATGCCCCTAGCGGTTTCTTCTTTAACGTTAGCCATGAATCAGCCCTTTTTAAGATTGTTTTTTAAGAAATCAAAGGCGCGCTCCTGTTCAGCCTTGCGGATAGAGTTAACTTTTTCCCAATCAATAGGACTGCGCATAAAATGCAACAACTGTTCCGGGGGCGGATTTGTAATCAGCCTCTCCTGCAAACCAAAGGTTCCCAGCAGGGAATCAAAACGGGCAGTGCCACGATTCTCATTCCCTAGGCAAATAAACGGCTTGTTGTATATGATGCAAAATACACAACCATGGAAAGAGTCGGTCAACACACACTCCGCATCTCGAATGTAACGCAGCCATTGCGGCACGGACATAGGTAGTCTATCCATGAGTTTTTCAGCGCCGGGCTGGTACATGAGATGCTGAGTGTAAAGCCCTGTTGCTTTACTGAGAGCTTCTGTAAGAGCTTGCTTTTCTCCACTCTTATCCAGTAGATAGGTTGCGATAAAAGGACTCTTCAGAGTATGCGTTTTCGACTGAGTTATGAGGTTATTATAATCTTCCTGCTCCAGCAACAAAGTAGGGTCCGGCATTTGCACCGCATCAACTCCAAACACATCACGGCACAAGCGGACGCCGCTGTGCTCCCGCACGGAAACAGCCTTAAATTCCTGAACGAGCCGCTTACATTCTTCCGTTTCCTCTGGGGTGCCTTCCCATTCATCAGAGCCAAAAGATGCAGCATAAGCGATGCTTTGCCGACGTTGTTGCGGTGACGCAAAATTAAGGAAGAAAAAAGGAGCTGATTCTATGCACCGACCATACGAAGCTCGCCATACTTGGTCACTGCCTACAATAAAAGCGTGCTCATCAGAAATCTGCTGAAGCTGTTTGCGCTGAAAACCTACATGCAGAAGCTTCATAAACCGACGTTTGAATCTTCTGCTAACAAACGGGAAGAAAAGTAGAGGGAAGGACTTGTGGCGTGCAAAAAGGATAATCAGAACCAACTGCTTAATACTGCGCACTATGTGACCGAGGTTGAATAAATCAACATGGCTACGCCAGCTCTGAGAAAGAAACGAAATAACTCGTGATTGGATCCCTAGGCGACAAAGAGCCTTCTGCAGAGCAAATGCCTGAAGAATGCCACCGAAATTACTGACAATCGGATGCGGTAAAATATGGTACATGTTTGAAATACTGTGATTGGCGAAGCGTGGAAGGTATTGTTTCCTGATTATCCATTATGTTTCACTCAAAATCGATGAGCTGGATTCTTTAGTATGCTTATCCTTGACTAAGAAAGAAATAACATTATATCTGTTTATTTATATCGAAATATTTTTTTGATTTTCGCATATACGAATTTGAGATTTGAGAAGAAGAATGCATAGGTAATGGCCAATCGCGTATGCCCTGATGTAATAAGTTGAAGGATTCGACGTATATGTTTATTTTTTTGTGCAGATATACCGGTTTTCTCAGCATCAAGAACAGGCTTAATCTTATTTTCAGTAAATGAGATTAACTCCGATATAGAAGCCCTAATTTTATTATTAAAACACAAATGTCTGATGAGAATCCGGGAAACCGGACGGTCTAAGATGTAATCTCTGGCATATTGGTGAACACATTCCAGACCGCAATGTTGATACAACCCCATAAGGGCTCGGTAGTTCTGTAGCTGATTGTGCAGAAAATCTTCTGGTGAACGTAACTTCAACCCTAGGCCATAGGGTCTCAAATGATGCTCCCATAATAAAATATAGCTTAAGGGGTGATGAATGGCGACCAAAGACTGGACGCATTTCAGATATTCGCAAACGAAAATCTGGTCTTCGCCCAATGAAACATCTGTATGGAATCTGATATTCTTGTTTCGCAGTATTCTTGTATTAAATACTTTATCAATAACGCTAAAGTAACTATGCTTTGTAATATAGACCGTATAAATCCAATTTATAAGCTGCTGATTACCGATGATTTTCGACGAGTCAATCTCAGATATATCAGGCACATGAATTTCGGGCACTTTTTCGGCTAAAGTTTCCACATGGGGATACATCAGCATATCCACACCGATTGCAGTATATGCCGTGATTATTTTTAAAGCATTGGGACACAATGTGTCATCAGAATCTACAAACGTTAAATATTCACCCGTAGCTTTCTGTATACCTAAATTTCTGGCGGCACTTACTCCTGCATTTTGTTGAGAAAAAACATGAATTCTAGAGTTTTTTTCTGCTAATTTCTGGCAATTTTGGAGTGAGTTATCAGTACTGCCATCATCGACAATAATAATTTCATATGACTCAAAATCCGTATTACAGATACCCGCAATACATGTGGCAATAGTATTTTCCCTGTTGAAAACGGGTACAATAACTGAAATTTTAGGAGCTTGCATAGTACAATGCGTAACTTATCAACGTTCTAGTTTTTCCTTCAAGAATAAGGTAGCCCTCAGCTGCTCAGCCTTACGAATATGGTTGACATTTTCCCAATCGATAGGTGTATTCAAGATTTGAAGAATAGTATCAGGCTCGAGCTTGGTTACCAGCCTGTCCTGCAAACCAAAGGTACCCAGCAGGGAATCAAAGCGAGCTGAACCGCGTTTTTCATTACCCAAACAAACGAAGGGCTTGTTGAAGATGATGGCAAAGGCACAGCCATGGAAGGAATCTGTAATGAAATAATCACAATTGCGAACGAGATGCAACCATTGAGAAACAGTTGGCAGAATTCGGTCACGTAATTTTTTTGCACAGGAGTGAGACAGAAGATGCTGAGGCTCGAGCTTCAGTACCTGCGCGCATCTCATTAGAATGTCGTTTAGCTGGGGAGAGTCATCCAATACATAGATGGATAACCAGGGCTTTTTGGGAGACCAAGTGAAACGCTTGCGAATTATTTTTTCATATTCCTGCGCATCCAGAAGCAATGTAGGGTCTGGCATTTGGCATACCTCACGCCCGAATACGTTGCGGCATATATCTATGCTGCTGTGCTCTCGGACTGAAACAGCTTTTAAATCCATCATCAATTGCTTGCATGTTGCTGTTTCTTCGGGAGTTCCTTCCCACACATCTGTACCCATTGATGCGGCGTAGGCAATACTATTGCGGCGTTGTTCAAGTGTTGCAAAATCCAGAAAGTAAAACTCCGGACTCTTCATATTGCGGCAATAAGATGCACGCCACACCTGATCACTTCCAATCCAATATCTGACATTTTTGTCTTGAGTAGCAGGTGATACAGCTTTATGCATGCGCAACCCTTTAGTGAATTGTTTTGCTACTGAAAGTTTACGCCACATATTGTGCCACATTGAAGTCCCATATCCATAACGCCCCAAAATATACTTTATATACATTTTGAGGTAAAGCATGCGTGAACGAAAGTCAAGAGGAAGATCTTTCGAAGCATACTTGTAGATATACGGAGAAAACCCCATGGATTCAAGGGTCTTATAGCTGGCATACGCTTGTAGTAAGCCACCATAATTCCCTGTAAGAGGGTGCGTTAGTATGTAAACTTTTTTCATTTATTTGAGGAAAGTTTTTCTATTAATGATTCCCAATTCGGGGCTATTTTCTCAATATCGAAGGTGGCCAGATGTGCTGCGACCTCTTCCATATGCTCCCGGTTACTTGTATTGGTTTGTATCGCTTTTGACATAGCTTTTGCCAATGCCTTAGTACTGTGTTTGATTCGCGTACCAAGCCGGGAGTTCGGTATGACAACCGGGGCCGAGGGGTAATCGAATACAATAGGATGGCAACCATAAGCCATGCTTTCCAGCACAACGCAGGAGAATGATTCGTGCTTGGACGGCAAGACGAGGTATTCTGCACGATTGTAGAGAGCACCTACGTTTTCCACATGCCCATGGAATTGAACTCGGGGAATCTTCAGTTCCACTACCAGTTGGAGTAGGTTATCCAGCATGTTTCCACTGCCGGCAATTTCCAGTTTCCATTCCGGGTAACGGGACGCGATTTTTGCCCAGGCCTTAAGCAAGAGGTCTACATTTTTTTCTTGTGACAATCGCCCCACGAATAAAATCATTTTTTCCTTTGATGCTGCATCATATGTAGAAACGATGTTTTCAAAAGGAAGCGGGTTGAGAATGGGGACAATTTTTTCCGAATGTATACCTGTTAATCGTTTCAGCTGCTTGGCAATGATTGGGGTAACAACTACTACCGCATCAGACACTCGGAGCATTTTCCGATATCTTGAACGGAACTCGAGTAACCGTTTGACTCGGTACAAATTGATACCTAGACGATTCAAGAAATCAATTATGAAGCGTTTGACGGGATTGCTAGGGCGTCCGTTAGAATGTGACTTTATTGCGCCAAATACATCATAATGAAGACAAGTAATAATCTTGATTCCGGGTAGTACGTTTTTCGAGAAGATGGAAAAATTGTCCCACGTTCCCCATTCGTTGATGAGGATGTCGATTTGAAGGCTCTGACAGAGATTGTAAATGATTTTTTTTCGACCTTCTACATCAAGTTCGGGATTGAGAAAAAAGTGATTGGAAGATTGAAGTTGTTTTATGTCGTCTGAGGCTGCATCTGTTGCCAGATAATAGATATTATGCCCCTTTTCCTGTAGACTGCTTGCCACGCAGTGCGTTACACGTTCAGTGCCACCTCTCGAGGGGATAATTGCCGTAAGATAAACAAAAAGAATATTCATAATATCAGTCAGCCTGCCAACAAATTACGTTGTGGTATTGCGTACTCTACGGTTATGTCGTTTTCTATCAATCCTCTCGTTCAAAGGGGGATTTTAGAGGGAAGCGCGTTTCTAGAAAACGCACCACTTGCTCACGAGCCTCATCTGTAGAGAATTCCCCATCATTGATGCAAAATAGGGCAGGTCGATAAGGAATCAAAATTTCAGGTGGTTGGAGGTTGGATAGATGCATGGAATCAATGCGGGCTATATGAAGTCTCTTCATAATCCGTTGGATTATAGTTTTGCTGACATCTTTCATCTTGGCCTGCTTTTTGACTAACGCATATAAGTGAAATAACAGACGTTGCAAGCATGCTTCATTGCGAAATGGTTGATGGATAGTATAATGGAATAAATCAGAGAACTCCTTTTCACAATTAGCCAAGATGTTTTTTGTGTACGCATCCATATTGTGATGCGGTTCATAGCAACCGTAAGTAACGCCATAGCGTTGTTTAATAGTATTATAAGCGGCTTGTAAAGTTGTCCAATACAAATCTTCCCAAGGAGTGGTTTTTTTCCACCGGACTATGGGTTTTCCCATCCGTTCGTAAAAGAAAGACGGGGATACATTTCGTCCTACAAAACAGTCGTCGTTAGCATAAATAAAATGCTCTGCCAGATTGGGGATCTTATGCAAGCAGCACTCTAATGCCTGAGAATTAAAGCAGGGACGTGCAGATTCGGGAAGTATTTCGGAGTGGTCGACAATGGTAATTTTTTCGTGCGGGCGAAACCATTTCGGCACTTGATTATTGGTGACAATATAGATGTGGTGAATCCAGGGCATGTACATAGCCACGCTTCTGAGGCTGTATTTCAGCTCATCTACTTGCACATATCGACAATCTTCGTTGCCTTTTGCTGTTGCACCGCATTGTTGCATTCGAGCACACTTCTGCTGCGCGAACTTTGTATCGCTTCCATCACACCACAGATAGACTAAATCTATATCAAAGTTTTTCATGGTTTTATGGGGAAATTATCGGGTTGATAACGGAATATATACGCATTTACACCCAAAGAATTCAGCGCTGTGTTTCAGCACTGTATAACTAGCATACGCCAGTAAAAGCCCCCCGTAATTTCCTGTAAGAGGGTGAGTGAGAATCAATGTTTTTGCTTTCATCCTTTAAAATACTATCAGAACTCACGTACTCCCAGTTCTACTTCATACAGAGGTGAGAGTTTCTTCATTTTCCGAACTACAGCATTAAACAGTAACCTGACAATCTTAGCGTAGCACAAGCAAAAAAAGTGATTCACATATGCACCGGCCAGTAGCCAAGAAGTAAGAAAAGCGCCATTAAGAGCTTTGCGCTGCCTGATTTCATCCTTCCATGAGAGCAGACTACACCCTCTAATGCGGCCCCACCAATTCAGCAGAGAATAAAAACGGAAGAACAGTTTTGCGGCCGGAGTACAATCTTTCTTAAGATACAACTCCTGATGACAAATAAAAGCCCCATTATAAGAGCTATCACGCCCCAGCATTTTTACAGAATAATTATGAGATGCGGACGTATCGCGCATTCTGTATTGAACAGTTGAACAATTTGCCACACCGATTGCAGGGTGTTGCATAGCGATGCGGCACCACGCAACATTATCCTCATACATCTTAATGCCAAGCGGAAATAATTCATCATGACAAATGGCAGACTTACGAATAATACAACTTGAACTCATCGGGTCATTACTTGCCCCAAGGAACCAATTAACGGCCCTATATTCAACCTTACCTTTTATACCAGACGCAACCAATTTATCATCAATAACTGAGACCATCGAAGGGCGAGTATAAAACCACTTGTATTCAGGATAATCTCTGAAAAACTTTAATGCAATTTCTAAATGGTTGCATACCCATATATCATCACCATCCAAAAATGCAATGAATTCACCTCGAGCTTCTCGTATTCCCTTGTTACGGGCTACACTTACTCCGGAATTACTCTGATGAAACACACGAAGTCTAGCATCTGCCTGTTTCGAAAGAATTTCAGCGGTTCTGTCCGTTGAGCCATCGTCAATAATGACTATTTCATAATCACCAAACGTTTGCTTATATACGGATTGCAATGTTCGCTCCAAATACTTCGCGACATTGTATACCGGAATAATGACGCTAAAAACGGGAGTATTCATAACACATTTAGAATTAATTACACACTCTTAACTCTCATCTTAAAATACTCTGTCCAGTAAATCCATTTGAGGCGCCACAGGTAATGTCTAGCGACCGTATTCGGGTACATTATTGTTTTGGAAAACAAAGGCTGCACCACATCATCAATGGCAGAAACGATTTCCTCGCGGGTCCACCTGTTATCATATTGACTATCCATGATAGCAAATACGGTTTGCTCTGCAAAATCCCCACAATGTTCAGCCTGATAGCGAATACACTCCAGCGCTTTGTCATTGAGCATTTTCAAGCCGCCGTGAATGTAAACAACGCCACAATTTATCGGCTCCTCTGTATCATACAAGTACTCAGAACCCGAGGCTTTAATAAAATGAGGGTCATAGCTATGACATGAGTCGATAGAAATCTTGAAATCCGTTGTGTTCCACTCATCATTCCGCAGGGGAGTACCATACCACAATACATCAGGATCAGAGAAAAGCACCCTATCTGTCTCTGAAAGATAAAGAATGGCAGCCATCTTCTTCCCCCAGATGTGCTTTTCAGCCCAGGTTGTTAGTTCAGGCAGAGTATTTAGGTAAAAATCCGCACAGTGCTTCCAAGTCAGACATTCCACTTGGAGCCCCCGCTTTCGGAAATATCGAACACCATATTCCGGCTCCCAGGAACCGTCGGACACAATGACAACTCGAGAAGGCACAACTTCAGAATTACGATACAAACTAAACAACGACGCCTCTACCATGTCCAATGCAGATTTTTTACTGATGCTCAGGTACGTATAATCACCAACGCTCTTTTCTTTGGCCGGAATTCGGGCAGGAAACACTCTGGCGAGAACTCTGCACGCACGCACAAAGTTCCGCTGGCTCCAATCTCGCTTCCCCGAGACAGAGCGTATGAAATCTGAGTTATCTATCACGATTTAGATTATATTTAAAGCTCGAAAATAAGCAAGTCTATTCTGGTTCATGCCAGCTCAAAAAATGCCTATCACCTACGCGGCTCCCCCCTTTGCGTGGCGAGATGCCTAAAAGCATACGGGTAGAGAAGTTGCCTTCTCTACCCGGAATATGAGAATCTAAATCACCGGCATTAATACCCATCGGGTACAAAGTGAGCATCGGAACCGTGGTGGTAGTTACCGTGCATGCCGGCGGAAACGGGGCCGAACTCTTTGTATACGGGCTGTACGAAGGAGTAGGTAGCGCCGTTACGGCCGTCCACCTTCACGGTGACGCGCTGACAACGGGTGTTACCCATGGAATCGGTCAGGTAGCGACCGGCAAGAGCACCGGCTACACCGAAACCGGCAGTGGATACGATACGGCCGGAACCGCCACCAAGCATCTGGCCAAGGCCGGCACCCAGAACAGCACCCACACCGGTGCCAACAGCCTTAGAAGTGGAGGAGGTCTCACCCGTCACCTCATAGGCGGAAACTACAGTGGCGGGCAGCACCTGCTGAGTCACACCGATTTTGTTGGAAGAAACAGAACCGTAGCTGGAATCCCAAGCACAGGAAGAAAGACCAAGTGCAGCTGCCACAAGAAGAATGGTTGTCTTGTACATAATTCTAATAGATTGGTTGTATGATAAATATTTGTGGCCGTTAGCAGACGCCGACTGCGCCTCCTCGTCACATCGTTATGCTACCCTTTTTCACATCATCCGTCAAGCAAAAAAGAGTTACAAATAAAAAATAATTAAAAATTGATATATAAAAACTTCTCTAACGAAAAAAAGCGGGGTATCCGTATAACCAGACACCCCGCGAATTGAAAACGGTATATTTTATCAGGCGTTCTGCTCAGCTTCAGCAGCAGCCTTTTCAGCCTCAAGCTTCAGGCGAAGTTTCTCAGGAAGCTTGACCTGAATGTGAATGTCACGCAGCTGATTAGGCTCAGCCGGAGCGGGAGACTCACTCATAAGGTCTGCGCCACGATTGTTCTTGGGGAATGCAATCACCTCACGAATGGATTCGCACTGCCCGATAAGCATCACGACACGATCCAGACCAAGGGCAAGACCACCGTGGGGGGGAGCACCGAAGGAGAATGCTGCCAGCAGGTGGCCGAACTGCTCCTCAATGGTGGCGTCATCCAAGCCAAGGGCGCGGAAGGTAGCATCCTGCAGATCCTTCTCGTGAATTCGGATAGACCCACCGCCCAGCTCATTACCGTTGAAGATAACGTCATAAGCCTCAGCGCAAAGATCCGTAGAAATCTCGCCCTTAAGCACCTTCTCCACATCCTCAGGAACAGGGCGGGTGAAGGGGTGGTGCACAGCGCAGAAGCGCTGCTCCTCGGCGTCCCAGCCGAAGAGGGGGAAGCGGTTCACCCAGAAGAGGTCAATGTCAGTATTGCCCTTGAGCAGTTCCATGAACTCACCGCAAGCCAGACGCACACGGCCGAGGATGGTGCAGCTCTGCTCCCACTCACCGGCGGCGAAGAAGATGCAGTCACCGCTCTCGATGTTCAGGCGCTCGATGAGGGCATCAATCTCAGCCTGAGAAAGGCGCTTGGTAATGGGGCTCTTCCACTCCTTGGTGTTAGCGACGTCACGCACCTTGATGTAAGCAAGGCCCTTAGCACCGGCCTCAATAGCGGTCTGAGTGAGGGAATCCACCTGACCAACGGAGGGGTTGAAGCCCTTGGCGTTAATAGCCTTCACCACGCCACCATTGGCAATAGCACCGGAGAACACGCGGAACTCGCTGTTGGCGAAGATGTCAGAGCAATCCGTAATCTTCATTTCGAAACGGCGCTCAGGCTTGTCAGAACCATACTGATCCATGGCGTCCTTCCAAGTCATGCGGGGGAAGGGAGTGACGATGTCACGCCCCACGGACTCCTTGAACACGCGCTTAAGCATGTTCTCAATCCATGCGTACACGTCCTCAGGGGTAATGAAGGAGGCCTCGATATCAATCTGAGTGAACTCGGGCTGGCGGTCTGCGCGGAGGTCTTCATCGCGGAAGCAGCGGGCCACCTGGAAGTACTTCTCCATACCGGCCACCATAAGCAGCTGCTTGTACTGCTGAGGAGCCTGAGGAAGAGCGTAGAACGTGCCGGGGTTCAGGCGGCTGGGCACGAGGAAGTCACGAGCGCCCTCGGGTGTGCTCTTGGAGAGGATGGGGGTTTCAATCTCAAGGAAGCCCTGCTCATCCAAGTAGTCACGCATGGTCTTGGTAATGCGGTGACGCAGAATCATGTTGCGCTGCATGGGGGTACGGCGCAGGTCGAGGAAACGGTACTTCAGGCGGATATCCTCGTTGGCGATGTTGCGATCCAGCTGGAAGGGGAGCACAGCCGCGCGGTTGAGCACGTTCATGGAGGCGGCGTCCACCTCAATCTCACCGGTAGCCAAATCAGGGTTTGTGGCGTCCACCTCATCCGTCTTCAAGCGGGCTACAACCTTGCCACTCACCTGAATAACGGATTCCACGCGAAGATTTTCAGCATCATTAGCCAGCTGAGCATTATTCTCAGGGTGGAAAACCACCTGAGTTTTGCCAGCGCGGTCACGGAGGTCGATGAAAATCACACCACCGTGGTCGCGAACGGTATCCACCCAGCCCACAAGCGTCACCTGCTTGTCGACATCAGAAAGGCGGAGCTCATCGCACGAATGTGTACGGTAACTGTTCATAATATGATGCTTGATAGAGATTACGGCCGGCCAAACAAACACGTAGGCCGAAGCAGCCAAGATTCTACTCTTTGCAGGCCTATTGTCAAGACAAATTTGGCCTCTTAAGGAAGAGCTGCCACAAAAAAGCAAATACGGCGGAGCCTTGTACAAACTCCGCCGCAAAAATAATCTTTTTCGCCGTTTAGCGACAGGTGGCGAAAAGCGTTAGCCCCTTCCCTCCAGCTTGGCGCGAATGAGCTCTGCGCACTCGGTGTGCCTGTAACGTTCAGCCACGCGAATGGGGGTGCTGCCATAGCCATTGGGCTTATCCGGCTGAATGGTCGGAGCAGCCAGAAGCGCCTTCACACAGCCGGCATACCCCTTGTAAGCGGCGTACCAGAGAGGAGGCCATCCGTTATCGTTCGGTTTGTTCACATCCGCACCGGCAGCAATAAGAAGCTTCAGGCAAGGTACCATGGTTTCACGCAGAGCAGATTGCAGAGGAGAACGGCCAGAGCTATCAAGCTTGTGAACATCCGCGCCGGCGTCTATTAGGGCCTTCAGGCATGCGGCATCATTTACTTCAAGTGCCAGGAAGAGGGGAGTCCTCCCGTTATCATCTGTACAATCCGGAGAAACGCCGCCGCGGAGAATAGCTTCCACGCTTTGGGCATCCTTCCTCTCCACTGCGTCAAAAAGCATAGCAGGAGTCGCCTCCACACTATTAACTGCACTATTAACCGGGGGCAATTCCTCACCCACAAAAAGGGTTGATAAAATCGTATTTGCGATATCCGAGACTTCGTCATCCTTGCTAACCTCCGCTAATGATGACTGCCACTTGCGATACGGAACCAGCATAAGAGCACCCTCAGCCGCAGCCTCCGGGAAGGACGCCCAAGTACGCGTCTTCAATCCGATACCGCCAGCCAACTGGGAGGAAATGTATGTCAACACGGGAGATGAACCTATGAGCAATACCATTTCAGGCTTTTCTTTAGCATCCGCCTGCTTGTCAATATCCTGTATGGCCGAGGCTATACGCTCCACGTCCCGTGTCAGCAATTTCTCGAAATCCGCGCGGTTAATATCGGCGGCTGTCAGTACTCCATTTTTAACAACACGGAAGACGCAGGCCTCAGCGGCCGACAGCCTGCGCTTCATCTCGCGCACACCGGCAAGAACAGCTGTAGCAGGAGACAACACACCCCCTGCCCCCTGAGCTTTAATCAATTCGCCCACATAAGAAGCCAACTTTTCATCAATAGCCTCACCACCCGCAGCATTTCCTAAATGAACACTGCGAGTTAAATACCCCTCCGCAGAACTGCGCACCACATGGGCAATCTCCGGCGTACCACCGCCCCAATTCACCACCAGAGCACTTGTATTGAACGCCTTTGCGCCACTATAGCAACAATAGGCAGCGCCGGCTGCCTCCACCTCCGGCACAATCATTACCCGGGGAAATCCAGCGCTTAATGCGGCGGCAGACAACTCTTCCTTCTGAGCGGCCTGAAATCTTGCAGGACACGTCAGCACGGCCCCTGTAATTTCTACAGCCTCCTGATTTTCATCCTCCTTTACTCGGGCCAGAATCTTTTTCAGGAACTCACGCAGCAAATCACAGGCCTTGTACTGCCCGAGCAGACACTTATTACTCCCCAAATGGGATTTGAACGCACGGCAATAAGAGGCCGGATTTTCCAAGCCCATCTCGTCAGCATCCTCACCAAACACCAACTGCCCATCCTCACAGAGGAAAGCAGTAGAGGGAATAGGTGCATCATAGCGGCCAAGACGGAAGAAATACGGGCGACCGGTGTTCACATCAGCCGCCGCAAGGGTTTTTGACGTGCCGAAATCTATAGCAAGTGTTACTTCTTTTTTTGTCATTGCAGGAAAAAAATATCTTTAGTCCATATTAATATGCGGTAGCGGCAGCTTTCAGCAAAGCCTCACACTCAGCATGCCCATACCGCCCGGCCAAACTCAGCGCGGCATCTCCCTCCGGAGTCTGCTTATGAATATCAAGACCACCAGAGGTAAGAAGCAGGCGCAGAACAGAGGCGGCCCCGGTACTGGCGGCATGGTGCAGCAGAGTCCAACCATGCTCATCCACGCGGTTCACATCTGCCCCGGCATGCAGAAGCAGCCTCAAGCAATCCAGCTTTTCAGCGAAGGCGGCGGACCACAGAGGGGTCCAGTTCAGCTCATTTGCGGCCTCTAAGCTTGCGCCGGAATATAAGAGATTACGGAGCACCCTGGCATGCCCGGCATGAGCAGCCTCGTGCATAGGAGTATTGCCGCCATAGCCGGCCTTCGCCGGGTCTATCCCGGGAGAGAGCAGCAGCATCCCCACAATAGCCTCCTGCCCACAGGCAGCGGCACGGCATAAAGGCAGTTCGCCTCGGCTATTGGGCCGGTTCACATCCACTTGCCCGGCATTCAACAGCTCACGAACAACTGCCTGCTTATCAGTATAAGTTGCTGCCCAAAGAGGAGTCCAGCCCACAGCATCAGCTGCGTTCACGTCCCCGCCGTTAGCTATAAGCTTACGCAGCAACTGCACATCCCCCTCTGCTGCAGCGGAGACAACGTCCGCCGGGGTGGTGGGAAGCGGCTTCGCGGGGGGAGGCTCAGTAGCAGGGCCCGGAGGAACAGGAGGCAATGCCGGATCCGAAGGAACAGGCGGTAACACCGGCCCCGGAGGAACAGGCGGTAGCACGGGCTCTCCAACCGGCTCAGTCGGAACGGGCACGAACTCAGCCTCAAAAAGCTCTGTAAACAGCTTCTGCTGCTGAAGCTTAATACATGCGCCCTTTACTGACGCCCCGACAGAACGGTACAGATGCACTTTAGCATTAGGAAGTTCCGCCGCAATCATGCGTCCGGCTGCAGGAATATCCGCCCCCGGTCCACTCAGGAGGATCTGCTTAGGAGGCGCGCCTCGAAAATTTGTTCTGACAAAGCGGCGCAAGGCTGCTCCGGCCTGCTTCATGTAAGGAGCGAGAAGCTCCTCATACTCCTCAACCGTACCGGGCACCGTAAGCTTCTTCCCTCTCAAACTCAGGCGAATTTCAGCTTTACCCTCTGTGAGTAGCTGTTTTCTGAACTCGCGAACGAGATTCATAAAACGGGGCCAGGAGAGCCCGGTCACCTTAGTCTGAACGGCCATTTTAGCAAGTAGGTGCATCGCGAGGGTATCATCCAGCTCTTCGCAGCCTACAGAGCACACATTAAAAGAACGCCCCAGCTTACAGGAAGAAAAATCGGAGGCCACGGTCACCTGCACGGCTTCCAGAGATCCATCCCCCCAGAACAGCATCACAACATCCTGTGCAGCAAACACCTTGCGCCCGCCGTACATGCAGACGGAAACCAGCGCCTCGGACTGAGATATGAGCTCTACCGCAGGAAAACCAGCCGCCAGAGCAGCCTCCTTCAAAAGCTGCCGCTGTGCAGCGCTGAATGCGGCAGGACAAGTCAGCATCACGCCGGAAATCTGACGCCCCTCAGCCATAGAGGAGCCATTCACTTTGCGAAGAATCCACGCAAGATGCTCCCGCACTAAATCAGCCGCGGTAAACTCCCCGAGAAGAGGTGCCGGGCTCCCCAGTTTCATCTTATATGCGCGGCAGTAACCGGCAGGCTCCTCAAGGCCCAGCTTCTCAGCCTCATCACCAAAACATAAGCGCCCACCCTTCATCAGATAAGCAGAAGAGGAGGCACAAGCGCCACTACTGCCCAAGCGAAAAAAACGCGGCTTCGCACCCGGCACAACCTCAGCTACAATAGATGAGGTTGTGCCGAAATCCACGGCCAGTCTGATATATTCGGCAGACATATTATCTAAGTAATTTGTGAGAAAATCCGTTTAATACTAGGCGATTCCCAGCACCACACCGGATAAAGCTTACCGGATTCCCTTATACCATACGCATTATCGCGTTGTCAATCATATTTTGAAGTGCATATACCCCCCTGCCGAAAAAATAGAACGCCAGCCTCACGAATTATTCTGGAACAAAGCGTTGTAGATACCACGCAGCAGCAGAGCAGCCAGAACAGTCACCACAAAACCACCACCGGCCTCCATGCGAATAAGCACAGCAGCCATTATCACCATAGCGAAAATCATTATAAACAGTACTACTTTCATTGTTTTTTTTCTTTCTTTTTAAGTTTTTCAGGAGAGCGCCCTATGTGAGCTATCATATATTCTCCCCCTCTGCTTAAATAGACACAGCATCTCCATTCTTCGTTCATTCTTTTTTTATTCTACAGTAAAAAAACTAACACCGCCACTCCCGCACAAGGAGAGGCGGTGCTGCAAATACTGGTTAAAACAGCGGAAGTTACGGAGAATCCACGCAAGAAAACTTGCATGATTATTTATTGAAAAGGCCGCTAAACCATTTCTTAATCTTCTTAGCACGGAGATATGCAGAGGCCCCACTGACGCCGGCTTTGCTGGCGTCTTCCAGCAAGCGAAACCCTCTACGCTGAAGCTCAACAGAACCGGTCTGATCCGCTTGCTCCAGATAGAGCCGTGCCAATTCATACCCGGCGCACTTATCGCCCTTACTAAGGGCGATGGAATACCACTTCGCCGCGGCGTTCAAATCCTTTTTCACACCGTAACCCAGCCAATAGCAAAGGCCCATACGGCGGGCGGCTGAAGCATCCCCACGCTCTGCCTTTTTCTTGTATTCCGCTGCGGCCTGCGCCGGCTCATAAATTATCCCCGCTTCGTCAATATACGGGGTCATTTTTTCCTCATTGAAATTTCTTTCACACTTCCAATCATATGCGCCACAGTTTTCGACCACGCCAAGATGACGCACAGCACTCATCTTTACAATTTTGGCCTTCGTGCTCCCCAGATAAATAGCATCATCCAGCCACTTATGAGCAGAAGTAAAGTGGAACTGCTTCAACATAGCCACGGGAGTGTCATCTATAATGCAGAGATGACAAGCCCCCAGCTGCGCCATAGCCTCCACGTTACCACGTACAGCCGCACGCCGATACCATTTCGCGCAAAGAATATAATCCTTCGTCTTCTTGAGCATCACCGAGGCAGCGTTTTCCAACGCGCCGGGCTCGCCCCGCACCGCTGAGGCTGCCAACCAGTTCTCCACGCCATTCCTCAACAGCTCCTCTATTTCGTCAGCATAAGGTTCTTTCGGCTTAACCGGCTGCGCGGGAGGCGGAGGATAAGGCGTAGGCGCAGGCGTAGGCGTGGGGGGACGCTTCACCGGCGCCTCCGGGGCCTTTGCCTTTTCAGGCGGACGCGTTGTAAGAGCCGCTCCCATCACCACGGCTGCACGAGCCTTGTTCCACGTTCGGGCCGGCAAACCGGTAACCCGCTCAAGCTCCTTACGTATGCAGGGAATAAGCGCAGTACCGCCCACCAACACCAGCATTTCAGGCTGTAGGGATTCCGGAAGCCCGCTTAACAGGTTCTTTACGGCATCCGCCGCAGCGGATACATCAGAATGTATACTCTTCTCGAAATCAGCACGTTTCACCTGAGCAGAAAGCAGCCCACCGGACGTCACCTGATGAAAAGCCCCGGTCTCTGCAGAGGAAAGCACCATCTTCAGATTGCGAACGCCCTGAGCAAAACGCTGCCAGGACATATGCTCCGGCAGAGTCTTGCCCTCCAGTTGTTCCATGACAAGCTCACTGAGGCGATCATCAAACACCTCGCCGCCCATGCTGTTATTGCCGAAGGCTGCGCGCTTCTGAGCATTGATTTTCTTGCCACTGCGAGAAACGAGCGCCACGTCTAGTGTACCGCCACCCCAATCCACCACCAGGGCATTATTCTTAAACGCCTGAGCGCCACTGAAGTGGCAAAAGGCAAAGCCCGCAGCCTCCGGCTCAGTAATGAGTTTTACTTCCGAAAGCCCGGAGGCAAGCGCCGCATCCGTCAGCTGTTTTTTCTGAGCAGCACTGAAGTTCACCGGGCAGGTCAGCACAGCACCGCTGATTTTCATTTTATACAGAGTGGCATCATCCTTTACCCGGCGCACGAGGTGAGATAAGAACTCACGCACCAAATCCTGTGCTGTATAATGCCCCAGCACGGGCGCTGTACTACCCAGCTTCATCTTAAATGCACGGCAGTAGCAGGAGGCGTTCATCTCCGCCATATCGTCCGCATCATCACCAAACAAGAGGCTGCCGTCTTCCTGCAAATAAGCAGTTGTAGGAATCAAATCCGCATTTCGGCCCATTTTCAGAATACGAGGCTCGCCACGCTCATCAGCATAAGCAATGAGCGTCTTGGTTGTACCGAAGTCTATGGCTAAAGTGATGGAAGGAGAGGTACTCATCTTGTAAAATAATCAGTAGGTTTATAAGTTAACGAAAGCCCTTTTCAGCTTGTATGACGCCCCAACAGGCAGAATTGTTCATGCAATTTTAATATCTCGCACGCCTCATGGCCGCCTCCAGCAAGCGAACACACTCAGTGTAACCTCTGCTCCGAGCATACTCCAAATGCGTTTTCCCATATTGGGTTGCGTGTACATTTATATGCGGGTACTGTAATAAAGCCTCCACCATCGGCACGTCATTATTTTCTATAGCCACCCTAAGAAGGCTTTCACTAGCTGAATTGACCAATTCATACTTGGCGCCGGGAGCTGTCACAAATATCCGTACAGCTTCCGCGTCATGCTTCTCCACTAATTTGGCAATGAAATAATTATCACAGCGGTATCCCTTCTGTACAAGCATTTGCAAATCCGCACCGTTCAATGTACCATGCATTATACGAGCCTCCAGCGCACTTGCAACAGGGCTACTGGTAAATACTTCACCATTCCAAGATGATACCAACCACTCATTACTTGCCATACCCGGATACTCCACGAACAACAACACAAACATAAAAGCACCTAGGAGTATCCCGCCCATCCCTATGAAGATGGATTTTGTATAGTCAGTATGCCTACGGCCACAATATCTGGCAAACATTATTAGGCCGCATAAATAGACCAACCCAATAAGCACCCCTAGCAATACATGACCATTGTATATCATATAGGTCAGCACCAAGGCCAGTAGAACAAGCAGCAGCAACAACATCTTCGCCACATACCAGAACATGCGCAGCTTGGCCCTCTTACACCCGGCAACAGAAGCACGATAACATAACGACAGAGGCGATTTAGCCGTATGCAAAAAAAGCTCATAAAGTGCTTCCGGGTGCCCATTATCAGCAGCAGTTTTATACCACGTCAATGCATCATCGGAGCTCTTTGCCACAGCGGTGCCATTTTCATACATCTTAGCTATGCGGTACTGAGCATCAGTCACGCCCTTATCAGCCGCCCTTCGCAGCCAAAGGTATGCCTGACCGGCATCTGCGTCGACGCCGATACCATCCTCATAACAACGCCCAAGCGCCCACATACCATAAGGATGCCCTTTCTCCGCGGACTTCCGATAATACCCCACCGCTTTCATGGAATCAGGGCTGAGCAGAGTCCCCTTCTCTGCCCCTATGCCTAGGCGGTACAGAGCATCAGCATTTCCGGCATCCGCCGCGCGCTGATATAGTCCGAGAGCCTTTTTCGCATCCTTTGTAGTGCCAATGCCTTCTTCATAGCAAAGGCCAAGGCTGAACATAGCGGGGCAATAATCACGGGCAGCAGATTTCGTGAGCCACATGACCCCCTCAGCTTCATTATGATTATTCAAGCAACTCTTCCCCACCTCATACTGAGCGCGCCTGTAACCACTCTTGGCCAGCACAAGCAGTTTCCCGGAATCCTGAGGAAGCGGCTCGGAATCCACCTCCTCAGTCGCAGTCGCCTCTGAATTAGCAAGAAGAGCTGCGCCCATTACCACAGCCTCACGTGCTTTTGCCCATGTACGGGCAGGAAGGCCTGTAACAGCCTCCAGCTCGCGGCGTATGCAGGGGATAAGAGCTGTACCCCCCACTAGTACCAGCATCTCCGGCTTACAATCTGCCGGCAGCCCCGCCATGAACTCCTTCACCGCGGCTACAGCAGCAGTCACGTCTCTCGCTATCAGTTTTTCGAACGTGGCACGCTTCACCTTCAGAACAAGCGGGCTTCCTCCCACCACCATTCGCAATACACCCTCTTCACCGGCAGAAAGCGACACTTTCAGAGAGCGCACATTTTTCATCAGCTCCGGCATACTAAGGCTGCTCACCTCCATACGAGAAGCCAGCTCGCCCAGCACATACTCACCTAAACAATCATCAAAAACCTCGCCACCCACCGTATTGAGGCCAAAGGCATAGCGCCTATGGGAACGAATACTTTTCCCTTGGCGGGTAATGAGTGCTACGTCTAGCGTGCCACCTCCCCAGTCCACCACCAGAGCATTTTTTCGGAAAGCCTCTGTGGTGCAGCTGAAACAGAAGGCACTACCGGCAGCCTCCGGCTCCGTCACAAACTCCACCTCCGGCAGCCCCGCGGCCAAAGCGGCTTCTCGCAGCTGGTGAATCTGCGCTTTGCTAAAATCCACCGGGCAAGTCAGCACCGCACCATTTATCTGCACGCCAAGCATTGTGGCATCGGCCTTCACCTTCTGCAGCAAGTACGCCAGGTACTCCCGCACCAGCTCCTGTGCCGTATAACGCCCCAATACAGGAACCTTGCCTCCCAGCTTCATCTTAACACCCCGGCTGTAATTCCCGGGATCTATCACAGCCATATCGTCCGCATCCTCGCCAAACAGCAGGCTACCGTCTTCCTGCAAATACGCGGTCGTCGGTATCAAATCCACATTTCGCCCCATGCGCATAACGCGGGGCTCGCCCTTGTCATCAGCGTAGGCCACAAGTGTTTTCGTCGTTCCGAAATCAATTGCCAGAGTAATACCCGAATGATAGCTCATAATGATATGTCAGGAGAGAGTGAAAGACGGCATAGCTGCGCCATGCTCAGTTTTTGTACATAGCACTGTAAATACCTCGTAAAATCAAACAAGGAACAACAGCAAAATAAGTGGGAGCACCTACTTCCATACATAAAAGCACGACAGCTACTGTTAATATAACACCAATAATCGCAAATACAACAATTTTCATCTCATTTTTCCTTTCTTTTTTATTTTTTTCTGGGAGCAAGCCATATAGGCTAACTTTTATTCACCATTCTGGTTACTCCGACGCTATCACCTCCCGGCACGTTCAAGCATTTCATTCAGTCCATAAAAAAAATCCCCAGCACAGGTAACCCATGCGCCAGGGAGTGTGATAAGGAAATGTAAAAACACTACATAATGACCCACTCAGAAACCACAAAAAATCTGATAAAAACAGGCGAGAACAATGGAAGTATTCATCAGTGAGAAGAGGTAATCATGAGGTGAGAGTATACGGCACGCACTTTAGCAGCACATTCGCGGGCAAACTTATTAGGCACAAACGCAAGCAGGCCGGCAATCTGCTGCAAGGTCTCCACATTATCAGCCGGCCGTGGCTGTGCTTCCGTAAGTACGAGGTTGGCACAGCGATCCACAATCTCCAACTGGGCAGGATTCAGCCAGCGGCTGCGCTCCTTCCAGTCCTGAAGAAGATACAAGGCATCGTCCATCAGCTGAACCCGCTCTGCTATGGAGCAGCGGAGCATATCAATGGAGAGTAACGCTTCTTCCATGCGGGCAAGCTCAGCCCGGGCCCGAGAAGTACGCTCCTCCGTCTGCTTCCGCAGCTGAGTAGAGCGCAGCTCGTTAGCGACCTCGGAGAAGTAATCCACCTCCATTCGCTGAGCCTCAATAACGTCATCCAGAGCATAATTCACCTCTTGGAGGAGAGTCTGCACCTTACTGCGAATCTGCCGCAGGCTGATAACGGCCCTGCGCTTGAAGAATGAAGTATCCAACAGGTGGCGAAGGCGGGGGATGCCACTGAGCTGCATGGTCATAGCGGCGGCATCCTCCGCGGAGGCCGGCTGCTTATCATACAAGTAATGGAGCATCATGCGGAACGAGGAAAGGGGCAGCTCCAGCTCACGCAGAGAGCACCACAGGGCGTAAATGGCAGGGTATTTTTCCTGCCAGCGCACTTCATTGCGCTTTACTGCTTTTCGCAGGTCATCAGCAGTATCAAATGAGGCTAGTAAATCAAGCACGTCCAGCCAGAAGCTTCGCGGAGCTACAGCGGCAAGCAAGCCCAAAGGTGCGCTCACCGGCACAACCTCAGAAAGCAGGTGAGAAAACTGGCCGCGAAGAGTCGCCACATGCTCCTCCACGGTAGCAAGCGCCTCATCCGCCGAAGCCCCGGCGGAGGCATTCCAATAAAGGTCATCCCAGAGGTGCATCACGCCTACGCAGTTATACGTCTCATACCCCTGCAGGCCCATCTGACGGAACTTTTCAAGGGCCTGAACGTCCTCTTCACGCCCAACATGGCCGAATACATAGAGCAGAGCATCCGTATTTCCACCGCAAAGGAACTGCTGCGCCACGGCCTCATGGAAATCCACCGCGGCGCCGATACCGGGAGTATCAATGATATTCATCTGGCTCACGATGGGGGCATCGGAATAGAACTCCAGGTGGTTAACGCCTGCTACCATCTGCTCCACATCTGAGCCTTTTCCGCTCCATTCCTTGAGCCTAGCGAGGGGGTAACGCTCCGGCTGAGAGTTTTTCCAATAAGCAGAGAATTCCTCACAAGCGGAGCCGGTGCCGTAAGTAATGTGGTTCACGGTGGCAGTCGTTTCCTCGGTACCGGTGACGGCCAACTTCTTACCGACCAGCGCATTAATGATACTACTTTTACCCCGCTTCATGTAGCCGAACACGGCTATTCTGAAGGGGTTATCCATATTACGCACGAGCTCACGCAAGCCCAGCTCCCATTCATGCACCTGCACACAGGGGGCGAGCATATCAGCAAGCTTGAGCAGGTTCTGTGCATATTCCCGGCGGTAACGCACGGCACCCAGTTCTACTTGTTCGGACATAGGAATATAGGTAAAAAGTTTGATTAATTTGAAACGGAGGAGGATTCAGCGGGCATATCCAGCTCCACCTCCTGTTTGCGCAGGAGCTGAGAGCCTATTCTAACGCCCGTGGAAAATGAACGGGTAACGATGGGGAATGCGCCGGGGGCAAGCACGCGGTTCACCTTCACGGCCCGCTGCAAGGCAGGCGTCCAATCAGCGGAGCGCAGCAGCTCCACCCCCTGCGTTTTCAGCAAGGCTCGCAATTGATCTGCAATTTCACCGATGGCGGCTCGCTCCGCGGGAGGATAAACTGACAAGCTTTCCAGTTCATCCAAAAAATCCACCATCAGCAGTATGCGCGTTGCAGGGGCGTCAACAGGAGCCTGCAGGCCGGCAAGGCGGCTGAGAAGAAAATCCTGCAAGTCTCCCTCCGGCACTCTGCGGGCGATATCCTGCTGAAGGGCTAATTCATCCTCCAGAGCGCGCCCCTCGGGAACGGCCTCCTCAGAGGCGGTTCCCGGCTTTCCGGAGAAGAGGTATTTTGAGAGAAACTCCCACATGGTTCCAATTACTTCAGGCGTTTAAATGGTATCAAGCAGGAAAAAGCACCGCAAGAACATCATTGAAGAGCTTCTTTCCGGCAGCCAGCTCAGTCTTGGCCTCACGCAGCTCGCGAGCTGAGATACCGGCTCGATTCTGGATTTGCTGAGCCTCTCGCTGCAAGGCGGCCTCTTCATTCCTGAGGTACTCTTCCACGGATTCCGTAGCCTCGGTTGCAGCGCGATTGTGCAGTAAGCCTACAGAGCGGGAAATCTCCTGACCGGCCACATTCAGCGCGCGCTCCAGCAGGGAAATCAGAACCTGCTTTTGCTGCTTCAGGTTAGCCTCATTCACATTACTGCCGCCCTGTACACCACCCCAGATAGCACCGATTGCCGCACCGGCAAAACCGCCAAGAGCCGTACCAACAATCGGCACAACGGAGCCAACGATAGAGCCCACAACGTATCCGGCACTGGAGCCAAGAGATACACCCATGGAGGCACCCCGCACCTGCTCATAGAGCTTTGCCCCGTTCACGCCGTCCTCTATCGGGCTGAGCACGTTCGCCACTCGAGCGTCCGTCATGGCGCAATTCTCCACGGAAAGCTTACTTGCCGTAACCTCGTTTGTGAGACGGCAAATTCCTTTACTTACGCCCTGTGCATAGGTATCTACAATGGCCCGGAACTCATTCTTAAGAGACTCTAAGAGGGCTTCTTTCAACGGCAACTGCCCGGCAGAGCTATCACCCTCCAGAAGCTTCTTAAGACTGCCGAAATCCTGGCAAGCGTTCACCTTTGAGATAATCTCCATATACATGGCACCGCCCAGCCCCACAGAGGTGCAGCTCTGCATAGCCTGTTGATAGTTCAAATCCATCATACGCTTGAGGGGCGTGAGATAATTATTTTTAATATTCAGCTTCCACTCAGTGAAATCAGCTTTGGCTTTTTCCGCCTGCTTCATCAGTGCGTCCAGCTCTTCCTGAGCCTCCGTGTCCAGCATCTTGCTGCGAGAAGTAAGCAGAGTGCGGCAGCGCTGAAGCACCGGTGTCCACAACTGGGCCTGACGCTTCACGGCCATCATATTCTTCTCTATCAGCATCTTATCACAGCAGAAGGATTGCAGGTTCGGATACCCGCTGTCATCCAAATCATCCTCATCAGCATCCGGGTTAAACACATCCGCACAATCTAGGAGGAAATAGAGGCAGCCGGTCTTATAAAAATCCGGAAAGTTCTCATTAATGATGGAAAGGTTATTCTCGCGACGGCGCTGAGCATCAGCCATCCCTATGGAGAGCACTTTGGTCTGCACGAAGAAGAGGTTGGACGTCACCTCCAGCACATCCTTAATGTACTGGCACTCCAGATTGCCGAAGGGGGCTTTATGATCCGTTACAAAGAATACGGCATCCGCCTGAGATACATAGCGATAAGTAATGGCTCGGTGGGCCTTGTACATACCGCCCAAACCGGGCGTATCTATCAGACAGAAACCACTCTTCAGGAACTCAGAGGGGCATGTTATCTCGATATAATCCACGCCCTTTTCATTCAAGGGATTGCCCTTTTCAGTACCATATGCCGTCACTTCACAAGCCGGAATGAAGAGGGGCTCCCTTGCAGGGGTGCCATCCTCTGCGGGCAGAAAGTGCACAGCGTAGGTAAGATGCTCACCGTAGGTCACCCGGTACACACAGGATGTGGCAATCCCGGTATCCACCGGCACAAGATTTTCCACCCCCAGAAGCGCGTTGACGAAAGAAGATTTGCCTTTCTTCACTTCACCCAGCACCACGATATTAAACAAGCCTTTCTCGAACTCATCAAGCTTGCTCATGTAATGCCCGGATACCGGCTCTCCGGCCAGTTTCTCATGCAATTTTGCCAGTTGTTTTAAAGACGATACGATATTTTTCATAACGGTAAACTTTGCGGTTAAGTTTAAAAATTGTTTTAAGGTTAATACAGGTCCATATCCTCCGAGATGTTCATATCCAGGTCATTATCCACCCCCGAATCCGGCAAGTCGTCATCATCATCATTGAGGCTAGCAAGCCCCGGAGAGTACCCGGCAGCCAGAGCCGGCTCAAGTGTAGTATCATCCGCCATAAAGTCCTCAATCATGCCACCGATGGTCTCACACACCATTCCCAACGCTCCACCGGGTGTCACAATTTCAGAAACCTGAGAGATAATGGAACCCGCAGAGGACAACAGAGAATCCGTAAAACTTTCATCCAGATTGGCTACCTCAGGAATATCCGGAGCTTCAGTGGTAGAAACCATGAAGAAGTTCGAGTCGGACCACGCATCCACAAACTGCTCGTACGGATAACTGCGGCAACAGCCGGAGCCGGGATCCGTCACTATCACCTGCACATTCTGAGGGTCTCTCACATCCACACCGGTCACAAGAAGGGCATGATCCGGCACCTGCCCCAAAGCGCTATCCTCATAAAACTCCTGCAGGGGTTCCCAAAGCTCACCGGAATCCACACCGACTATCACCTGATGCCCCTGTGCCAACTCATTCATAAGAGTGGCGACGTTACCCGAGAGGAACGTCTGAGTGCTCACGCCGTGCAGTTCAAGCAGCTTACCGATATCCCCCATGGGGGTACCATTCGTTGTCAGCAATCCATGCTCAAAAGCTACATCCATAAGCTGCTGCTCCGTTACATCCACCCCGAACATATTGAGGATGAGCTGCTGGCTTTTAACAGCACAGGTATAATCGGTACCCTGCTGAATTTCATCGGGAGAGAACGGGCTGATAGTCTGGCCGTACACTGAATCTGTAGTCATAATCTTAGCGTAAATGATAATGTTTTGCGGATGTGGGAATGAATTCGCTCAGCATCCGAACTGAGTCGAATTGTAATACCGTCTATCTTCTCTGACACTGAATATCAGTTTTTATTCAAAAAAATTTTACCCCATAGCTTTGTCCAACATATTACAATACACCAGAACATGAGTCAACATAAAAAACCGCCTCTCCTGCGAAAGGAGAGACGGCGCTGTGTATACAGGTGAAGCTTAAGAGAATTACTCCGTCACGCGGAGAGCAGCGGCCTGCTCTTCTGTGAGCTCGATGCACTGCCAAGGCAGCCCGTACTGATTCAGAGCCTCCATGAAGGGATCAGGGTCATTCTGCTCCATGTTGAACACGCCCTCACCGCTCCAAGTACCGGTCATCATCATGCGGCCACCGATGGCGGCGGGCACGCCGGTCGTGTAAGAAATAGCCTGGGAACCTACCTCGCGGAAGCACTCTTCGTGGTCGCAGATGTTGTAGATGTATACAGCCTTGTACTTACCATCCTTCTTACCCTGAATCACGCAGCCAATGCAGGTGCGGCCGTGAGTGGTCTTGCCGAGGTCACCGGGGTTCGGGAGCACAGCCTTGAGGAACTGGAGCGGTACGATTTCCACGCCATTGTACATCACGGGGTCGATGCGGGTCATACCCACATTCTTCAACACGGTGAGGTGGTTGATGTAGTTCGGGGAGAAGCTCATCCAGAACTGAGCACGCTTAATGGTGGGAATATGCTTCACGAGGGACTCCATCTCCTCGTGGTACATGCGGTAAATCTCATAAGTCCCCACGCCATCCGGGCAGGTAAAGGGCTGGTGCATGCTCATGGCACCGGTCTCTTGGAAATCACCGTTCTCCCAGTGGCGACAGGGGGCGGACACCTCGCGGATGTTAATTTCCGGGTTGAAGTTCGTAGCGAAGGCTTGGCCATGGTCACCGCCGTTCACGTCAATGATATCAAGGTACTCAATCTCATCAAAGTGGTGCTTGAGAGCCCAAGCGGTGTACACATTGGTCACGCCGGGGTCAAAGCCGGAACCCAGCAGAGCGAAGAGGCCGGCCTTCTGGAAGCGCTCATGATAGGCCCACTGCCAGCTGTACTCGAATTTGGCCACATCGCGGGGCTCATAGTTAGCAGTATCCAAGTAGTTCACTCCGGCCTCAAGGCAAGCGTCCATGAGAGGAAGGTCCTGATAAGGCAGAGCCACATTCAGCACGAGGTCGGGCTGCACTTCCTTGATGAGAGCCACCGTGGCAGCCACATCATCAGCGTCCACCGCGTGGGTGGTAATCTGCACGCCGCTGCGCGCCAGCACATCGGCCGCAATCGCATCGCACTTGCTCTTGGTACGCGAAGCCAGATGGATGTTCTTGTAGACATCTGCCATCTGGGCACACTTGTGAGCCACCACATGGCCCACACCACCAGCTCCGATAATGAGTACAGTGTTGTTCATTGCGCCGCAAGAGTGCACTATAACGGGCAGGAAGTCAATGCGAAAATACTCACGCAAATAAATAAGTCGGTCATACAGACGAAGCAGGGCGGCTTAATGAGGCCGCCCTGCTCTGTATGCGCTCTGTTATATCAGCGTAAGAAGAAGCGTAAAAGCTTCTCGGCAAAGGAAGAATAGGGATGGTAGCGCATGGGCAAATCCAGCCAATTTGCCTTCGTCAGCACGGATTTGTAGTGCGTGAAGGTATCAAAGCCGGCCTTGCCATGGTAGGAGCCCATTCCGCTGTCACCCACACCGCCGAAGGGCAAGCCATGCACGGCGAGGTGAATGATGGTATCATTCACGCAGCCGCCACCAAAGGAAAGGTGGTTCACAAAGCGTTTTTCATTCTTGGAGCTGGTGGTGAAAAGATAGGATGCCAACGGGCGGGGGCGGCTAAGTACGAAGCGCTCTACCTCCTCCCACTTGTCCCAAGTGAGCATAGGCAGAATCGGCCCGAAGATTTCCTCCTGCATGCAGGGAGAGTCCGGCGTCACCTCATCCAGCAGCGTGGGCTCAATACGGAGCGTAGCAGCATCCCCCTTACCGCCGATGACGGCAGTAGCCCCCTGCATGAGAGACATCAGGCGGTTAAAGTGCTTCTCGTTGATAATATGGGTGAAAGTTTCATCCTGAAGCGGGTTCTCGCCGAGCATGCGCTTCACCTCCTCACGATAAGCAGTGATGAACTCCTGCTTACGGCTGCTGTGAATGAAGAGATAATCCGGGGCCACACAGGTCTGGCCTGCATTCAGAATCTTACCGAAGGCAATACGGCGAGCTGCCACGCGGATATTTGCCGTTTCATCCACGATGCAGGGGCTCTTGCCGCCCAGCTCCAGAGTAACGGGGGTAAGGTGGCGGGAGGCAGCCTCCATCACCACATGCCCCACCACGGGGCTACCGGTGAAGAAGATGTAATCAAACTTCTCCTTCAGCAAGGCGCCGATTTCGTTTCGCCCGCCCAGCACAGTAGTCACATACTCCGCGGGGAAAATGCTGCCGAGCATCTCAGCAATCACAGCGGAGGTGGCGGGAGACATGGAGGAAGGCTTCACCACGGCACAGTTACCTGCCGCCAGAGCCGCGGCCAGCGGGTCTAGGCAAAGCAGGATGGGGTAATTCCACGGGCTCATGATGAGTGTCACACCATAGGGCTCCGGCTGCACGCGGCAAGTGGACGGGAACTGAGCCAGCGGAGCCATCACCTTCTTGGGACGGCTCCATTTGCGCAGGTGGCTGATATTTTCGCTCAAGCCGGCCAGCACCATACCGATTTCGGTCATGTAGGTCTCCGTGCCGCACTTACCGAGGTCAGCCATCAGCGCCTCAGCAATTCGGGGCTCCCACTCCTGAATAGCTTTCTTCAGCTTCTTTAAAGCGGCAAGACGAAACTTAACGTCACGCGTGGCATGCGTGAGGAAAAAACTGCGTTGTTTTTCAACAATATCGTGCATATCAGTAAGCGGCTTTTAGGATTTCAATAACCTGATTTTCATCAGCCGTACGCGGGTTCACAATGAGGGCGCCGTCATTAATCGCCACCTGTGCCACCTGAGCGAAAGAATCCGGGCTGACGCCGGCATCCTTCAGCGTCAGCGGAATACCGCAGATATTAGCCAGATTACGGCAGAGTTTTTCCAGAGCCTCGATAGCAGCTTCTGCTCGCTCGGAGGCGGGCACACTCTGCGCGGCGTCCATCCCTACCAAATAGGGCAAGAGTTCAGCATAGCCCGCGCGGCAGTGGCTGAGATTGTAACGCATCACATGCGGAAGCAGAATCGTCATAGCGACAGCATGAGGCACATGGCACACACCGCCCAGCGCATGGCCAATGGCATGCACCGCGCCCACCATGGAGTTAGAGAATGCTATACCGGCCATGGTGGAAGCAAGAGCCATGGAGAAGCGAGCCTGCTTATCCTTGCCATTACGTGTGGCCGTTTCCACGTTTTCGGCCAGAAGACGGATAGCTGCCGTGGCATATGCGGAGCTGAGAGGGTTCGCCTGCTGGCAGGTGTAAGCCTCGATAGCATGCACCATGGCATCCATACCGGTGGTCGCCGTAGCCTTCGGGGGAAGGCCGATTGTCATACGCGGGTCAATTACTGCGATATCAGGCTCCACATAGGGTGAAAGGAACTCCATTTTCACGCCGTTATCATCATTGCGGATAACAGCCACGCCCGTACACTCCGAGCCGGTTCCGGCCGTGGTGGGCACCACAATAAACGGCACGTGGCGTCCACGCACCAAATTATTCAGCCCACTGAGCGAAAGAATATCCTGCTTATTCTGCGAAAGCACGAGGCGCACCCCCTTAGCAGTATCAATCACAGAGCCACCGCCCACAGCCACGATGGAATCGCAGCCCTGCTCGCGGTAGAATGAGGCAATCTGATTCACCACTGCCAAGGAAGAATCCACCGGAATATCAGAGAACACGGCAGTAGGGCTCACCCCTTCGGATTCCATGGCGCAGATAACTGTAGAAAGCGTGCCGATTTTTGTCAGCACAGCATCAGAGAGCATCAGGGGCTTCTCCGCGCCCATGAGCTCAAGCTCAATGGCTATGCGCTCCAGTGACAATTCGCCGCAAAGCAGTTTCACGGCATTCTGAAATTCAAAATATGGTACCATAATCAACGGGAAAGTTTATATTTACATGTCAGGAAGCCCAGCGCAATACGGGCATAGGCGCGCAGAAAACACACCTCAGTCTCCGGCACATCCGTCATGATGCGCCGCGTGATGACCTTCGGGAACAAGTAGGACTCCACCAGATTTACCAGACGCGCCAAGCGCATCACATCCGCCACTTCTCCTCCCATGGTGAATGCCTGGCGGGCATAGGCCTGAGAAAGCCCCATCTGCCCGGTGAAAAGTCGGAAAGAAAGCGGCATACTCTTAATGCGCAGGGCACAGGTGGGCAGCGGCAAATCAGCGAGGCGGTGCAGCTTCCCATCCTTCCACTGCACATGCAGCACAGGGCCGCCGTGACCGGTGCGGATGCTATAGCTAAGCCCCTCGGGCATGCGGGCGAACTCCTGCGCCACCCGACTGTCCAGCGCCATAAGCTCCACCAGTGCAGCGTGCACCACACGCAGCACAATAGCGACGATTAACGATTGAATGGCTCTCATGCGCGTTTAAGACTCTTCGCGTTTGGCGGCTGCCCGGCGCAGGCGGTCCATCATGGCGCAGCCAAGCCCCGTCTCCGGCAGCTCTTCCGCCACGATAACCTGCACATTCTCGTTCTCATCCATGGCGCGCATCACAGCAAACAGGCGCACAGCCGCCTCAGCCAGTCTCCCGCTGCCGGGTGAAAGGGGCATCACCTCAGCCCAGCAATCCTGCTGAGCCAAGTCGGATTCACCCTCATAGCTAATAAGGCCATAGCTCACGCCCTCCTCCGGCACGAACTCCTCACGGGGATTGCAAAGAATAAGAGGCTTACCGGGGGCATAATGGCTCTTAAGCTGCCCGGGAGCGTTCGGCAGGAGCTCCTCGGCGCCCTTCCCCTTGCCGGGCTTAATCACGCGGCAAATGCCGCGAAGCTTCTCGCGCGTAATGGGCCCCTCGCGCAGCAAGCGCACTGCGGGCTTACCCTTCTCATCCACACAGGGCATGAGGATGGTGCTCTCGAGCCCCTCGGAACAGGCACCGGAATCCAGCACCAACGGAATGGAGCCGCCCAGTTCCGTCTGCACCGCCTGAGCGCTCGTGGGTGAAATGTGGCCAAAACGGTTAGCACTCGGCGCCGCAATGGGGTGCCCCAATGCCTTCGCCACACCGCGCATCACCTCATGCGAGGGTACGCGGCAAGCCACTGTGGGCAAGCCACTCGTCACAATATCAGGAATAATCGGTTTGCGCGGCAGAACCAGCGTCAGCGGGCCCGGCCAAAACTCCTTTGCCAGTGTATCCACAAGCGGCTGAAGCTCTGCAGGCACATCGGTATACTCTGCAATATCCTTCGCGCGGGAGAAATGGCAGATAAGCGGGTCAAAACTCGGGCGTCCCTTCACAGCAAAGACATTCGCCACAGCCTCCGTATTCAGCGCATCTGCGCCAAGGCCATACACCGTCTCTGTGGGCAGAGCCACCAAGCCACCTTCTCCAAGTACTGCGGCGGCCTCTTTATACACACTCCGGCAGTCCTCCAACGGGTCTACCTCGATTACTCGTGTTTCCATGCGCACATCATACTCCCGAACAGCACATTTGTCAACGACAAACGCTCAGCTCTCTCCGCACTACACCCTTGAAGGTGCTACAATTGGCGCAAAATCAGCACTCAACGCGCCGCGAATTCTCGAGCCAACTCTACATACCCTCGTGCATGGAGGTAATTCTGCTCTTCCACTTCCGGGGAAAGTTGCTTCACGACCTTAGCAGGCGAGCCCAGCACAAGGCTATGAGGCGGAATGATGGTATTCTTCGTCACGAGCGCGTGAGCACCAACAATGGAGCCGTGACCTACCACAGCACCATCCAGCACAATAGCCCCCATACCAATCAGGCATTTATCCTCCACCGTGCAAGCATGCAAAGTAACGCTGTGCCCCACAGTCACATACTCACCCACATGGCAACCCAGCTCATAATCCACATGCAAGCAGCAGTTATCCTGCACATTACTTCCGCGGCCGATGCTGACGGGAGCCACATCCCCGCGCACCGTAGCGTTATACCAGACAGAAGCCTCCGGCCCCACCTTCACCTCTCCTATAATATCTGCACTACCGGCGATGAAAGCAGGCGCCTCCATCTGCGGACTCTTCCCTCTAAACTGCTCAATTGCCATACCGAAACTCTACCACAAGGCAATGGGAATGACAAGAAAATCCGTAATCCACCCCGGCATATTATAAAGTAGCACGCCTGAGCAGGAGAAGCCTCAGCCATTCAGCCCGGCATTTATTCTCCAGAGAGAGAACACACCAAACTCTATAGTTTACAGTCAGTAAAAGCAAATAACCCCTCAATTTACTCTTGCAATTAATGATTAAGTATGATAGCATGCGCCCCGTTCATGATTACTGACTCTCAGTCCCTGTTTGAATGGAAGGTACGCGCTATGGCTCAGCCGAAGGGGCGCACCGTGCTGGATTTGGAAGCTGACAGCATGCACCGCCACCACGAAAAGCTCTGTCTTATCCAGTATGCTGATGAGCAGGGAGTCGCTATCATTGACCCGCTCACCATCGAAGACCTCCGCTCATTCGCCGTCTGGATGGAAGAAGCTGACGTCTGGATGCACGGTGCAGACTATGACATGAACCTCCTGCAAACAGCCTTCGGAACCCTTCCCCATCTCATTCTGGACACCCAGATTGCGGCCCGCCTGCTAGGGTTCCGCCAATTCGGCCTTGCAGCACTTGTGGAACACTTTTTTGATGTAACCCTGAGCAAGAAAAACCAGAAGGCGGATTGGGGGCTGCGCCCCATGAGCGAAAGCATGAAGGAATACGCCCAAGGAGACGTAAAATACATGCTCCGCATGGCAGACATTCTCGTGGAACGCCTGAAGAATGCCGGGCGTTATGAATGGTTCATTGAAAGCTGCGAACTGCAAATGCAAAAGGGCCGCGAACGACACCTTGCAGCGGATACGGACCCGTGGCGCATCAAGGGCAGCGGCAATCTCGAGGCACGCGGCCTCGCGGCACTGCGCGAACTCTGGAACTGGCGTAATGATGAAGCCTCCATGTGGGACCGCCCCGCGTTCATGGTATGCTCCAATGATGAGCTCATTCGCTGGAGCTACACACTGCAGGAGTTCCGCAGCGTTCACACCCCGCACTACTTCCATGCCCACCGCGCCACCCGCTTCCGCCGCGCGATTGAGCGCTTCCAGTTGCTGGACGAAAGCGAGTACCCCCAGCCGCCCAAGCGCACCCGCCACGAGACAGCCCCCGAGTTTGAAGAGCGCTTAGAGCACTGGCAGAAGCGCCGTAACGTCTTGGCTGAGACACTCAATCTGGAGCCCTGCATCATTGCTACCCGCAGCCAGCTGGAATCCATCGCCAATGATTATGAGCGCGGCATGAGCAAGCTCATGAACTGGCAGCGGCAGCTACTGGAGCACTAATTCCCCCTCCAAGTGCGTAAAAAATTAGCCTGTGACCCGATTTTATCTTGAAAGACGCCGTCTGAACGGGTAGAATACAGGCAGGAAACAGGAGGCGTACTGACGCGCCCCCTTACGTTACGCACACCATGAAAACGCTCATCACTAATGCACGTATCATCTCCCCCGGCGTAGACATCGCGGGCGGGTCCGTACTCATTGACGGCAAGAAGATTGCCGCTGTTCTCATGCCCGGCGAGACTACCGAGGCTGATAAGACCATCGATGCCGACGGCGCTATGCTCATGCCCGGCTTCATCGACATCCACTCCCATGGTGCCGGCGGCTGTGATACCTGCGACTGCAAGGTAGAGAGCATCCGCACCATCGCTGACTGCAAGATGAAGGAAGGTGTGACCACTTGGCTGCCCACCACCCTGACCCTCGGCACCAACACACTGGCCGATGTATGCCGCGTGGTGAAGGAATACGCCGAGAGCCCGAATGGCTCCAAGACCCCCGGCATACACCTGGAAGGGCCCTACATCAACCCCAAACAGTGCGGCGCTCAGAACCCCGCCTTCGTTCGCCCAGCAGACTTCGAGGAAGTCAGCATGCTCAATGATATCTACCCCGTGCTCTACATATCCATGGCTCCCGAGATGCCCGGCGCCGTAGACTTCATCGCCAAGGCAAGCGCCATCGGCATCACCTGCTCTGCCGGCCACTCCGCCGCCAGCTACGCAGACTTCAAGAAGGCCAAGGCCGCCGGCCTGAAGCACCTCACCCACTTCTGCAACCAGATGAGCCCCCAGCACCACCGCGAAATCGGCCTCGTGGGCTCCGGCATGCTGGATAAGGATATTAAGATTGAAATCATCTGCGACAAGATTCACCTGTGTGAGGACATGCTGAACCTCACCTTCACCAACAAGGACATCTCTCAGATGATTATGATTACGGACTCCTTGGCCTGCTCTTGGATGCCCGATGGCCCCGGCCAGCTGGGCGGCCTACCCATCATCGTGAAGGGCGGCGTAGCTCGTCTGGAGAGCGGCAATCTGGCCGGCTCCACCCTGCGCTTCGCCAAGGGTCTGAAGAATGTACAGGAGCTTACAGGCAAGCCCCTCAGCGAGCTGGTGAAGGCCACATCCTGGAACGCAGCTCAATCTCTGGGCCTGTACGACTTGGGCAAGGTAGCCCCCGGCTACACCGCCGACCTCGTGCTATTGAACGCCGAGTACGACACCGTGATGACCATCATTGACGGCGAAGTACGCTACACGGCATAAGCCCACAGCTACAGCATCATTTCCGGCCCCCGGTAGCAACAAACTCCTGTTACCGGGGGTCACCCACAAAACAAAACCGCTTTTCTCCAGCCACTGCCGTCATGCTCATCTCTCCCTTAGCTGCGAAATTATGTGCCGCCCGCGGCATTAACCCCGCCACCCTCAGTGGCTCCGGCCCCCGTGGCAGAATCATGGCCGCTGATGTACTAACAGCCGGCAGCGCACCACAGAAACGCGGCGGCACCATTCTGGCAGACCCTGCCTCTCAGCCCACTCGCGAAGCCAAGGACGGCTATTACATCTATGATGACGAGGTGGATATGAGCGCGCTTGTCGCCATCAGCATGCCCATCGCCGTGCAGTGCGAAAAACTGCTGGAGAACCGCTATTCTCTCTTTGACTATATTATTCGGGCCGCCGTAAAAGCCTGCTCCACCTGCCCCTCATGGCTGGATCCCTCCGGCAAAATTGACGTCATGCTCTTCGAGCACAAAGGCAACATGGTTACCGCCATTGAAAACGCCCAGAACAAGAGCATTTACCGCATAGCCAAGGAAACCGCCGCACCTCAACCGGTTCCCGAAAACTTCGCGCCCCACATCATCGTGTGTGACGCCCACACCTCACGAGACCAAGTAGCAGCCCGCCTTCAGTCCGGCAATCGTCCCGGCTTTGCCATGCTCGCACGCGGTAGCCGCGAAAAAGATACCATCCGGGCCGGCACCGATGAGAAGTACAAAAACACCCTCTCATACACCTTCTATGCAGCCGCCACTCTGCCGGAGCAAGAAGCCAACCGCATCGCCGCTGCACTGCGAGCCCTGCTGTATAACCCGGTCAGACTGCTGCTACTCTCTTGATATTGACCATCTCTGACCTGTTTTTCAAGGAAAGAGAGAAGAAAATACAGGAATCTCATTGACTTCACGCCGGACTTACGGCATAATATACGCATCATTAAACACACTTTTACTCATGTCCTTCCTCATTCAGAACGTAGAAATCGGCGGCAAGGCTCCCTTCTATCTGCTCGGGCCCTGCTCTCTTGAGAACGAAGAATTCGCTTGGCAGATGGCTCGCAGCATTAAGGAAATCTGCACCCGCATGGGCGTTCCCTTCATCTTTAAGGCCTCTTATGACAAGGCCAACCGTACCAACGTGAAGAGCTTCCGTGGCCTCGGCATCGCTGAAGGCTGCCGCATCCTTTCCGAAATCGGCAAAGAACTGCAGATTCCCGTGGTAACGGACGTCCACACTGAAGAACAGGCAGAATACGCCGCTCAGTACGTAGACCTGCTGCAGATTCCTGCTTTCCTGTGCCGCCAGAGCGACCTTTTAGAAGCCTGCGCCAAGACAGGCCGCCCCGTGAACATCAAGAAAGGCCAGTTCCTTGCTCCTTGGGATTGCAAAAACATCTGCGAAAAGATGCACGCCTTCGGTTGCGATAAGTTCATGCTCTGCGAGCGCGGTACCACCTTCGGTTATAACAACCTCGTGGTAGATATGCGCGGTCTGTACTGGATGCGCCAGTTCGGTTGCCCCGTAGTATTTGACGCCACACACTCCGTACAGCGTCCCGGCGGCCTCGGTGGCGCCACTGGTGGTGACCGTGATTTGGCCCCCGTACTGGCCAACGCAGCCATGGCCGCCGGCATCGATGGCGTCTTCATGGAAGTTCACAGTGACCCTGACAACGCCATGTCCGATGGCCCGAACCAGGTTCGCCTGGATGATCTGGAGCGCGTGCTGACCAATATGCAGCTCGTGCGCAAGGCATACGACCAGATGTCCTGATGAAGCGCTGCCTTATCACCCTCTGCGCCCTTACGGCACTTACCTCCACAGCTGTGGGGGAAGTGCCGGTGGATGATTTAGTAGGCAATGAGTTCCCCGGCCTGCAGTTACTGCCTCCCGGCAGCAAGATACGGGGCATTTCCCTGCCGCGTTATGAAAATCACCGTGTATCAGCCCTGCTGATGACGGAGCTGCTGGAAATTCTCACTCGCTCAGAAATCAGATTCACCGGCATCCGCGCTCAGCTCTATGCAGAAAACGGGGAAGTCACCACAGTATTCTGCCCTCAGGCTGATTATGATTTCAGTAAATCAGCCGTAACAACAACGGGCAACGCAGAGGTGACCAGCCCCCGATTCTCAGCTCGTGGTGAAGGCGTTATTTTCAGCACTAACACTAATACGGGTATTCTGCGAGGGCCTGTTCGCACCACCGTGAATAACTCAGCATTCAACCGAAAAAACGGGGAAAGATGAAACCTCTGCGCGCTGTCTTATGCCTACTGGCCGCCGTGTCAGCCTCTGCAGCCACGCCTCCGGAACTGCAGCAAGCTATGGCGGAACGCATGCAGACTATAGAAGAGCTGCAGCTTAACAGAAACGCGACCGATGAAGCCATCATCAGCCTCCTTGGGGCTCTGCCGCTCCCTGCCGAAGAGCCTGATACCTCCATGCCGGAACAAAACGGCACGGATACCGTGGCTGTGGCGGATAGCGGCATGCTCTTTGACGCGAACAACGCCCGCTTAGTATACCTGAATAACGTCCGCGTAGCGGATTCCCGCTTGGAGCTGCGTTGCGCGGACCGACTCTACATCCAATTTCCCCAGAGCGAAACGGTGAAGGCAGCCCAAACGAGTGCCTCCCGGCCGTCAGCCGCACAGCCAGAACAAGAAGAAGAGCCTGAGCATACCATCATCCTGACGGAAGAACAGGGTGAGCCGGTCAGCATCAATGCCGGCACGGCCATAGTGGACGCCGTTAAAAACCTGATATATCTGGAAGCCGCCAATGAGGACGCGTCACGCCTCTCCATCAGCCACAGTGGCTCTCAGCTTCTCCTCACCTCCGCGCAGGACACACCTGCAATCATCCTTGCGGATACGAACGGAGACATTCTTTTCCGCTCCGATTCTATTAACATGCAGTGGGTGGATAGCGAAGGCCGCACTAGCACGCTAATTAACCAGCACGGCACAGCCTATTACCGGGCAGAAACCAACACGCTGCACTTTAGCGGCCCCACCAGCCTCTGCACCCCGGACGGCACCATATCCGCAGAAGAAAGCCTCGTACTGAAGCTCGTGGTGAAGCAGAACGAAACAGGCTCTGACTTCATGTCGCAGTTTACCGGCATAACGATTGAGGGGGTAGAATCCGGCACGGCGCGCGGCAAAGTGGTATTGACACGTCCGGCGGTTGATGGCAGTCCCGCCTCCGAAATTCACGGTGATGAGCTCTCATATAACGGCGCCACAGGAGAAGTCCACATCAGCGGCGAAGAAACAGCGCTCGTATACGGAGAGCAGAAGCTTTACACAAATGGCTTCCTGAAACTGGCAAATAATGGTGATATCACCCTGCAAGGTGACACCATCCACGGCGTATACGCTCGCCCCAGTGCAGAGGAAGGAGCTGACGCCCTCCCGGGCACATTCAGTACTTCCGGCTGCATCACTTTCACAGCGGAGACTCATACTATTAGCCTGCCGAACGGCCTAACAGCAGAAGACGCGCTCAGCAAGGTCTGCGCCCGAGGGCGTGTGGATATTCTACTCCAGCCGGAGGCGGAGGCTACAGCTCCTCAGCAGGAGAAGGCAGGAATGCTGAATCTGGCCATTGCCGGATACAGAGATATCGCCTCCATTCGCACTACGGGCGGCCTCAGCATTCAGCACCGCAGCAGCGAGCAGGAGGAAGGCTTTTCCATTACCGCGGATGAGGCGGACATCAACCTCCTGACAGCGGAAGCCACCCTTACAGCAGCCGCCGGCAATACTGCTGAACTGCGTTACAACGGCCACAGACTCGCAGCCACCTCAGAGAATGGAGCCGCCTCCCTTAATCTTGCTTCAAATGGCGATTTGATGATGATGGGTGAGCTGCTCACTGTAGAACTCCCGGGCAAACAGTCTCCCACCGTAGCCACGTGTACAGAAACACTTACCCTGAACCGCGAAGTCGGCAAAATACACCTCGGCCCGCGCGCCCGGATGATTGCCGATAGCGGTAGGCTTTCCGCAAATGGTGAGCTGGAGCTCTCCCTCTACCCCGGTCCGGAGGAGAAGAACCGCCCCGTCATGGAACGTTATCCCCAGCTTGTGTTCAATTATGCGGGCCTGAAGGTGGCTAATACCCCCCATGGTGGCACGATTCAGACCCCGCAGGGTTCCATGCAGTGTACCGGCCCCATTCACGTAGAATTACTCCCGCCTGATGCCGCTCAGAACAATGAGATGGCAGGGGTACGTATCGCCACGGCTGAGGGTAATGTTGCCATTGCTGGCAGAGATAACTCCGGGCGCATGCTGAGAGCCACCGGCGACAGACTCAGCGTAGACGGCACCACCGGCACCAAGACCCTCAGCGGTAACCGCGTCACCCTGCAAGATGCTCGTAACACGCATATCGCCTCCGGCGGTGGAGCTCGCGTAGTGGTGGATCGTAACAATAATGTGCGTATCAGCGGCGCACGGCAAAGCACCTCTGCCACACGCGTCCGTGACCAGATTGATAACTAAAACGACTGATAACTTTTTTTCTATGGACAGAGAGATTTTATTGAAAGCCGAGGGGCTGTGTAAATCCTACAACGAGCGCAAAGTCGCAGATAATGTGAGTCTGGAGGTACACGCCGGTGAAATCGTGGGCCTTCTGGGGCCAAATGGCGCCGGTAAGACCACCTCCTTCTACATGGTGGCCGGCTTGGTTCGCCCTGATGCCGGCAGCGTGATGTTCGCCGGGCAGGACGTTTCCGGCCTGCCCATGCATCTGCGAGCCCGCCTCGGCATGGGCTACCTGCCGCAGGAAGAATCCATCTTCCGCAAGCTTTCCGTCATCGAGAACCTGATGGCCATTCTGGAAACACGCAAGGATCTCACCTCCAAACAGAAAAAGGCAAAAGCTGATGAACTTCTCGAGCGCTTCAACATCACCAAACTGCGCAATAGCCAAGCCATCCAGCTCTCCGGTGGTGAGAAACGCCGCCTGACTATCGCTCGCGCTCTGGCCAGTAACCCCACCCTGCTCATGCTTGACGAGCCCTTCGCCGGTGTGGACCCCATCGCCGTGCAGGATATTCAGCACATCGTCGCATCCCTGCGTGAGACGGACGGTCTCTCTATTCTTATCACGGACCACAACGTGCGCGAAACCCTCGGCATCGTGGACCGCGCTTACATCCTTTTCGAAGGCAAGGTCATTAAGCAAGGCAGCTCTGAAGAGATTGCTAACGACCCCAAGACCCGAAAAATCTATCTGGGCGAACACTTCAAGATGTAAGCAGGCCCTTCAGCCATTCTTTCTCTATCTGCACACGGCCAACGCTGTGTGCAGTTTTTTTAACGCAGAACCCAAATTGAGGCAGTCCTTTTTCTTCCGGCACCCTTTTCTGTGGTTAAGATTATCCCCCCCGCATCAGCAAATCTGAAACATCCCCAATAAAATTTAGAATTATTTTAATCTTGCTTTTTTTAAATTTCCGTGCTATATTACGCATAGCCGCTGAGGCAGCGGAGAAATTCATACACCAAGATACAGCATTATGAAAGACCTTAAAGGCACCAAGACTGAGGCAAATCTGGCCGCCGCTTTTGCCGGCGAATCCCAGGCTCACACGAAGTATCTGTACTACGCATCCCGCGCAAAGAAGGATGGCTACGTGCAGATTGCCAAGATTTTTGAGGAGACTGCACACAATGAGAAGGAGCACGCCAAGCTGTGGTTCAAGTACCTGCATGGCGGCAGCGTGCCTAACACCATGACCAATCTTGCCGATGCCGCATCCGGCGAAAACTATGAGTGGACGGACATGTACAAGACCTTTGCCGAGGAAGCTCGCGCCGAAGGTTTTGACGAAATCGCCGAGAAGATGGAGGGTGTGGCCATCATCGAAAAGCAGCACGAGGAACGCTATCGCAAGCTGCTGGCAAACATCGAGGAAGGCATCGTCTTCTCCCGCGAGGGTGACACCATCTGGCAGTGCGCCAACTGCGGCCACATCTGCATCGGCAAGAAGGCGCCCGAGGTATGCCCTGTGTGTGACCACCCGCAGGCACACTTCGCTATTCTGGCTCAGAATTACTAAAATCAGGCTAACCAACTTAACACAGCGCGCAGGCTCAGCCCTGCGCGCTTTTCCCATACACCACGCACATGTTCTGGAAAGCGAATAAGGGAGCAGCCATTGTACTGCTGATAGGGATGATTGCGGCGTTTGCCGCCTACTTCATCATCGGCAGTGGGCCCCAAGGTGATATAGACCTTGCGAAAAAAGTACTCTCCACAGCCATTTGCGTGGTCCTATTTGTCGCCGCACTCCTGTCATTCATTCTGTCCAAGAGCGGACCCACTCTTGAGATTGTGGACGAACTGACAGAGCAGCACTTCGAACAAATGGCGGCGCTCGAAGCCCAGTACTACGGAGAAGACTGCATCACCCCGGCTGCGGAAGCCTACCGCTGGTACAAGCGCTACCCCGGCACCACTATCGCCGCCGCCATTGGAGGAAAGATAGTCGCGTTCGTGAATCTTTTCCCGGTAAAAGAGCCCATATACAAAGCACTTCGCGAAGGCAGTTTCAACGATCATACTCTCACCCTCGAAGGGCTTGCTGACCCATTTGATGAGAGCGAGGAGCCGCTGCACATGTTCCTGTGCTGTGTACTCACCGAGCCGGCCTATCGCGGGCTGGGACTCACCCGCCACCTGATCTCCCTAGCAGTAGAGCAATACGAGCCCGTCAAATCCCGCTGCCGCCGCATCATCACGGATAATGTCACCCCTGAGGGAGCAGAGTTTTCCCGCCGCTACGGTTTCGAACAGGTGCAGACCAGCAAACACGATTCCCTCATCTTTGAGCAGGACTACGCCGCCTTCGCCGCCAAAGTGCTCGGTACCGAACAACAGGCTCAATAATCCCGCACCCGTGTCAACACAAGGTGGCCATCGCGCACCTGCACGGAAAGCTCACGCCTTAACCGAGTAAGTTCCATCATGAGGGCCTCACGGTACGGTTCAGAGGCTTTATCAGGGCTACGTGTGGCCGCCTCCCACAAAGTATAAGCAGAATACAATTCTGCATATACCCCGCCACACGAGAAAACTGGATAACCGAGCACCCAAGGAAAGCTCTCTGCCTCACCATGGCGAATCTCGTACAACAACCACAGCTGCCCGGCTAACTCAGCGTCCGGCAGTTCTACGCCCAGCGCCATGCACAAACGGCGCATAGCGTCCTCAAACTCACAGTACGAAGTTCGCTCTACACTGCCCATCCAAGGAGCGAGCTCCAATAGGGCGGCGTCCAGCTCTTCTCCGAGGTTATCCGCCAAGCAAGCCTCAGCCCAGTGGATACAATAGCTGTAATCCGAATGATGAAGGAAGGAAAAAAATAGCTCTGCCCCTTCTCGTCGGAGTAATTTTTCTATCACTTTATTCATCTGCAAGTTTCACAGCCGTACCGTACGCGCATACTTCAGCCACGCCCGCCCCGATATCAGAAGTCGTCAAGCGTATGCCAACCACGGCATTTGCCCTAACCGCAACGGCCTGCTGCATCAGCCTGCTCAGTGCCGTCTGACGCGCAGTCTGCAGCAGTGCATTATAATCCGGCACATCACCTCCGCCCAGTAGCTGCCCCAGCCCGGCTGTCAGCCCTTTGGAAATCCCCAGCACCTGAGCACTACTGCCCATGACTAGGCCGATTGTCTTGGTAATCTCACGCCCGGGGACGAAATCAGTCGTTACCATCAGCATGCCACCAATGCCGGTAGGCATGACTACTTTATTTACTTTACGGAGAGTTGTTTTTTTCTCTTGCATGGTAGCACTAAAGTTAACTGAACTCATTCTACAGAAACGCTACGAACTTGGCAAGAAGAATCCTCCGTGCTGGCTCATTTACGCGCAACAAAACATTGACACCACACGCCTTATCTGCTAGGCTCTCATACATGAACACACTCACTGCCGATGAACAGGCCCGTGTACATGCCATCCTGCGCCCGCAGGAGGAGCTGCTGTGGGTCGGCAAGCCCCTATCCACGGCCCCGACAGCAGTTACCGTGCAACCGGAAGGCTTTATGGCAAAGCTGAAAGTACTTTTCGGTAGCCGTCCTCACCCCGCACCCGCCGCGGCAGCAGTCCCGCTTTACCTGCTCACGGCCAAACGCGCCGTGGTACTCCTCACCACCGGAGAGCTGCAAGAATGGCCTCTGATGCTCGGCATGATTCAAAAGGTAAACGAAGAGGCGGATGGCAGCGGCGATGTCATCTTCGATCACGATTACGATGAGCGCACCGAAACCCGCACGCCGCGAGGCTTCCTGCGCGTGGCAGATGTAGACCGCGTGCGCATGCTCGTCAGCTCCGCGGCAGACGCCGCCTACAACGCGTCCCCTTGGTCCGTATGATACCCTAATTCACTGCTCCGGCCATGGCTATACGACACCTGCTCCTTCTACCGCTTCTTTTCATCAGTATGAGCCCGGCTCAGCCGGTTGCTCAGCCAATGGCAGAGCTGCAGGCTCACCCCTTTTTCCGCACGGAACAGTACCCACGCTGGTCACAGATGACACCGCAGCGAGCTCTGCGTGATGTGCACGCAGCCCTTGCAGAAGCGGCGCGTAAGCAAGCGGCCATCGCAGAGCTGCAGCCGCACGAAATGACCTTTGAAAACACCTTTCTGGCCTGCTATGAATCTGATGAAAACCTGCGCCAAGTACAGAGTTTTCTCTATCACATCTCGAACATAGCAAGCCACCCCACATGGCAGCGTGTCATGAACGCCATGGGAAACGCCATTGCGGAGCATGAAAAAAGCCGCCCGAATCCTGCGCAGATATGGGCCGTGTTACAACAAGCGGCAGCAGCGCCCTTCATGCAGGAGCAAAGCCCTGCCAGGCAGCGTTTTGCCCGGCGTATTCTGGATGACATGCAGCTCTCCGGAATAACGCTTTCCTCGGAGCAACGAGCAAGACTGGTTGAAATCGAGCAGGAACTCAAGCAACTTGGCTACGTCTTCAATTCCTACGCCGCTCAGGGGGCCTCACGCTGGCAGCTTCTCATTACAAATCAGAGCGAGTTACACGGCATGCCAGCACAATGGATGCAGCAGGCCTCCGCAGCTGCCATAGCACAAGGCAGCGCATCCGCCGAAAATCCGGCGTGGTTAGTGACAGAGCAGAGCGCACATCAGGTACTGAGCCTCTGCACAGTGGAAGAAACACGCCGCAAGTGTTGGATTGGCGTCCACTCAGCCGGCACCATGCATGCCATGGCGGACAACGAGCCCATCATCGCGCGCATCATGGAATTGCGGCAGGAAAAAGCTAACCTGCTCGGCTTCAGGAACTATGCCGACCTGCAGACCCGAACCCGAATGATGGGAAATGCGGAGGCCGCTCTGGCCTTTGTGAATGACATGCTGGCACACAGCAAGCCTGCGTGGGACGCCTATGTGGCAGAAAAACTCGAGCGCCACTCCCGACTGTACGGCAGACCGCTGCAACAGATTAATCCTTGGGATGAAGCATATTATGACAATATGCTGCCGGGACGCGCTCCGGCATTCCATGCAGCGGCCCTCACCCCATACCTACAGGCGGACCGCGTACTGGATGGCTTAATGAACCTCTGGGCCGGCATGCTCGGCATACGCTTTCAGGAACTGCCCACGGCTTGCGTGGCCAGAGGAGCAGCTTACCCGGAGAGGCACGTGGAAGTATGGCATCCGCAGGTACGCGCGTTTGCCGTATATGATGCTGAGAGCGGAGGCCACTTAGGTAGTTTCTATCTGGATTTATACCCGCGCCGGAATAAACGGAGCCAGGCATGGTGCATGCCCCTGCGCTTCGGCAATCCGGCCCCGGGCGGCGGCGTAGGCACCCCGCACCTCGCATGCCTGTGTGCCAACCTCACCCCACCACCGAGGCAAGAGGGGCACCCGCACTTATTCACGCACAATGATTTATACACACTATTCCACGAGTTCGGGCATCTGATGCACATCATGCTGGCACATGGCGAACTTCGCGCACATCATGCCATGAGCGTGGAGCGAGATTTCGTGGAGTTTCCTAGCCATTTGATGGAAACGTGGATTTGGAGCCCGGAAGTCCTCCGCACCTTTGCCTGCCACTTTGAAACCGGAGACCCCATGCCCGCCCATCTCGCAGACATGCTGGCAGCTGGTCTGAATCATCTTCCCATCCAGCAGCACATCTACATGCTTTGCTCCGCCAAGCTGGATTTGGAGATGAACATGTACTACGATGAAAAGTTCAAAGGCCGCCCACTGGATGAAGTCTCAGCTGAGATTCTCGCCCCATGGAGCATGCCCTACACCCAGCAGCCGCCCAGCGTCATGCGCACGATGACTCATTGCATATCGGATGGTTACGCTGCCAACTTGTACACCTACAAGTGGTGCGAAGTCATGGCAGCGGACGCCTTTGAACGCTTCCGCAGAGAAGGCCTTCTGAACCCCGCTATCGGCGCGGAATATCGCCGCACCATCCTGAACAGAGGCAGCAGCGTCCCTGCAGCCGAACTAATTCGTGATTTTCTGGGCCGAGAGCCCACCCCTGAGGCGCTCATGCGCCGATACCAGCCACACACCTCCCCCACGCCATGAAGACTACTGCTCTTATCCTCCTTAGTACCCTGCTCGGGTTATCTCCCCTTCTTCCTGCTGAGCAGCCAGCCCCCCAGCAGATAGCCGCAGCAGAAGCACAGCAAACGCCCTTCTTTCGCACAGCTCTGTACCCCGCATGGTCACGCATGACGCCGCAGCAGGCGCTGCATGACGTCCGAATCGCTATCGCGGAGGCCCGTGAGCGTTACGCCGCTATCGCAGCCGTCACTCCGGAAACCGCGACATTCGAAAACACATTCCTCGCTTTGTATGAGGCTGATGAAAACCTCAAGCAAACCATGAACTACGTCTACCACCTGCACCTCACCCTAGGGAACAGAGAGATGCAACACATGATGGAGACCTTAATGCAGGAAACAACCGCCTTCCGCGCGGATGGCACGTACACGGCTCGCATTGCTGAGGTGCTCAGGAGCGCAGCTTCCGCCCCTTGGGTGCAGGAACTAAGCCCGGCTAAACAGCGCTTCGTGCAGCAGACCATGGCTCAGCTCACCGAAAGTGGTATCTTCCTCAGCCCGGAACAACAGGCCAGAAAAGCGCAGATTGAACTGGAGCTCACCAAGCTCGGCTTCCGCTTCAGCCAATACGCCAAAGTATCCCCGCAAATATGGGAGCTCGTTATCACAGACCCCGATGAACTTAGAGGCATGCCCCAAGGATGGATGAACCGTGCCGCCCAAGAAGCACAGCAGAGAGGCCTCGCCACCCCTGAGGAACCGGCATGGCTCATCAACCTGACGACCTCACCCGCCAATGCCGTGCTGCAATACTGTAAAGTGCCGGAAACCCGCCGCCGCTGCTGGCTGGGCATCACCTCAGCTGGCACATCCCGCACACTTGATACGGAGCCCATTATCGCACGCATACTAGAGCTGCGCCACGAGCTGGCCAACCTGCGGGGGTACAAGAACTTCGCGGATATGGAAGCGGCCCACCGCATGATGGGCAGCGGAGAAGCCGCCCTCGCTTTCATTAATGACCTGCTGGAGCGCAGTAAGCCCGCGTGGGATGCCTATGTAGCAGCCGAAATGCAGCGTTATTCCCAAGCCTGCGGGCAGGAGCTCAGCGCCGTTAACCCATGGGATACGGCCTACCTGAACCGCCACATCCCCCCACAGCGTAATCAGTTCGACGTAAGAGCCATCACCCCCTACCTGCAGGAAGAAAAAGTCATTGATGGGCTACTGAACATCTGGAGTAACCTACTCGGCCTTAAGTTTGAAGAACTCCCCTGCGTCTGCCTCAAGCCGGAGGAAACCTGCCCGGAAGGCAGCGTGGAAGTCTGGCATCCGACTGTACGCTGCTTCAAGGCAACAGATGCCGAAACCGGCACACACATGGGCAGCTTCTATCTGGATCTCTACAAACGCCCGGGCAAACGCGCCATGGCTTGGTGCATACCGCTGAGAGACGGCAATCCCGCCGCTGATGGCAGCGTGGGAGAGCCACACTTGGCTGCCCTCATGGCAAACTTCGCGTCGCCCGCCCCCGGCCGCCGGCAGCTGCTGCACCACGGCGACCTTTACATGCTCTTCCATGAGTTCGGCCACCTGATGCACATGATGCTCGGCCACGGCGAAATCAGGCCTCACTGCACCGCTGAAGTGGAGCGAGACTTCGTGGAAATGCCCAGCCACCTGCAGGAAAACTGGATTTGGGAGCCGGAAGCCCTCGCCACCTTTGCCTTCCACCATGAAACCGGCGAGCCCCTTCCCGCTGAGCTGGCACAGCAGCTGGCAACCTCACGAGGGAGCAACCCCATCGAATCCCACATGCGTATGCTGCTGGCATCCAAGCTGGATTTAGAGCTCCACATGAACTATATGGAGCGCTACCGAGGTCGCCCCTTGGAGGAGGTAACAAACGAAATTATAGGGCCTTGGTTGTTCCCGTACACAGTACAGCCACCGAGTGAACTCCGCACACTTACCCATGTATTCTCGGAGGGGTACGCCGCCTGCCTGTACACCTACAAGTGGTGCGAAGTGCTGGCAGCGGATGCTTTCAACCGCTTCCGTCAAGAAGGCATTCTGAATCCGGCCACCGGGGCAGCTTATCGCCGCGCCATTCTGAACCGTGGCAGCAGCATACCCGCTGCGGAGCAAATTCGTGCTTTCCTTGGAAGAGAGCCCTCCCCCGAGGCCCTCATCCGCCAGTATTCGCACCCCTGATTCCTGCTGAATGAAAGCCGTTCTGCGATACACGCTTCTAGTGCCACTCATATTCTACCTGTGCGCAAGCAGCGGCATCCACCTGCTGGAGCATCTGGCGGCTGAACGTGCATGGGCTTCCGCCGCAGCGCCTTGGCTGGGAGACTCCCCGGAGCGCATGGTATTCCACCCGAATGGGTATGACCATGAGCTTCAGGAATGGCGCCCGGTGTACTTCTCCTTTCCCGCTTCAGAGGAATGGATACAAACCGCGCTGAGTAATCTCCAGCTCACTCCGGCCGAACTCCCCCGCAAACACTACGCCGAAATTAACAAAGCCATCTCCCGCGAAGGTGGTACCACCGCCGTCAGACACGTTTACAACCGCAGCGAAAAACTCATCGTCCAAAGTGATCTTCCGGAATATACACTGGACTGCACCCCCTGGCTCATTCAGCTACGGGATGGCCGCTGCCTGTACCTGGCCGAATACGGAACGCTAGAGCCGGCACGCAGCCCAAGCCCTGCTACATACCCGGATAAAATATACCTCGGCGCCCCCGAATGGCAAAGATATGCCGAAACCGCATTACTGCATGTGCTGCTGATTATCCCAGCCCTCCTGTGCGGAATACCGTATTTACTCAGCCTGAAAAAGATGAACAGAATCAGCAATCCGAGTACAGCGTACATCTGCCTGCTGCTCCCCCTGCTCACTTGCCTGCTCTGGTATATCATATCCCCCACACCGAATGAAGACGGCATATACCTGACCATTCCGGCTTTGATTTTAAACGCACCTATAGCCTTAATGCTCTCCCTTTTAGCCCTAACGAAAAAAAATAACGATTATCACTGAACAAAGCGGATAGTTTTTGAGTCTACCTTATCAGTAGGCTGTTTCTGATACAATCAGATTTCAGCGATACGCTCACAAAATTCCCTTGACAGCACATGGGAGCGAAGGTATTATTACGAATGATCTCTTCCGAGGAGTTATCCTCTTCAATCATTATTATTTTTTCAGATGACACAGCTCGCTTCAAGCCTCATCCAAGACACTTTCGGAGAAGTCAATGCATGGAAATTGCAAGATGGCTCCGTGAGAGTGAAGGCGTATGTACTAATGCGGCCTATTCTGGAACATGCTCAGACAGGGCTAGCGATTAATGGCGCAAGCTCTATGGCTGATATATACGGAGGCCGCAGTGTAAGTGATTTATTCGGTGGCATTATTTCCCCCAACTGTGTAGAGACGGTTGCTAGAAGCATGGCTTCATTCCTTGCCGACTTTGACAAAGATAGAAAGACAACCGCCATCTATTTCGGGCTAAACAAAAAAGACAAAATAGAAGGCGGCTCCGAAGGCTCAGAGATTCAAGAAATCGGAGAGCTTACCCGAAGCGCAGCTGAAACTCATACTTTCGGGCTTCCGGCAAACGCCGGCCAAACCGCCTGCCTTGCACCGGCCATTCGCTATTTCCTGAATCACTTTGATTCCCGCAGCTGGCTTCTCTGCCTCTTCTTGACGAATGGCAGGATCAGTGATTTAGAAGAAGTAAAAGCTCTCAGTAAAACCATCTGTCAGGAAATGAGTGAAGGCAAACGCGGATATACCAAGTTCGTTCTTATCGGCTTAGGGCAAGAACTGAGTCTACCGAACAGCCAGACCGCTCGCGCACTCTGCGAACTCGATGATTTGGATACAAGCTCAGACTACGGCGTCCCGAATCAGGATTTGTGGGACTTCAAACTCGCGGCTGACATGAGGAAGAAAGAAGAAATATTTGCGGAGACAGCCTCTGAAAGATTCATTCTCTGCAAAGGCGCTGAAATCATTGACAGCAACGGCCTCCCTGTTAAACCTATCAATGGAGTTCCCTTCCATGAAGCGCTTCCGGCCATCATGGATTTCACTATGTCCCCCGGAGCAACAGCTTTCACCCTTCGTTTGCCGAATGGGCGGCAGGTTACGCAGAATATTTCCACTGCTCTCTAACGCTTCATCTTTCACCTTTATCAATTAACTTTTAGATTGTCATGGATTTCGATATCGACGCAGCAAAAAGTAAATATAGCGAGCTGGATATATACGAGCTGCAGGATATAATTATCATGCGGGGAGAAGAGCTTGACAACCTCAGAGCTTTAAACAAGCTTGAGGATATGGAATATGCTTGCGCGGACTACTCAGAAATGATTAAGTCCAAAATTATCAATAAGCTAATAGAATTCGAATGCGAAATCAACAGCCTCAAGGAAGCCGAGCCCGTAGGCCCCACTAAGGATGAAATCATCGCCACCTTGGAAGCGGAAAAAGCAGCTGTGAATGAACGCGTAGCCGCCATAAAGGCAGAAAAAGCTGCCACGGATGAGCGCATCGCCACTATGGAGGCGGAAAAGGCGGCTGCGGATGAGCGCATCGCCACTATGGAGGCGGAAAAAGCGGCTGTGGATGAACGCATCGCCACTATGGAGGCGGAAAAGGCGGCTGCGGATGAGCGCATCGCCACTATGGAGGCGGAAAAGGCTGCTGCGGACGAACGCATCGCCACTATGGAGGCGGAAAAGGCTGCTGCGGATGAGCGCATGTTGCAGCTGGAACAACAGCTGGAAGAGGCTACAGCAAAATTAAAGAGCCAGCCTCCCGTCCAAAGCATTGCTATCATTGAAAATGATTTAAAAAGAAAGCTTACAGCTGAAACAAACAAATGTAATCAGCTCCATAACGAGCTGGAAATGCTTCAGCGTGAGCTTATGCGCCTGAAAGGCACCTCCACTCAGGCAATAGCCCCGGAAAGAGCTCCCCAACAGTTCGCTCCGGTTCAGTACCAACCCATCGGCGGAATTTTCCAATAACAAACAACTCACTATAAACATATATGATTCTCGACAAGAATATCAAAAATACCTTAATAGACTGGTATTGGAATCACGGGATGAAGCGTAAGGGTGCTTACACTCTTTCCCGTGGTGGTTGGCTGGATCGCATCCTGCGCATAGCCACCGAGATACAGTCCGTGGAAACAGCACGCACCACATACAGCAAGCCCACCATCGCTCTCTGGGGGCCCTCTCAAAGTGGTAAGTCCACCTTGCTGGCTCAGTTCATTGACGCCGGCGCCACAGAAGATGGGCAAGGAAGTGCCCTGAGCTGGGATGAAACGCCTGCCCGCTTCAGCGGTGATAACAAAGGTGGTACAGTAGCCGTACTCAATCCGTACTCACATGGTGCTGACGCCTCCGGCTGTGTGACGCGCTTCCACCTGACTGATACAGTGAAATACAAGGAGTATCCTGTTGAGATTCAGTTTGCCGATGACCGCGAAGTTCTGCTTTCCCTTGCTGTGGGTTACCTGAGCGAAACCATCGCTAAGGTGGATGACAAGGAGGTACACCTTCGCCCGGATGACCTGCCCGCCATCGTGCAGAAGCTTGCCAAGGATTACGTGGGAGGCAAGCCGGATAAGGATGCTTTCCGCCTGCTCTCTGAAGTGCTGGACGTGGTGGACGTTCTCATCGACATGGATCTGCCTCGCTACGTCAACCTGCGCAGTGAGTGGCAAGACCGCCGCAGCAACCTGCTGAACCACGATGTACTCTGCTCCAGCGTGGAATGCGTGATGAAATTTGCTGCCGAATTGCTCTGGGATAACTGGAGTAACATGACAGACCTCTACAAGCGCCTGCGTGAGACCCGCGCTCGCCTCAGCAGCAAAAAAATCTACTGCGGTATCGAAATCGGCGCCCTCATGCTCAACATCGCCTCCGCGGTGTACTACAATGAGTCCGAATACGTGCGTTCCCTCGTGAATGCCTGTAACCTCAAGGATTTGGGCAATGGTGATGTGGCCATCGTGAAGGGAGGCAACGCCCCGCTCTTCACCAGCGATGTGGACTTTGCGCTCGGTCAGGGCCTCGTCTCACTCATCATGGTACCGCTGCGCAGCGATGTCATGGAGAAATCCCACCCTGCCGTTTACGAGCTGCTCCAGAAGGCAGATTTGGTGGACTTCCCCGGTGTGGCCAATGAGCACAAGAACGCCGAGCGCCTCACGAATGATAAGCTTTCCTTCGGCTATGTGAATGAGAACGGCGTGCGCCCCATGCTTTCTCTCACTCAGGTTATGAAACGCGGTAAGACTGCCTCCATCGTAGTGAGCAGTGCCCGCAACCTGAATATTGACGCATTCTCCCTGCTGGTGCGCATGCCTGCAGGCCCGCTTTATCCGGCTAACCCTGTGCAGCTGATGAACGGCATCCGCCAGTGGTTCAAGTCCATGGGTAAGGCCCACTCCCCCCTCAGCCGAGATCGCGAGATGCAGATTAACCTCATTCTCACCTTCTCCGCTTCCCTGCTGAACGTCGTGAAAGCCAGCGGCACCGGCATCAGCGGCCTCAGCGGCGTATTCGGTAAGCTGAAGAGCATGGGTGACCTCGCAGACCCCGCCGTGGTGAATACCTTCAGCGTGAACTATCCCATGTTCCCCGATGGTAAGATTCAGATGGAAACCACAGAGGAGAAGGCAGATGTCATTAGGCAGATTCTTGCGGATCCCCACTTCAGCCGCCAGTTCAAGGGTGCTGAAGAGTGCCTCTCACACATGGCAGACATGGAAGAAGGGCAGTTCGGCGGCCGTGTCTACCTCTTCCGTAGCCTTCTTGCACAGGTGGGCAAGTCCCGCCGCTGCCAGCTGCTGGAAGACAAGATGACCAAGCTCACGGGTGATTGGCATGCCTGCATGGCTGAAGCCCTGCCCGGCGAGAAAGCCGACTCACATGATGAAGATTTGGAGGCTATCATCCAAGCCATCTCCAATAATCCTGACGGTCTGAAGGACGTGGACATCGCCAAACAGATTCTGGACTTCCAAGATATCTCACCCGAGGTGCTGGAAATCATACCGCCTTCACAGTCTGAGCTCAGAGATTATCTGGACGCTCAGCTCTCCGCATGGCAGGAATCCTCCCGCCGCAAGCCCCTGCAGACGGCCCTCGGCTTCACTGATGCTGAGCATCGCTCACGCGTTATCGCTTATCTCGTGGAGCGCCTGGACCCCTCCCCCTGCCTCAAGTGGCTCAGAAACCTCGTGGCGCTCAATGATGTGGAACGCAGTGAAATCCGCCGACTGGTTGCCACCTACTTCTCCAAGCTTATGTTCCCCAGCAGCAAGGCTCACAAGACCGAGGCCGAATGCATCAGCATGCTGGAGAAAATTAGCCAAAATAACATACTCTCCAAGGAAGAAATCAAACGCGAAGATGACATCTACTTCATGAGCGTCATCCTTCCTTTCCTCTGCACCCTCGAAAACATTAAAGCCGAAGGAATGGCAGGACAGCGAGGAGAGCAGCCCGGCGACAAAGAACTGACGGAAATCTACAACAAGTAACTCTTACACCTTTTTCATATGCCTCAAGAACTTTACGTAATGCCCAACACCGGGCACCACTACTTCTTCATCGCTTTCCCCAAAGAGTTTCTGGCTCAGCATGGTGGGCAAAGCGGCAAACTGGCCAGAATGTGCAGAAGCAACAACTGCGCCTGGGAAGCCGTGCCCAAGAATGCCGTAGTAAATAAGAACCGCCCCCGCCCCGCGAACGCCGCCGCCGTAAGCAATGGCGACGTACCTCCGCCCCCGCCCACAGAAACGGGAGACCTTCAGCCGAAAGAGGAAGTACACAGCTGGCTCCGCTACCGCTTCGGCTCCAAGGGCGGCGCTAATAACCTTGGCGTCTGGATTGCCGTGGAAACCAACATCGGCACCGTAGAACGCGGCACCCTCTATGAAGAGCGCGAAATCGCCAAGGAAGAAATGCCTGCAGACCGTACGGCCTATAATATCAGCCCGTACGCCTACAACCGCCCGGAAGCCATCGGCCGCACTCCGGCGGGCAGTGCAAAGGACGCACTCACCATCATGCTTTCCGTAAAGCTGGAAGACAAGACCATCCCGCTGGAACCGGTGGATATCATTTGGCAGGTAGCGCGCACAGCCCCGCGAGATGTAGATTTGATCGTGGACTTCGGTAACACCCGTACGGTGGTACTTGCTCTGGAGGATAACCCCGAGATGGCAACAGACGGCTCATTGGCTGCCGTTTGTAAGAATGTCCTCTTCCTCCCCCGCGGACAGGAATATCCCAATCTGGACGAAGAAAAGCAGAAGTTTGAAAGCCACGGTGAAAAGATTGCAGACTCTTGGTTCCTCATTCAGCAGCCCATGTTTGCCGAGTGGGATTACCCCTCCGTGGATGGTGAGCCCACACCCTTCAAGACCAGCAAGCAGTACCGCATAGAGCCCATCGTTCAGGAAAAGAAGGATGAGGGACTTCTGGCCAAAGCCAAGAGCCTGATTAATGATGCCCAGCCGATGACGGAGCAGTACATCTGCACCGAGCGCGTACCGCAAATGTTCGTGGAAATCTCCCCGGCTCTGATGGGCCGCGAAGCCAAGAAACTCATGCACAACATTGACATGGGCCGAGGCCTGCGCATCTCCATGAGCTCTCCCAAGCGTTACCTCTGGGACCGCGAGCAGTACGGCTTAACCCACGGCGAAAAGCCCTGGAACCTGAACTTCAACCCCTGGTCCATCAAGAAGGATCGTTCCTCGCTGCCGCCCATGCAGGGACAAATCTGCCGCTACATGTACATGGACGGCCGAAACTGGGACATTGAGAATCCCCCCTTCGAGAATCCGGACATCGCACAGCGCCCCTCTGCAGTGCCCACCATGCCGACCTACCCCCGCTCCTGCGCTATGGTATGGTCCGCCCTCTCCATCATTGAATCCGCTTACCGTCAGATTACCTCTGTGGAGTGGCGCCGCAAGGATGATATGTACACAGCCCGCCGCCTGCGCAGCGTGAATGTAACATTCCCCTCCGGCTGGATTGCTAAGGAGCGCGAATACTACCGCCAAGCCTGGCAGCAGGCAGTGAACATCTTCACTCTTGCTCACATGGAATCCCGTCAGCCCATCGAGTCCACGACCCCCTGCACCAGTGAGCAGTTTATCGCCACGCAGGGCCGCCCCGACCTCAGCATGGAACTGGATGAAGCCGTAGCCTCCCAGCTGCCCTTCATTTACACGGAAATCCGCCGCCTCCAGCCCAACCAGTGGATTTCTCTTTATGGCAGAAATGAAAGCGAGGATGGTAACAGCCGCTCCGCTCGCGTGCGAGTCATGACAGTGGACATCGGCGGCGGCACGCTTGATACCACCATCATTCAGTACCGCAATAACGCCATCGGTGAGCAGGTAGCCCTCCGCTACAAGGTGCTCTTCCGTGACAGCAGCACCTTCGCCGGTGACAGCGTCACGCAAGCTATCATTGAGCGAGTGCTGCTGCCCGCTTTCCTGGATGCTCGCGGTCTGGATGCAAAGTCTGACGACAAGCTCGTGCGCATCTTCCGTGATGTTCACGCCGGAGCCAAAAAGTCACAAACGGATAAGGCCAAGTGGCAGCGCATTGTCACCCTTCTCTTCCTGCCCATCGTACGCCAGTGGCTTACGGATGTAGCCACCTGCCCCGGTGGTGTGTACGTGAGCGATGCGGGCGAGCAGTTCCGCAGCATCGAAGAATGCGGCTGTGATGAATGCGCCATCAACGAGCTCAACGAATACCTCAGCAGAAAGGGTATCGGCACGGATACTTTCATCAACGCCACGGACCGCCTGCGCTATCAACCGGACGACGTCAACAAGTGTATTGAGGACGTGCTGCGCCCCGGCATCGAGCCGCTCGGCAAGTTCACCGCTGCTTATGATGTGGACGTGGTCACCCTCAGTGGCAAGATTTCCGAAATGCCGCGAGTTGTGGAGCTTCTGCGCCGCTTCCTGCCCATTCGTCCCCAGCGCATTGTGCGCATGAAGGATTATCTGGCCGGCTCTTGGTACCCCATGACTGATAACCAGCGAATCGATGATGCCAAGACGGTTACCGCCGTGGGTGCTGCTCTGTACACCGCCGGTAAGCACCACCTGCTCGGCGCCAGCTGGAACATCCGCGAAGACAAGCGTGAGGCTCACACCACCTGCAAGAACTACTGGGGCCTTATGAGACCGAACGCCAGAATCGCCGGCTTCGCAGAGGAGGGTATCTTCCTTGAACCCAATGGCCCCCACCAGGAAACCAACGAAGGCCGCACCTTTGAAGTGGACGGAAACGTCTTCAGGGGTAACGGCATCATGATTGGCTCCTACATCGGACGCCAGAAGTACATGGCTGATGACACCATGCCGGAACGCCTCTACAAGCTGCGCTGGACCGGTCCAGCCAACGACAGACCCCAATCTCAGCTCGCTATCGTCATTCGCCGCAAAGAGCAGTACTATGACGAAAATAGCTCCGATTCGTACGCCATTGATGAGGACGATATCGAACTCGTCTCCGTGGAATCCACAGATCCGGAAGAAAGCTTTGACCCCAGCATGGTGGAGCTTCAGCTCAGAACCCTCTCTGAGGCTGGCTTCTGGATGGAAGAGTGCTGCTTCAACATGAGCAGCTACTAAAAGAAGTCACCCCTAACGCCTCCGGAACAATGGGTTTATTCGGAAAATCTGATATGGATGAAGAGCACAGCCGGCTCCTTCGGGAACTGGAGCAAATGCTGGATTCCAAAACTCAGCGTCTCTCCTTCATTGAGGAGAGTCTGGCAGGTATCACAGAACTTCTGCAGAAGGAAGGCGGCTCCGGCCGCCCTTCCATGCTGCTGCAGCAGGAATGTGAAGCGGCAAAAGATGAAGTACTGAGACTCTCAGAAAAAAACACAGAACTTCTCAGGAAACTGAGGGTTTACGAGCGAGCCGGTGATACCGCCATGGCGGAATCCACTACCGGTGAACCGGCCGCCCAAGATGAGCTCATCAGCGCCCTCAAGAGTAGAATTGCCGTATTGGAACAGGAATTGGCTACGGCATCCACTGCGCCGGCGCCTGCCGATAATAAGCAGAAGGATGCCTCACCACTACTGGAGCTCTTCCTCCCCGCCAGCCTCAACATCGAACCACTGGCTCCCTTTGTAGAAAGCTGGAGAGCCTCGCTTACGTCTGCTTCACCTGATTTCAAGCTCCTCTCCATGCTGGCCAACCTCCTCTCTTGGACCAGCGCTGTGGAAACGGCCCGTGAAAACCCGGAAAACTTCACGGCTGCTCTCGAGAAAGAATCCATGAATGCCCTATTCCTTTTCGGGCGCTACTTCTTTGAACATTTGTACCAGTGCGGTAAAGATGCAGAAGAAGCAGAAAACATCGGCAGGCTTCTCCTGGAAAATCTAAACAAAATCCTCAAGAAGATTTCCGCCGGGTACGAACTCTTCATGCCCTATCTGAGCGAACCCTATGAAGCTAAATACATGCTTCAGGATGCAAGAGGCTCTCAGACCGGCGAAATCGAGTTCCTCCGCTCTTGGGGAATTAAGAACTCAGAAAATGGCATGACGTATAACAAATGCCATGTGCAATTGTGCTGATTTTTTTTGAACAAACTGTGTCTATCTGCCCTCCAATTAACAGATATCGCCATGAACATCACTCCTATCGTCAACAAAGGTCTCTGTTTTGACCTCAATCATTATTGTGAACTGAAGACTGAGCGTAACGGCCCGAACTTCTGGTTCATTGAGCATAGCAACCTGCTGCGTGAAAAGCTTTCCCCCTTCCTGCCACGCATGGACTATGATAGTCAATCCAAAACCGTCACCGCGTCTATTGTGGAAAACGGCAGGGAACTCCTCAGCACCAGCGAAGCCGCCACGCCTTCCCTCAACAATGTGCCGGCCGATGAGCTCGTGAAACTTCGTACCAAAATTAAAGCGCTGCTCTCCGATACGCAGCTTCCGGATGAAGTTCGACGCGTCGTGGAAGCTTTCACTCTTCCAAGGCCCGGTAAAATGCCCGAATGTTACCGCATATATGGCAGTGGCACCAACAAGAGACTTGCCATCATATGGGGCCTGAGCCTTAAGGATACCTCGGGTAAAGAAGATTTAGAATCCATCCTCTCCCTCCGCCACTTCTTGGGCTACATGGAAGACAGCGGAGTTGTCCCCACTGGCCTCGGGTGGAAATGGATTCTCCTTGGCCTTGCAGCGGCCGGCGTTGCCTTGTATGCCCTGAACTCAGACAATACGGAGCCCCCCGCTGTAAACACCCCCCAGTCTCTCGACCTTGGCGCTGATACGCAGAGCGGAAATACAACCTCCGCTAATAACGCCCAGTCTCTCGACCTTGGCGATGATACGCAGAGCGGAAATACAACCTCCGCTAATAACGCCCAGTCTCTCGACCTTGGCGATGATACGCAGAGCGGAAATA